>CANQLG010000026.1 GCA_947624645.1 Candidatus Gastranaerophilales bacterium
ATAGGCATGTGGTATAGCAAAAAATAACATACATTATCATGCATAAGCAAGAAAGGAAAATTACAATGAACACTTGGAACGAAGCAGATCATCCACGTGATGATGAAGGCAAGTTTACATTTAAAAACGGAGGAACATCTTCAGGCGGTTCCGGAAACACTTCTTTAACAAGAGAAGATATTAAATACCCGATTATGAAAGATAAAAACTTAAATATAGATATCGGGCTCGGTAATTACAGTAAAAAAAATTTATCAGAAGGAGATATTTTACATTCTGAAAAGAAAGATAATAAAAATAACAGAATATTTGCTAATAATGCATATTCTCTAGATACTGCTGAAATAGCAGGAGTTAAAAAAGGTAATTCAATGACTATTGAAGATGCGGTTAAAGGGACAAACCCAAATTATAATGCTTTTGGGAATATTACATATAAGGAAAACTGTCAGGCTTGTGTTGCGGTAGCAGAAGCAAGAATCAGAGGCTATGATTTAGAAGTAAATATCAGCTTGGATAGTGATATAAAAAGAGAGTTGGCAAAAAGACCCAATATAGCATTTATTGACCCAAAAACGGGAAAAACTCCAGAATTTACAAAAAGTAAAGCAAAAAACGAATTTGATTGCATAAATTGGCTTGATAATACCGTCGGTCAGGGAGAAAGATATATTTTTGCATTTCAATGGAAAGGCAAAGGTTATGATGGCCGTTTTAAAGCTCATGTATTAACAGTAACTAAAGATAAAAATAACCAATTAAAATTTTATGATCCACAAATAGCAAAAACTCGTAATCCCGAATTTTTAGGCAGAATTCAATATAAATTTGATTGGAAAGAAGAACCATTTCCGCCAAAATTATTACGAGTTGATGACAAAAAGTTAAATTTAAAAGTAATGAATCAAATATCAAAACCTTCAATAAAAAAACTAATAGTTATTTAATCCCCAAAAACAGGTTTTTTAAATTTACGTTTTTCATACCATTTGGCAAATCGAAGTTTATTATCATAATCGTAAATATACTGTACTTTTTTATCTTTTATACAAGAATACACTCCGCCTTTATTTTTAAAAAGTTCATCACTCCAATAATAATGTTTCATAATTTTAAAACAGTCATTTTCATAAGCAAATTTTTTTACATAGTCAGGGCTATCAGCTGCATCTATTCTGTCTAAAACGTAATATTTATAAGCTTCATCTCCACTCATTTCTTCAAGCTCTGCTAAAGCTTTATTTGAAAATAAAGGAAAGGAATTCAATATAAAAACAAAGAATAATAAATAAGTAATTATTAATTTTTTAATCATAAATAACCTACTATTTGATACATAAATAAGAGCATAAATTATAATTTTTTGCAATACGCATTTTTATCAGACACAGTTTTGAAAAATAATTAAAATTCAAAAACAGGTTTTTTAAATTTACGTTTTTCATACCATTTGGCAAATCGAAGTTTATTATCATAATCGTAAATATACTGTACTTTTTTATCTTTTATACAAGAATACACTCCGCCTTTATTTTTGAATAGTTCATAACTCCAATAATAATGTTTAATAATTTTGAAGCAATTATTTTCATAAGCAAATTTTTTTACATAGTCAGGGCTATCAGCTGCATCTATTCTATCTAAAACATAATATTTATATAAATCATCCCCGCCAAAAGTTGGCAATTCGGCATCAGCTTTATTTAAAAATAAAGGACAGCAATTCAATATAAAAAATAAAATTATATACGAAGCAATAATAAACTTTTTCATAACAATTATTATAATAATTCATAAGCTTAAAAACAATAGCAATCAGTTTAGTTCCTATGCAAATATTTTGGTAATCAGATAATTATTTGGTTGTTTTTAATATGATTTTTTATTCTTTGATTTCTTTTAGAAATATTAGTAAGAATCAAATATCTAAACGAACAATAAGGAAAAATAATTAAAATTCAAAAACAGGTTTTTTAAATTTACGTTTTTCGTACCATTTGGCAAATCGAAGTTTATTTTTGTAATCATAAATAAACTCTGCTTTGCCATTTTTATCGCACACATATACACCGCCGTTATTTTTAAAAAGATCATAACTCCAAAAGTAACTTTTTATTACCCCAAAACAGTCATTTTCATAAGCAAATTTTTTTACATAGTCAGGGCTATCAGCTGCATCTATTCTGCTTAAAATATGTATTTTGTATAATTCGTCCTCACTCATAGTTGGCAGTTCGGCATCAGCTGTATTTGAAAATAAAGGAAAGGAATTCAATATAAAAACAAAGAATAATAAATATGTAATTATTAATTTTTTAATCATAAATAACCTACTATTTGATACATAAATAAGAGCATAAATTATAATTTTTTGCAATACGATATTTCTATCAGACGCAGTTTTGAAAATTAATTAAAATTCAAAAACAGGTTTTTTAAATTTACGTTTTTCGTACCATTTGGCAAATCGAAGTTTATTTTTGTAATCATAAATAAACTCTGCTTTGCCATTTTTATCGCACACATATACACCGCCGTTATTTTTAAAAAGATCATAACTCCAAAAGTAACTTTTTATTACCCCAAAACAGTCATTTTCATAAGCAAATTTTTTTACATAGTCAGGGCTATCAGCTGCATCTATTCTATCTAAAACATAATATTTATATAAATCATCTCCGCCAAAAGTTGGCAGTTCGGCATTAGCTTTATTTAAAAATAAAGGACAGCAATTCAATATAAAAAATAAAATTATATATAAAGGAATATGAAACTTTTTCATAATATCAATTATAACAATCGATAATTATTTAGACAATAATATGTAAGCCGGATTATTGCAGTGTACACCCACAAATAAAACAATAAGAAATTTTTTTAATTTTATTCCAGTTCCAATAACTTTTTATAAAGCTCTTTTTGTTTTGAGGAAATTACGGTAGGAAGATTTATGGCTATTTTAACGTTTAAATTACCATATCCGCCTGCTTTTTTAGGTAATCCCAAATCTTTTAATCTTAATATTTTACCGTTTCTCGTTTCAGGCGGTATTTTAATACCTATTACGCCATGCAGAGTAGATATATCCTTTTTACAGCCTATTACAGCCTCGGCTGGTGTTACTTCAAGAGTTTTTGTTATATTTTCACCATCTATAATATATTCATTATCTTTAAATTTAATAGTAAAGTACAAATCGCCTTTTCTACCGTAATTATCGGTTTTTCCTTCGCCTTTAAGCCTTATTTTTTGACCTTCTTTTACTCCTTTTGGAATTTTAACCGACAATGTTCTTGATTTACTGACGATTCCCGTTCCGCCGCATTCTGAGCACATACTGCCTACACCCGAACATTTTGTGCATTTTTCAACAGTACTCATTTTTACGTTTATCGGTTTATCGTTCATTAAATCTTTTGCAGTTATATTCAAATCTTGAGTAATGTCTAAAGATTCTTGAGGTTCTGTGTTTGCTCTTGTTTGGCGCATTTGAGGTCCTTGCGCACCTGAAAAAATATCTTCATAGGAGAAACCTGAAGTTCTTCTTGATGAAGTTCTTCTTGATCTTTGAGCAGCACCGGCTCCGCCCATCAAATCTCCGAATATTGAGCTGAAGAAGTCAGAAAAATCACCCATATTTGAAAAGCTTTGACTGAATCCTGCACCGCCCTGATTAAAATTAAAACCCTCAAACCCGGGGGGCGGAGTAAAATTAGCACCTTGCTGCCAATTTGCACCTAAGCTATCATATCTTGACTTTTTCTCTTTATCGGATAATACTTCGTATGCTTCATTTATATCTTTAAATTTTTGCACGGCATCAGGAGATTTATTTACGTCCGGATGATATTGCCTTGCAAGTTTTCTATATGCGGATTTTATCTTAGCCTCTGTCGCATCACGTTCTACGCCCAAAATTTTATAATAATCTTTATATTCCATGGGTTTTATCTCCTTAATTAAATCATAATATAAAAAATTGTATGTTATTCAAAATTTAATATTTTTTTAATTATATTAAAGTATTAACAAATTAAATGTTTTTATATATCATAGATACTATGAGGAAATTTTTAGGGATAATTGTTATAATATTAATTTTATTTGTTCAGACTGCAAAAGTCCAAGCCGAGCCATCATTGCGTTTGCAGCTGAAAGATAATATTCTTCCTACCGATTCAACAGCACCGATTGAATATGTAAAACAGGAAGAAAGTGAAGAACAAAACAATATACCATATCAGTTTCAACCGCCCGAAAATATTGTTTATATGGATAATCAACATATAATTAATTTTATAGACCCCGTAAAAACAAATGAGTCAAATTCATATTACCCCGGCTTAAGAGGTCCGAATCAGCTGATTGTATATACTCCAAAATACGGAGTAAGAACAGGCACAAATGAATTCGGTACCGAAGCTATTGTAGTTAATAATATGGTAGTAAGTTTAAACGGTGCAGATTCTATAATTCCATACAACGGTTTTGTTATATCAGGTCACGGAAGTGCTAAAAACTGGATACTAAAGAATGTACAAGTAGGCTCTAAAATTTATATCGATTATTATAACAGTACAATAAGAGTACTTTTAACCCCTGAAAGTCTTATTTTTGCTGCTAAAGAAAAACTTAACGAAATTAACGGAATTGTTGATTATTATAAGCAGAATAATACGGCATACACTGATAAAAAGACAGATACATATATCAGTTCTTCCCTAAATTTATTGAAAAAAGCCGAAAAGAAGCCTGAAAAAACTCAACAATATATTACGGAAGCAATGGAGTCGCTTGATAATGCGATAAAAAATGCTATTCCTTATTATCCTGATGAACTAAAAGGAGTTTGGATAAGACCCGTTGAAAAAACTGCTTCTCAAATAGAAAAAACCCTGGATAGGCTTTCTGATGCAGGATTTACAGATATATTTTTAGAAACATATTACCATGGTAAAACCATATACCCGAGCGAACATCTTAGAAGATACGGCGTAAGGTATCAAAGAGAAGAATTTATCGGATTTGATCCGTTAGCTATATGGATAAAAGAAGCGCATAAAAGACAAATGAAAATTCATGTTTGGTTTGAAACTTTTTATGTAGGTAATGAAAATCCCCAAACTACTCCTAATCATGTTTTGAGTGTATATCCGATGTGGTCTAATAAAAGGTTACTGAACTATGATTCAGAAACACCTGTATTTTCTCTATCGGAACATAATGGCTATTTCTTAGATCCAGCCAATCCTCAGGTTCAGGAATATGTTCTCGGGTTAATTCAAGAAATTGTTGAGAAATATGATATCGACGGAATTAATTTGGATTATATAAGATATCCTCAATGTGTTGACGAGTCTTTTTCAAACTATCGCAGTTCAAACTGGGGTTATACAAACGCAGCAAGAGAAGAATTTCAATATATTTACGGGATTGACCCCATAGATATTGAATATGGTACTTATGAATGGCAATTATGGTGTATATACAGACAAAACAAAATATCTAAATTTTTGGTAGGAGTTAGAAATATAACCGCTAATAAAAATATTAAAATAACAGCAGTAATATTTCCTGATTTAAAAAAATGTATTTCAACAAAAATGCAGAATTGGCGAAATTGGGCGATACACAATTATGTAGACGGATTCACTCCTTTAATTTTAACGGGAGATAAAAATACAGCTATTATGCTTTTAAATGATGTTATAAGAAATACAACTTCAAAAACAAAAATTTATCCCGGGTTATTTGTAACATTTATGGGCGGTTCTTTTGAAGATTTACTGTTGCAAATACATAAAACTCGTGTATTTAAAGCAAAAGGTACAGTTCTTTTTGATTATGCACATTTGAATGATACTTATATTGACGCATTAACAACCAGAGTATTTAATAAATCATACGAGTCTAAAGAATTTAAAGATAAAACATCCGAAACCTATCAACCTCAAGTTATATATAAAGACAACAAAAAAAGGAGAGAAATTAATGCCCGTGATTAACTTTACCAAAATGCAAGGACTGGGAAATGATTTTGTTATTTTAGATTTTGAGGAATACAAAAAAGCAAATTTATCTCCGTCGAAGCTTGCAATAAAATTATGCGACAGACATTTTGGGATAGGTGCAGACGGGCTGATTATTGTTAATCCTAATACAAAAAATACAGATACAGGCTGGATATTTTACAATTCTGACGGTTCTATCGCACAAATGTGCGGGAATGGTATAAGATGCTTTGCAAAATATGTTTATGATAAAGGATTAATAAATAAAAAAGAATTTTCGGTAGAAACAAAAGCGGGCAATATAATTCCTAAAATATTGGATGACGGCAGAATAAGAGTTAATATGTCAAAACCCATTTTAGCCCCTGATAAAATTCCTGCTAAAGTTAACAGCAATTTGAACTTTGATTTAAAAGTATCAGATAGAACATTTAAAGCAAATGCCATCAGTATGGGGAACCCGCACTGCGTTATAATAACAGATGAAGATACAAAAGCTTTAGCGCTTAAATACGGCAGTGAAATAGAAAAACATCCGATTTTTCCCGAAAAAACAAATGTCGAATTTATTAAAATTCTTTCTCGTGAAGAAATAAATCTTGATGTATGGGAAAGAGGGTGTGCAATAACTCTGGCATGCGGTACAGGAGCTTGCGCATCAACGGTTGCTGCAATTTTAAACGGTTTATGTGATTCAAAAGTAAAAGTTAATTTACCCGGCGGTCAGCTTCTGATTGAATGGGATGGGAATATTAATAATCCCGAAAAAGATATTTATATGTCAGGCAGGGCTGATTATTCTTTCAAGGGAGAAATTACTGTTTAATTTACCGATTGCATTCACCATAAACATAAGATAATATCTTTTTATGAGTATTTTAGAAATAAAAGATTTAAATTTATCGTTTATATCAAACGGAAAGCCCTATCAGGCATTATACAATGTGAATCTAACGCTTGAGAAAGGTCAAACATTAGCATTGGTAGGAGAATCAGGCTGCGGCAAAACCGTTACAGCAATGTCTGTATTACAATTATTAGCTCCAAATGCCCAAATTACCTCCGGACAAATATTATATAAAGGCAACAATTTACTTAATTACAATGAAAAGCAAATGCAAAAAATAAGAGGCAAAGAAATAGCACTTGTTCCTCAAGATCCTATGACCTCCCTAAATCCTTTATATACAATAGGCTCACAGATTACAGAAATTATAGAAACTCACCAAAATCTCAAAGGAACGGAAGCAGAAAAAAAAGCGATTGAAGCGCTTGAGATGGTTAAGATTCCGAATGCGAAAGAAAGACTAAAAGCATATCCGCACGAATTTTCGGGCGGGATGAGGCAAAGAGTTATCATAGCTATGGCACTTGCATGTAAATCAGAAATAATAATTGCCGATGAACCGACAACTGCGCTTGATGTGACAGTCCAAGCTCAAATTATGGAACTTTTAAAAGAAATACAAAAAAATCAACAAACATCAATAATTTTTATATCACACGACTTTGGATTGGTATATGAAGCAGCGGATACAACAGCGGTTATGTATCACGGACATATAGTAGAAATGTCTGATGCAAAAGAATTATTTAAGAATCCGAAGCATCCGTATACACAGGCGCTAATAAAGACTTTACCCGATTTAAATACTGAAAAATTAACCCCGATAGAAGGACAACCGCCAAGTATAAAAGATAATTTTTCGGGATGTCCGTTTGTACCGAGATGTGATAAAAAAATGCCGATATGTGATGAGGGGTTCCCTCCCTATGTAAATACAGATGGAGCACTTATTGCGTGCAGACTGTTTAAAAATTAATTTCG
The DNA here is from genome assembly GCA_947624645.1 of Candidatus Gastranaerophilales bacterium. Taxonomy (GTDB): domain Bacteria; phylum Cyanobacteriota; class Vampirovibrionia; order Gastranaerophilales; family Gastranaerophilaceae; genus Avigastranaerophilus. The sequence continues at coordinate 7,840 of CANQLG010000026.1, forward strand.
TGCCATAATATTATTATGAGCGATAAAATAATTATAAGAAAAGCTAATCAACACAATTTAAAAAATGTCAGTTTAGAACTGCCAAAGAACGAATTGATAGTTTTTACGGGGATTTCGGGCTCCGGAAAAAGCTCTTTAGCTTTTGACACCATATTTGCCGAAGGACAAAGACGATATGTAGAAAGTCTTTCAAATTATGCAAGACAGTTTTTAGGTCAATTAGATAAACCTGATGTCGAAAGCATAGAGGGACTTTCACCCGCAATATCAATTGACCAGAAATCTACAACAAACAATCCTCGTTCAACGGTAGGAACAGTTACCGAAATATATGATTACTTAAGACTTTTGTTTGCACGAATAGGCACTCCGCATTGTCCCGAATGCGGATGCGAAATTGCACCTCAATCAATTGATGAAATTGTTGATAAAATTTTCTCACTGCCTGAAGGCACAAAAATTCAATTGCTTGCACCTATAATCAGAGGGAAAAAGGGCGAATATATTAATCTTTTCGAAGAACTTAAACAAGAAGGCTTTGTCAGGGTTAGAGTTGACGGAAAAATATATAATCTTGACGAAGATGAAATTGAATTAAACAAAACTCAAAAACATACAATAGATGTAGTTGTGGATAGACTGGTTATTAAAGAAACAGTAAAAGCCAGAATGACTGACAGTGCACAAATAGCACTTCAAAAATCGGACGGATTATTGATTGTGGATGTTGTAGGCGGAAAAGAAATGATTTTTTCCGAAAAACTTGCCTGTCCGAATTGTAATTTGAGCTTTGAAGAACTGGCACCGAGAATATTCAGTTTTAATAACCCATACGGTGCTTGCCCGACATGTGCGGGGCTTGGTGCTCATTATGAGCCGGATCCCGATTTGATAATTCCTGACAGAACAAAATCACTAAAATCCGGAGCTATCTATCCTTGGGCAAAAACAGGCAATCCGTACTATCAGGATATTTTAACCTCCGTTGCTAATCATTTCGGGATAAACATGGATACCCCTTTTGAAAATTTGCCCGAAGCTCAGCAAAATATTATTTTATACGGTTCGGGTTCAGAATATATTAAACTGCGTTTTAAAGAATTTGGCGGCACGAGATACATTACGCAAACAAGGCCATTTTCGGGCGTAATACCTTATTTTATGCATAAATATGAGGAATCAAACTCCGATGAAATAAGAGAACAAATTCAGGAATATATGTCACAGATTCCCTGCAATGACTGTAAAGGGGCAAGACTTAAACCATTTCCGCTTGCGGTTACAATTATGGGTAAAAATATATATGAAGTCTGTCTTATGTCGGTTAAAGAATCGTATAAATTCTTTTCCGACCTGTATTTGGAACTTGATGACTATAAACTTACAATAGCGAAACAAATACTTGAAGAAATTCGTGCCAGACTTAAATTTATGCTTGATGTAGGTTTAAGTTATCTGGATTTAGCGAGGATGTCAGGTACTTTATCCGGAGGCGAAGCGCAGAGAATAAGGCTTGCAACTCAAATCGGAAGCGGATTATCAGGAGTATTATATGTTCTTGATGAACCGTCAATAGGGCTTCATCAATATAATAATGATATGTTAATAAAAACACTTATCCGCCTAAGGAATCTCGGTAATACTTTAATTGTAGTTGAACACGATGAAGACACGATAAGAAATGCCGACCACATAGTGGATATCGGATTATATGCAGGCGTAAAAGGCGGTAAAATCATTGCACAAGGTTCATTAGATGATATTATTAATTGCAAAAAATCACTTACAGGTCAATATTTAAGCGGAGAAAAAACTATTCCCGTCCCTAAAAAAAGGCGAGAGGGAAACGGAAAATATATTGAAGTCATTAATGCGCATAAAAATAATCTTAAAAATTTAAACGTAAAAATCCCCTTAGGCAAAGTTGTTGTACTGACGGGACTATCAGGCAGCGGAAAATCTACGCTGATGAACGATTTAATATATAAATATTCCATTCATAAATTATTTAAAAATAAACCCAAACCACAAGGAATAGATAGAATTGAGGGTTTTGAAAACATAGATAAAGTTATATGTATTGATCAAGCTCCCATAGGTAGAACACCAAGGTCAAATCCCGCAACATATACGGATGTATTTACATATATAAGAGAACTCTATGCAAAGACCCCCGAAGCCAAAATAAGAGGATATAGCGCCGGCAGATTCAGTTTCAACGTAAAAGGCGGTCGATGTGAAGCTTGTAAAGGCGACGGTTTAACAAGAATAGAAATGAATTTTCTTTCTGATGTATATATAAAATGCAACGTCTGTAAAGGGCAAAGGTATAACAGAGAAACTCTTGAAGTAAAATATAAGGGTAAAAATATTTCTGAAGTACTTGATATGACGATTTCAGAGGCTTTGGAGTTTTTTGAAAACATACCCAAAATTAAATCAAGGCTTCAAACTCTTAACGAGGTAGGATTAGGATATATGAAGTTAGGGCAAAGTGCAACCACCTTATCAGGAGGAGAAGCTCAAAGAATAAAACTTGCATCCGAACTTAACAAACGAGCAACAGGTAAAACTCTTTATCTGTTGGATGAACCGACAGTAGGGCTTCATTGGTACGACCTTGATAAACTTATTAAAATTATTAATAAACTTGCAGATTCGGGAAACACCGTATTAATTATTGAACATAATCTTGATTTAATAAAAATTGCAGACCATATTATTGATCTTGGACCCGAAGGCGGTGATTTAGGTGGAAACATTGTGGCACAAGGCACACCCGAACAAATAGCTATGTGCAAAAATTCTTATACCGGTCAATATCTTAAAAATATGCTAAATAAAAAGGAGTGATAAATATCACTCCTTTTTAAAATATTTTTTTATAATTATTGTTCTTTCTTTTCGTGGATTTTATCAATACCTTTACCTAATAAGCCGCCGACTTTAGAGCCGATAAAGGATAATAGCAAGGACATTCCAAGGATTGTAGCTGCTTGAATAGCTTTGCCAGTTCCGGCTTTACATCCGTTTTCAACAGCTTCCTTTGCACTTTTTGCAAATATATCTTTTAAGCCCTGACCTTCACGTTTAATCATATAAGGAACATAGCTTATAAATCCTGCAGCTGCACCAAGTTTTTTACCTGTTTTTTCAGCTTTATGAGAACCGATTAAATTTATAGGTGTTACTTTCATAATTTTTCCTTCTTTTATTCCGCAGTTTTTTTAAAACTTGTCAATTTAATTTTTTGTTATTATGTAAAAAAATATTAAGTCTATAAATTTATAAAAAAAGGAGGGTTAAAAAGCCCTCCTTTTCATTGTTATTTTTGTATGTCTTTAACACTTAAAGCGATTCTGTGTTCTTGCGGAGTGAATTTTTTAATTAATACTTCTATTTCATCACCTACATTATATATATTAAACGGATTAGCATTAGCAGGCTCCATTTCTGCCGAAGGCAGCAATGCTTCTACTCCCGGATATATATTTATAAATGCTCCGAATGAAGTTACTTTATTCACGGTGCCTTTTATTATTTGCCCTTCTTGAAATTCATTTTCTATTGATTCCCAAGGATTTTCACCCATTCTTTTTAAACTTAAACTGATACGTTTCATATCCATATCTATTTTAAGAATTTTTACTTCCAATTCCTGCCCTAAAGAAATAACGTCAGAGGGATGTTTAATTCTTTGCCATGATATTTCGGATATAGGAAGAAGTCCGTCAACTCCGTTTATATCAACAAAAGCTCCGAAATCAGCAATTCTTACTACTTCACCTTTAACAACGGAACCTACTTCCAGTTGTGAAATAATTTCATCAACAACCTGTTCTCTTTGTTCAGCAACTGCCTGTCTTTGAGATAAGATTAATTTATTTCTTTTTGCGTCAGCTTCCAATACTTTTACTTCGATATCCTGACCTACTAATCCGTCAAATGGAGCACCCGTTCTTAATTGGCTTGCAGGTACAAATCCTCTTAAATCTGATATTTCTACAATTACTCCGCCTCTTACAACAAGTACTACTTTAGCATTTATTGTTTCGTTATTATATTTTGCATTTTGAAGTTCTTGCCAAGCCTTTGCGCAAGATAATTTTTTCAACGATAATACGATTCTGTCGTTTTCATCATCGCCTTCTTCTTTTAAGATATAAAATTCTTTTACATCATTTATAGCAATATATTCGGAATAATCTCTGTCATTAACCTGATTATTTGTAATTTCCTTATTAGGAAGAAAAGCTTCGGTTTTAGCGCCTATATCCACTAAAAAACCGTCGTTTTCTTGCTTAATTACAATACCCTTAACTACATCCGCTATTGAAAACTGATAATTATAGCTTTCTTCAAGCAATCTGACGAATTCATCTTGTTCATTTACTGTTTTTGTCATTATTTATATCCTTTCTTATATTTTTTCCAGTTCTTCTATTACACTTTTTATAATGTTTTCGGGAGTGGACGCACCTGCTGTCACCCCTATATTTTGAGCTTTTACCAATTGTTCTTTATATAAATCCAAATCCGGAGCTGTTTCTATATGTATTGTTTGGGTTATACCCTGTAATATTTCCGCCAAATGTGAAGTATTGGCACTTTTTTTACTTCCCACCACTATCATTAAATCAGAATTTTTTGCAAGTTCTCTTGCTTCTTTTTGCCGCATTGAAGTAGATTTACATATTGTGTTAAATACTTTTAATTCACTTGCTATCGGGACAATATAATTTACCACGCTCTCTAAAAGTTCCAATTTTTGCGTTGTTTGGATTACTACTCCGACTTTTTTATGTTCTTTTATTTTATCGGTAATTTCTTTTAGTGTTTCAAGATCAGGTATTACATATACATTACCCGAATAAATATCGGCATTTGCTTTTATTGCAATTACTTCAGGATGTTCAGGCTTACCTAAAATCAAAACAAGAAAATCCTCTTGCGCCAATTGTATTGCTTTTTGCTGAACTTTTTTTACGTCCAAACACGTTAAGTCCACTACATCATAGCCTTTATCAGATATTTCTTTTATCTTTTGAGGTGCCATACCATGGCTTCTTACTATACATATCCCCGTTTCATTATCAGGCAATTTTTCAACGGTTTTTATCCCCAGCGACTCTAATTCTTTTATTACCTGAGAATTATGTATCAGCTCTCCAAGTACCCATACATTTTTGGATGCATTTTCTATTTTTATTTTTTTTGTTGTTTCAACCGCTCTTTTGACACCGTAGCAGAATCCTGCTGTTTGTGCTAATTTTATATTTCTTTTCAGCGTTCTAATCTTCCGTTCTTTAGACTAGCAAAAAGTTTCCTTCCCGCAGTATATTCTTTATAGCATGAACATTTTTTGCTTGCAACTTATCAACTGAATGTCAATTTCTTTTCCCGTTCTTTACTTTGTGTTATAGGCAAATTGACCACAAACTCATTTTCGATATTGTTTGAGCGTAAATATATCTTCCCTTTATGCGCTTCTATTACTTTTTTACAAAAATAAAGCCCTAATCCTATTCCCAATTTTTTATCCTGATTCATTCCGGATATATATTTATCAAATATGTGTTCCCTCAAATCTTCACTTATCGGAGAAGATAAGTTTTTTATTTTTATTGATACTTCTTCTTTCTCCCGAGTCACGATTATACTGATAAATGTATCTTTATAAGCATAATTTACCGCATTATTTATTATGTTTGAAAATACTCTGCGCATATATTTTTCATCACCGAATACACTATAATCGTCCAGAAAATTTTTATACTCCAGCCTGATATTCTTACCTTTTGCCCAATATGTTATCTCGGCTATACAGGTATTTAACATTTCATTTATATCATATTTTGTTTTATTTAAAACTATTAATCCGTTGTCATATTTATACACAGTTAATACTGAATATAAGAGCTCACGCATAAATTCGGAAGATTCAAGCAGCATATCCGTTATCTCTTTTTGCTCTACGTTTAAATTTCCAAACCTTCCGTCATTTAACAGTTCCAATGCTCGTATCTGTGATTGCAGAGGAGTCTTTAAATCATGAGTTAATGTTGCCAAAAACATTTCTTTTTGAACATCAAGTTTTTTTTCGGTTTTTATTTTTTGATTTAAGTCTTTTATTCTTTTTACTAACTTAGACTTAATCATTTCTTCTTGTGTAATATCACTTGCTATTGATAATAACCCTTTTAGCTCGCCTTTTCTTATAACTGGGTATCCTTGCACTTTAAATATTTTATCTTTAACAGTTATTTTATACGTATTTTGGTTAAGAGTTTTTATTATTTGAGTGGAATATCGGCTTATAATTTCCGATGTATTTTTATCAAATATATCATATATTGATTTATTCAGTATATCTTGACGTTTTTGTATTCCTAATAAATCAAGAAAAGAATTATTAAAAGAAACATAATTCAGATTTACATCCTTAACCGTTAATATACTTCCGCAATTGCAGATAACAGCTTCTTGTAATAACGTTTGCATTTAATATCCTTATTTTTACAATAATAATATAAATACAAACATTATTTATATTATATTAGCCAATCGGGTATATTTTTTTAGCGTTTTTTTAAATTATCCGAATTTAAAAACATAAATGTCTGATACTCGATATTAAAGTTCTATTTTATATTCAATAATTGTTTTTTTGAGCTATACTTAAATTGATAAAAGGCAAAAATATGTATAATCCAAAATCTACAAAAGCAGAAGAATTTATTAATAACGAAGAAATTATAAAAACAATAAAATATGCGAAAGAAAATGCGGAAAATAAAGATTTAATAAAAAAAATCATAGAAAAAGCGAAAGAAAAAAAAGGTTTAAACCACGCAGAAGCTGCACTTTTGTTGGTATGCAATGACAAAGAACAAAATAAAGAGATATTTTCACTTGCAAAAAAGATAAAAGAAGAATATTACGGGAATAGAATTGTACTTTTTGCCCCGTTATATTTATCTAATTATTGCGTAAACGGATGCACATACTGCCCGTATCACGCAAAAAATAAGCATATTCCCCGCAAAAAAATGACGCAGGAAGAAATAAGAAACGAAGTAATAGCGCTTCAGGATATGGGGCATAAGCGTTTAGCAATAGAATCAGGGGAAGACCCAGTTAATAACCCGATAGAGTATATTCTTGAGTCAATTAAAACAATTTATTCAATAAAACACAAAAACGGTGCAATAAGACGTGTGAACGTAAATATAGCAGCTACAACAGTTGAAAACTATAAGAAACTCCACGATGCGGGAATAGGTACTTATATATTATTTCAGGAAACTTATAATAAAGAAAGTTATGAAAAACTTCATCCAACAGGGCCTAAACATAATTATGCCTACCACACCGAAGCCATGGATAGAGCCATGCAGGCAGGTATTGATGATGTCGGCTTAGGGGTTTTATTCGGCTTGGAAAACTATTTATATGAATTTACGGGGCTTTTAATGCACGCAGAACACTTAGAAGCTGTTTATGGTGTCGGACCTCATACTATAAGTGTACCCAGAATCAGAAGAGCTGATGATATAGACCCCGATACATTTTCAAATGCCATAGATGATGAGACATTTAAAAAGCTTGTTGCAGTCATCAGAATAGCTGTACCTTATACAGGTATGATTGTTTCTACGAGAGAAAGTAAAGAATGCAGAAAAGCCGTTTTGGAACTGGGGATTTCGCAAATATCAGGCGGTTCAAAAACAAGTGTGGGCGGTTACTATAAACCAGAGAAAGAAGATGAAGATTCAAGCCAATTTGAAGTTAACGATAACAGAACTCTTGATGAAGTAGTAAATTGGCTTATGGAGCTTGATTATCTTCCTAGCTTCTGTACAGCCTGCTATGGTTCCGGCAGAACAGGCGACAGGTTTATGAGCATCTGCAAAAATCTTCAAATTCATAATTTTTGCCTGCCTAACGCAATAATGACTTTAAAAGAATATTTAATTGATTACGCTTCTGACACTACTAAAAAAACTGGCGAAAAACTTATTTTAAAAGAACTTGAAAAAATAAATGACGAAAAGCTCAAACAAATTGTAATTTCTAACCTTGATAAAATAAATTCAGGTGAACGCAACTTTAAGTTTTAGTTTAACAATTGATTTTAAGAACAAATATTTATACAATAAATTTATAAATATGATTGGAGTATAAATGGACGAAAATAAAATAATCGTTACCATATCGGGTAAAGACGGGGTAGGAATAGTAGCGGAAATTGCATCGGTACTAGCAAAATATGAAGTTAACATTGAAGATATCCGCCAAACAATTATGCAGGGATGCTTTATGATGTTTTTGCTTGCAGATATCAGCAAATCAAAATATTCTTTTAAAGAAATTAAAGATGCCCTGACCCAAACAGGCTCAAAACTTGGTATGGAAATTTGGATTCAAAAAAAAGAAATTTTTGATAAAATGCACACTATTTAAAGGGAAATAAATGACATTTTTTAATGAAAAATCTATAATTGAAACAATAAATATGATAAAGGTCCATAACCTTGATATAAGGACCGTTACACTTGCCCTGAGCCTTAGAGATTGTTGTGGCGAAAATATAAAAGAGGTTGGGGAGAAAATTTATAATAAAATAACCAAATATGCAAAAAATCTGTATACATATGCATCAGAAATAGAAGAAGAATATTCTATCCCAATTATAAATAAAAGAATAGCGGTAACACCCGTTTCGCTCGTGGGCGAAGCTTGCAAAGAATACGATTACGTATATTTGGCAAAAGTTTTGGATGAAGCGGCAAAAGAAGTTAACGTAAACTTTATAGGCGGGTTTTCCGCACTTGTTGAAAAAGGCTGCACAAAAGGTGATATAGCGCTTATAGAAAGCATCCCTGAAGCCTTAAAACAAACACAAAGGGTATGTTCTTCCATTAATTTGGCATCAACTAAAGCCGGCATAAATATGGATGCGGTAAAAAAAATGGGAGAGATAATAAAAGAAACAGCAAGGCTTACGGCAGAACAAGACGGAATCGGGGCAGCAAAATTGGTATGTTTTTGTAATGTTCCCGGTGATAATCCGTTTATGGCAGGGGCTTTTCATGGGTATGGAGAAGGCGAATGCGCATTAAATATCGGTGTATCAGGTCCCGGAGTAGTTAGAGCCGCAGTTGAAAATCTCCCAAAAGATGCTGATTTTGGCGAACTGGCTAACAAAATTAAACAAATCGCTTTTAAGATTACAACAACGGGTGAACTTGTAGGACGCAGAATGGCTGAAAAAATGAATATCCCGTTTGGCATTATAGATTTATCTTTGGCACCGACACCTGCGATTGGTGACTCGGTTGCCGGTATATTTCAGGCTATGGGTTTAGAGCACGCTGGTGCTCATGGTACAACCGCTGCACTTGCAATGCTTAATGATGCGGTTAAAAAGGGCGGTATTATGGCCAGCTCTTATGTGGGCGGATTATCGGGAGCGTTTATTCCCGTTTCTGAAGATGCAGGTATGATTGAAGCCGCAAAAAAAGGCGTTCTGACATTTGATAAATTGGAAGCTATGACTAGCGTATGTTCCGTCGGGCTTGATATGATTGCCATCCCCGGTGATACTTCCACATCGGTAATCTCAGGCATCATTGCCGACGAAATGGCTATCGGGATGATTAACAAAAAAACTACCGCCGTCAGAATAATTCCCGTACCTAATAAAAAAGTAGGTGATTATGCCGTTTACGGAGGACTTTTAGGTGAAGCTCCGATTATGAAAGTAAACAGTCTTTCATCTGAAACTTTTATTAACAGAGGCGGCAGAATCCCTGCCCCCATCCATAGTCTTAATAATTAAGGAGTTCGGTTTGTTTTGTTTCGGTTTTGCTAAAGTCAGAAGATTTTTTTTATTCCACTCTTTATATAATAAAGGTATAAACAGAGAAAATTTAGGAGAATATCCCAAAGCTTTAAACTGTCTTTTTTTAGCGCTCTCCCTGAACGCTAAATCGCTTAAAACCTATATTGCTATTTCAAGAGTTAACAGAAAAAATAAAACATTCTTAAATGCTATTGATTTTTGCAGCAAAGCAATAGTAAGATTCCCCCAAAATGCCCAACTATATGCTATTAAAGCAGATTTATACAGGAAAATTAAAGAATATGATAATGCCCTATCCGCTTATAATAAAGCTATTGAATTGGATTCAAGCAATTCGGAATACTATATTTATCGTGCGAACATAAAATACATTATGAACGACTTGCAAGGTGCAATTAATGACTACAACGGAGCCATTATAAACAATAAGAAAAACCACAACTTAATAAGCACACGTGCTTTTTATAATTTTGAAAAGAAAAACTATAAAAGTGCTTATGATGATTATACTCTTGCTTTAAAATTTCAACCTGAAAACAAACATATAAAATTTATGCAAGAGTGCGCTCAAAAACTGATGCAAAATACATAAATTAAATTTATTCTCAAATCATTATTTAATCGTTATCCGTTTTAAGATACGCTGAAAACGGAATCATAATAAAACCGATAAGAGCTAATATTGCAAATACATCTACATAAGCCATCAATTTGGATTGAGCCAGAAGTGATTTATAAATATAGTTGTTTGCTTTTATATGTGCACTACTCACAGCCATTGTAGAAGAAAATGTATGAATTAACGCCGCAAGCTTTTGTTGAAATATCAAATTAAAATCAGAAAGGTTTTTTACCAAATAGAATTGATGCATTTGAGTATGTCTGGCTACAAGCGTATTAGCAACAGAAGCCGATATTGCCATACAAACCGTTTTACATAAATTATGCAAACTTGCTCCGTTTGAAAGTTCCGTTTTTGGTAAAGTACCCAATACCAATGATGATACGGGTATGAATATCATTATTATACCTACACCCAATAATACATTGGGAATTGCTATATAAAAGAACGATGCCTGTAAACTTAAATTTGTATAAATCAAAATAGATAATCCCAATAACAAAAATCCTATCGCTATCAATTTTCTGTTATCAAAAATCCTCATCATCGGATTTATTAAGACAACCATTACAAATGAAGATATCATTCTGGGAGCCAGAGCCATTCCGCTTATCATTGCCGTATATCCGATTAAATTTTGCATAAATTGAGGCAAAAGAACAATACTTGAAAATACAATTACGTTAACTGATGCCGATAATATTGTGCCTATTAAAAAATTTTTATCTTTAAAAATTCTTAAATTAACAATAGGGTTTCTGTATTCTATCTCCCATACAATCAAAAAAGTCAAAGATATTATTGATATAGCAGACAATATACATATCCAATAACAATCAAACCAGTTATATTGCTGACCTTTATCCAAAACTATCTGCATAGTCAAAAGCCAAATAACAAGTGCAATCATCCCGGGGAAATCAATATGTTCTATTTTAGTTCTATTTTCTATTTCTTTGATATTTGCATGCACCATAGCAACAGAAATAATACCGACAGGAATATTAACATAATAAATCCACTGCCAATCCGCATTATCTACAATAAATCCGCCAAACGTAGGGCCCAGAATCGCAAAAATCATTACAGCTATACCAAAAAGGCTCATCGCAATACTTCTTTTTTCTTTAGGGAATGCGCCGAGTAAAACCGACTGAGCAATAGGAGTCATTGGGCCTCCGCCCACGCCTTGAATTAATCTGCCTATTACCATTATGTTTAAGCTTGGCGCTAATGCACAAATTAAAGAACCGATTGTAAATATCGATATGAAAACTTTTAAAAAAAGTTTTCTGCCCATAATATTTTCAAGCCAGCCTGTCATTAATATAAGACAGGCATTAGCAATCATATATGAAGTTATAATCCAGTTGGCTTCATCGGTTGTAGCCCCAAAATATCCTGCTATATGAGGAATTGCAACGTTAGTTGCTGATGTAGCCAAACACGCAAATGATGCAGGTAACAGTATAGTCAATGCAATCAGCCATAAGGGCTTTTCTTTTGTCATACTCTCTGACATTTTATCTGACCTTTACCTCAGGAATTACCGACATCCCAGGAACTATATTATATTGAGAAATGTCTTCTTTAAATATAATTTTTACCGGCACTCGTTGTACAATCTTGACATAACTCCCGACTGCATTTTCGGGCGGAAATAAACTTGCTTTTGCACCCGTAGACCTTTGTATACTTTCAACTTCTCCAAGAAATTTTTTAGAGCCGAATGTATCAATTTTAATTTTTACCTTTTGACCTTTTTTCATATTAGCTATTTGAGTTTCTTTAAAATTAGCAACAACCCACATTTTATCAGGTACTATTGCAAACAGAGGCTGCGCAGTCTGAACATAATTTCCTTCTTCAACAGAACGGTTCGTTATAAGCCCGTCTTGAACGGCATAAATTTTTGTATATGATAGATTCAGTTTATTTTCTTCTATTTCCGATTCTAATCTTTTTATTGATGCATTTATTTCATCATATTTAGCCTGAGCTGATTTATTATTCAGATTGGCAGCGGTTAATTTTGTTTCACTTTCTTCATATGCTTGTTTTGACGTAATACCTTTTTCATACATTTTTGAATAACGGTCAAAATCATTTTGGGCAAATGTCAATTCGGATTGAGTTTTTTCTGTTTCGCTTTCCGCCATTTTTAAAGCCGACTCGGCTTCTTGCAGTTTAGCTTCTGTTTGCATCAATTTTACTTTATAATCATTATCATCAATTTCTAATAATAAATCTCCTTTTTTTACCTCTTGGTTATCTTCTATTTTTAAATCGGTTACAATCCCTGAAACTCTTGGCGAAACTGTTATTATATGTCCTTCTACAAACGCATCATCGGTAGATTTATAAAAATAATTATGTATCGAATAAAATATTGCACAAATAAAAAATATTATAAATACAATTATCGGGACAAATACACGTTTCTTCTTAAATTCGGGACGTGTATCTTTTTGTGTTTCGGCGTTTTTATTTTCTTCCATTATTATTTTCCTTTTCGACTATATTTGTAAATTTACTTTATCTCGAATATTAAAATATATTTTATCAAGCGTATTTAAGAATATTTCCAGTTCTTCATTTGTAATGTCTTTAGTTGCTGTTTGCCTGATATTTTTAGTTACTGCATGAATTTTATTTCTTAATTCCAGCCCTTTTTCAGTGGGTTGAATTTTATAAATTTTTCTTCCGTTTGAATCGGGGGTTTTGGTAATCAGTTTTTTATCTTCCAGTATTTTAATAATTCTGCTGATATTGGCTCTGTCTTTTAATGTAATCTCGGACAGCTGCCTTTGGTAGAGTTCCTTATTATCAACAATCAAAGATAAAATACCGTATTGTTCGGGCGTAATCTCAAAATTTTCTTTGTTGAAAGAATTATTTGAAAATATCCTCAAAACTATTGATGTTGTCGTAAGTCTTGCACTTATCCTTCTTCTTAAAATACTTCTTTGCATGATTATTTTTTTGATATAAAATTCTTGTGTTGCAATTATAACACAAGCATATTTTAGGGGATATAGTTTTTTTATGAAAAAGTTGATATTATTTATTATATTCATTACACTGGCAAGCTGCAATGTACAAGCTAAACAGACCCAAACAGAAGATGCCGATATTAAACGTCAAATAGAATATTTAAATATAGATTGGTGGCAAAATTTTAACGATGATATTCTGATTGAACACTTAAAAAATTTGTATCAGAAAAACTATGATTTAAAAAACACCGAATTGAAAATTAAAGAAAGCGAAAAAATAGTTAAACTTCAATTTGCATCAGAACTGCCGAGTATAAGTTTTGACGGTTTTATAGCAAGAGATTTCCGCTCATCCGAGCAAAGATTCGGCTCAATGTCAATACCCAGCTACGCTCAAACCAATTTTCAATTACCATTAAATGCAAGCTACGAAATAGATATCTGGGGTAAAAACAGACTTAAAACAAAAAGTGCAGAGCAAAAACTGGAAATAGTTAAGCAAGCTCAGCGTGCCACATACATTGCTCTTACATCTGATTTTGCAGGCAGCTATTATAATCTTATAAAAACAGATAAACTCATCCAAATCCAAAATGAATTAATAAACATACAACAGGAAATTGTATCAAAAATCCGAGCCAAATATGAAATAGGGATGTGTTCCGTTAATGAAGTTTTAACGGAAGAAAAATTACTGACTTCTTTAACAGAAGAAAAAAATAATTTAGAAGAAAAACAAAATACATTAATAAATGTTCTAAGAGCATATTTATCAATGCGTGACGAAGAAATAATAAGAACAAGTTTTTCGGATATAAAATTGATAGAAAATATTCCGGAAAAATTTGATACAAGTATAATAGAACACCGTCCCGATTTTTTACAGGCAGAATCAGATATAAAACGTTTAGGCTATGACGTCAGAGTAGCAAGAAAAGAGCTTTTACCAAGTTTTATAATATTCGGTCAAATAGGTTTAAACGCATATAATTTTTCTGATTTGTTCAAAACCTTTACACAATTAGCATCGGCAGGCATAGTTCCGCAGTTTGATATATTCTCGGGCGGAAGAAAAACGGCATTTTTAAAATTAAAAAAATATCAATATGACGAAGCTCTAAATAACTATCAAAAAACTATCATTGAAGATATAAAAGAAGTTAATACAGCGCTTTGTGCGTTTAAAGTATCAAAGAAAAATTTATCACAAGCAGAAGAACGAATAAAAATCCAAGATAAAATTTATTCGCTTGCTCAAGATAAAAATGATATAGGCTCCGCTTCTAAGCTCGACGTTTTATATAATAAAGAAAATGCTTTATTGGTACAAAAAGATAAAATTTCAAACTCAATAAATTATATAATTTCCGTAATATCATTATATAAAGCGGCAGGCGGTATGAATTTATCAGAGCTAAATGAAAATATTTAATGCCCAAAATATAATTACAATACCGTACTTTTATCAGACTTGTACAAAAAGCACTCCTTAGTATGAGCATTAATTATTCCTATTGATTGGAGATATGAATAAATAGTAGTAGTCCCTATAAAAGTCATACCTCGTTTTTTTAAATCTTTGGAAATTTTATCCGATAATTGGCTGAATGTCCTTATATCACAACTTTCATAAACAATTTTATTATCTGTAAAAGCCCAAATATATTTATTAAAACTGCCAAATTCTTTTTGAATCCGTTTAAATATAATACTGTTATTTATACTTGCTTTTATTTTTTGTTGATTTCTTATAATTTTTTCATTTAATAGTAATTTAGCAATTTTTTTATCATCATATTTTAATACTTTATCAATATCAAAATTGTCATAGGCAGCCCTAAAATTTTCTCTTTTATTCAAAATACATTCCCAAGAAAGCCCTGCCTGAAAACATTCCAGTATTAATAATTCGTATAAAAGCCTATCATCATGGCAGGGTTTTCCCCATTCTTCATCATGATATTTTACATATACAGGATTTTTCATGTTGACCCAAAAACATCGAGTCTTTTTCATCTTATATAACCCGGTTCTAAAACGTCTTCAGCCCATTTTTTTATTTCGTCAATGCTTGAATTAATTTTAAATAATTTACCCTCTACGATTTTTGTTGAATTTGGAACACTTACTTTTAAAAATTCAACAGTTTTTCCAAACCCGCTTCCGCCCGAGGTTGCAAATAATATTATTCTTTTGTTTGAAAAATCATGTTTTTCCAAAAAAGTATTAATAATTGTCGGAGCAATGTACCACCATATAGGAAATCCAATAAAAATATTATCATATTCTGCAGTTGAAAAATCATCCTCAACCATTTCAGGGCGTGAGTTATGATTATTCATTTCTACCGTACTTCTTGAATTTCTGTCCATCCAATTTAAATCAGCCTTTGTATATGGTATTTGAGGTTTTATCTCATAAATATCTGAATCAATTGCTTTGGCAAGATTTTCTACCACATTCTTTGTTACTCCGCTTGCCGAAAAATATACCGTTAAATTTTTAGACATAATAAACTCCTTTTTTTATATCATATTTATAATACATCATGAATAAAATATTCTCACATTCTATTCCATTTTGACTGATACAAGCTTGATTTTACAATATTTACATTAATATCTTCGGGTATAAATGTTATAAAAGAATATTTATCTTTTGTAATAGTAACTCTATATGTTTTATAATCTTTTGTTATAAATTTTACATGTTCTAATTCCATATCTCTGAATACGCCGCCAATAAAAACCGTAATATTGTCTATATCATCAAAAGGCAATATTACAACTTTATATTTATTTGCTTGTAATATAAATCTATTATTTTGATTGTCAATTGAAACTTTTTTATAAAAATCATTTTCAATTGCAACCAGTATTTGTATATAATAGATTGGAAGAATTAGCATAGCTGCCATTATAAATAAAAGGGGAATTATATACCAATCGAATTCGTTATAATTAAAGATTTTGGGCAATAGCGTATAAGATATAGTAACCGGAAAATACGACATCATTAATATAATAACTGCAAAAAACATTTTATCTAAAAATTCTACACTAAATTCTTTAAAAAGTTCATCCATCATTTCTAAATGCTCTTCATCCATCTTTAACTCCTTAATACCTTTTATTAAAATATCTATTGTAAATGAATTGTAACAATTTATAAGAATTAGTCAATTTTTTTAAGTATATATTTTTTATATATATAAGATATAAAACAAGTTAGAGGTAAGATATGGCAGTAAATTTAAAAAGAGCATTTAACGACCCGCAAAACAATAATAATCCGTTAATAAAATTTTATTTAAAAAAATATGACACAAATAATGACGGAAAACTTTCTGATGAAGAAATAGATGCAATAGAAGAAAAAGATCCTGAACTTAATGCATCAATATTTAAAGCAATTAATACACTGGAATATCAAAATTCTTCTGAGAATGGAGAATCATTTAATAATGATGTTACTTCAAATGAAGAAGATACTGAAAACTTATTTGTTAATACAAAGGACATAGAAGGACTTAATTTTGATTCATTTAAACAATTGAGCAGCAATGAAAATAATGACGAAATTACATCAAAATTTTGGCAATTTTTGTCAAAATTTGACATGAATAAACTATTTGATTATATAAACACTGATAAAGATGATGTAATATCCCAAGAAGAGTTAATGAATTTATCATCAATCGACGGAATGAATGAGAACCTATCATTAGCTGATTTAAAAGAATTTTTAGATAATACAGAGGAAATTCAAAGCGAAGAACAAAGCATTCCTGACGAATCTGCCGAAGAAGAAAAAGCACCTGAAGTAAGAAAAGGTAAAAACAGATTTACCGGCGGCGGATCAGATTATACTCCAAACGTTTCCAGCAATGTAGCAAATAATACGGTGGATACAAAAACAGAATATACAAATAATTTAAATAACGCAAAAACAGCATTTAATACAGCAAAATCCAATTATGAGAATGTACTTGACGGAAATATAAATGACCCTGATGTACAAGCAAAAAAAGATGCAATGGATAATGCATATGATGCTTGGCAGGAAGAATTAAAACAAGAAGATCCTACATTATCACAAAATATTGATACCGCAAAACAAGATGTTGAAACAATAAATCAAGAAATTTCTCAAAACGAAAAAGAAATATTTGAAAATGAAACAAATCTTTCGGATTGTGAAACTGCCTATGACTCTGCCGTAAGTTACAGAGAAGGGCTTGAAAGTAAAAGAAGCGAACTTCAATCAGCACTTTCCGGGTTGGATTCTTCAAATGAAACAGATGCAAAAAGAATTGAATCATACCAAAACCAAATAAACAGTATTAATTCTGAAATTGAAGCAGCTAAAGCTAAAGAAGAAGAAGCTAAACAAGCAAAAGAAGATGCTCAAAAGGCATTAGACAATTCAAAAGATCAAAAAACAGAACTTGAAACTCAACTAAAAGAAAAAGAAGAAATTTTAGCAGAATATGTTGCAAAAGCAGAAGAATTGGGGAAAAATAATCCGACATTAATGAGTTTGCAACAAGACTACGAAAACAAAAAACAAACATATGAAACAGCATTAAAAGAATATAAAGAAGCATTAAAAGCAGAAGCAATAAGTAAACATGAAGACGTAATACAAAGCCAAAAAACACTTTCAGATTATGAAAATAATGAAAAAATAGAATCCTATAATGCTATATTTGGCGAGTATGATGAAGAATTTGCCGATTTATTTAATAAGTATTTGCTAGAAGGTGCATCAGACCATTCAAAAAGCGATTGTGGCGGTGCTGTAAGAAGAGCAATGTATAAAGCAACTTTAGAAAAATATGGACCTGAGGTTGCTGCAATATTCAAAGAAGGATATGGAGTAGTCGGAGCAGACTGGGATAATCAATATTTAGCAGATTGTCCTTTATTTACAGATATAACTGACTCATATTCAACAAGTGAAATTGAACAAATGATTAAAAACGGTGAATTAAAGGGAGCTATTATAAATTATGAAGTATATAGAAAGGATAGCATAAGCGGACACGTTGAAGGCGTAACAACCCGAGGTCTAACAAGTGATTATACAAGAAGCTATGATTTATATTCAAGTGGTTCAGCATTAGGTCAGGCAAAACGTCATATATTTGTTCCAAGAGTTGCAACAAAAGAAGAAATAGACCAATATATTCAATTAATGATATCCAGAATGAAATCATATCATAGTCCTATTATATAAAAATTATTGTTTTTCATATAACTAAAGCCCTATACAAAAGGGCTTTAGTTTTTTAAATTTAAAAATTACACAATAATACTTAATTTGTACACATAATTTTAATTAATTCTAACCTTATTTTATCTTGATATTCTGGTTTTATAAGATAATATATAAAACTTTCCAATATTTCATAATAAGAATTCCTATTATTTTTAATTATAAAATTTTTAATACCCCCAAATGCTAATTTTTCCATAATTTCGACAGCTACAAAATCAGCTAATTTTTTTGATTCTTCAAAAGTTGCTATTTCTAAAGGATAACTGTCATAATTTATAGAATTAAATTCCAATATATCTTTGCTTTTTTTATCTGCAATTTCTTTTTTATCAGGACCATATGAATTCAGGTAAATTATATATTTTTCAGGATGCATAAGTATTCTGTCTTTTTCTTTTGTATAATGTTCATAATTTATAATATATAAATCATAATATTCATCTGGTATAGTTTTATCATATAATTGAGGCCTTATTAATTTAACATTAGGGTAGTTTGTTTTTACATATTTAACAAGATACTGACTATATACTATTGCAAAAACAGTTAAATTTTCAGATAATGACAGCTCCATATTACAGAATGAATCATAAACAGATTCTTTTGTTAATTGTGTATTGGAAAATTCATAATATATATCAGTATTATTATCTTTTAAAAATTTTAAATTTTGTTCTATATCTTCCATATAGGTATATTTTCTTTCTGATGGTTCTTGAGACCAAATACTATATGGGAATCTGCCGTATACTTGTATTGAATTCAATTTTGTTCTATAAATTTCCGGTCGATCTTTTTTAAATTCTATAATTTTACTACACAAAAGCATCAATTCCGATATTGCCGGAATAATTATATTATACTTACTCATTGCTTTTTCTTTCTTTGGTTACTAATTATTCTTTTTTTATACTCTGTTATTAGCATGTTTCTGACTTTCATATGGAATTCTGGCTTTATCAAGTAATATAAATAACTTTCTATTATATCATATTTATTATAGTTATTATTTACATTTAAAAAACTTCCTCTATCTGCAATTAAAAATTTATTTATACCCTCGTTACGTAGTTCTTGTATTTTTTTAAGAGTAATAAAATTTTTATTTTCTTGAAAATCATAAAAAGTTATATTAGTTTTTAACTCACAAGGGAAAATAGGTTTATTATTACAAAAATGAATTTGTTCATTGCCTATATATTGCTTATGATAATGATATAACTCACAATCACTTTTACAAAATGGGTTTAAGTTAATATATGTTGTTTCTTTTTCTTTTATTTTTTTTATTTTAATATTTTTATTATAATAACTATCTATTAGAATGTTTTTTTTGTTAGTATTTTTTAAATCAACTATTCTGATAATATCTAATAACGGATATTTTTTTTTGATATATTTTGCTAAAAGTTCGGAAGATACAAATACTGAATTATTTTTATTATTAGCTTTTTTTAAAATTATGTTTGAAAATGTATCATAGAGATGTTTTTTTGACAATATTTCATTATTAAACATAATTTTTACAGATATATTATTATTTTCATAATATTCTAAGATATTGTCTATGGTTGTTAGATTTGTATATTTATTTGTTTGGTTTATACTCCATATAGAAAAAGGAAAACATCCATATACAAATTGTATTTTATGATTTTCATAAAAAAACTGGGGGCTTTGTTTTTGTAATATTATCATATATCTGTTTATAAAAAAATTATGCAATAAATCAGGCAGACCAAAATTTATAGTATTTATTTCTTCTTTTTTAAATGTTAATTTATCTTGTATATTTAATGTCATAAAGTAATTTTATCATATAATAATTAACGTGAATTGAAGAGATAATTATGTTAAACCTCAATAATATTAAATTCTTATTTAAACACTCTTATATAGAAATCAATGAAAACCATAATGAAGCTTATACAGCATATAATAATTATTTGAAAAAAACAAATAAGAAAATTCAGATATTAGTTAATTTTGACACTCATTCTGATTTATTTCAAAATTACAATATACATAATAGCGTCATTGATATCGCCAATTGGGTCAACTATTGCATTAAAGAATTTAATATAGAACAATTTTATTGGGTAATACCTGATTATATTTATAATAATTCTAAATATAGAAATATTTATGAAAAAAAAGCAAATTTAATATTTAATAGTCCGTTTCATGTTTTTGATGATGAAAATATAAATTTAGCAAAAGTTAATATGAAAGAATTATATTTTAATATGAAAACGGGAGAAATTTTAACAGGACAGAGAATAAATACACTTGCAAGTAATTGTAAACTATTTAATATGCCTTTTGTAATTGAAAAAACGCCTAATTTAAAAAAAATTCATATATTTATCATAACCAAGCAAAATCTTAAAATATTAAAAGATAAAGAAATCTTTTTGAGCGTTGATGCAGATTATTTCTGTAATAGCGGTTTTGATACCATAAACCAAATAAATAATAAATATATTACGGTTGAAGATTTGACAAACAGTTTTAATGGATTTATAGAATCATTAGTACAAGCTAAAATAAATATTTCTTGCGCATCATTAACTTTTTCACCAATATATGTACCTAAAAAATTAAGACCGGAGTTCGAAACATTTTTTAAAACAATAAAAGAGTCTTCAAATTAGGATAAATTTATGTGTCGGAAAATTATATTTTTAAAATCCGAAATACCTTATATATAATTGACATTTATAACTGATATTTTTATAATCATTTATATGTTTATATCTCTTTTTAAGCGTATAAAAGAAGAAAAAAAGTATTTCTTACCATATTTTTGCACATCAATAGTTTCACATTGCAATTTAAATTGCAGTTACTGTGACCATTTTGCCCCTTTAGCAAAAAACGTGTTTTTTCCGTCGAAGAACTTCAAGAGCACTTCAAAAAGATTGATTCGAAATTTATTATTCAAACAATAAGTTTATTGGGAGGAGAACCGTTATTACATCCTAATATTAATAAAATATTAGATATGACAAGATCTATTTTTATTCATACAAATATTATACTTTTAACAAATGGTATTTTACTTAACAATATGAGTGACGAATTTTGGGATTGCTGTGCTAAAAATCATATAAGAATTTTAATTTCAAAATTTCCCTTAAATATTGATTTTTCTAAAGTGTTTCTAAAAGCTGCAAGTATGGGGGTCATTATTAGATTCTATGGCGTCCAAGCAGGTTCTTATAAAGATATGTACAAAATGGCTCTTGATATTAACGGTTCCCAAAATATTAAAGAAATGCACAAAATATGCTGGCAAAACAAGGGGGAGTGCAACTATTTTCAAGATGGCAAACTATATAAATGCACCACTGCCGGAAATATCAGTAATTTTAATAATTATTTCAATACTCACCTTGAAGTTACTTCCAAAGATTATATTGACATTTACAATATTAAAAATAACAAACAGATAAAAAATTATTTTGAAAATCCAATGCCCTTTTGCAAATATTGTAATATACCGGCTCAAGTTTTTAATTTGCCGTTTAAAACTTCAAATAAAGAAATTAAGGAATGGACTTAATTTATATTGGTACTCTCTATGTATTTTTCAAAATAGAGCATAATAACAAATATAGATTAATTAAAAGTATAAAAAAGTAGTGCAAAATTTATATTAAAAAAGAGACTTTTAAGCCTCTTTTATAACTGGTGGGCGTTAAGCGACAATGTTCGAACTTTTTAAAATGCATCAAAACCCTTGTAAATACTATGCAAGAACCCGAAAATCTTTTAATTTTAGAAAAATTTTCAACATTCAATATTAAGTTTTAATTATAAACACTCGTATAAAATAAATATGCATATTTATTTTATTTCTTTATTGACAAAAGCAAAGTTGTTATATAATCAAAATATAAACGAACTTTGAAAATTAAATATCGGGGCTAGCCTGCATTTCAAAAGAACTTCGGCACAACACCAATACTTCGATTTCGGTCGATAGTTCTAATGAAAGGAGGTCGATTATGAACGAATTCAACTTAAGTTTAATATTACTTTTTTTGATTTTATACATAATAAAAAGCGACACCCAGCGCAAGCGCTAAGTGCCACTTCGATTTCATGCAGGTTACGGTAGTTGGAGCTACCGCCCCGATATTTATATTATAACCGATAACTGGTAACTTTTCAACCCTTGCAAAATAAAAAGGTGGATTTTAAGAATTTTTTATGACAAATTTATAATTTTCATTATAAAAATTTTTATGAAACGAAAAAAAGATATAGGAATAATTATTC
>CANQLG010000027.1 GCA_947624645.1 Candidatus Gastranaerophilales bacterium
GCGGGTAAGGTTTCACTTGTACTGTTAAAACCGAGAACAGCATTGCTTCTTCCCGCAGTGGAAGCCCATTGGTCAATGGTACCGCAAGCGTATGCGTTTGTCGTTCCGTTTGTTACACCAAGCGGCTTCCCGTTGCCAAAAACGGGTATATTCTTAAGTCTTGCATTATACCAGTCATTCCTTGGCAATAATATTCTTTCTTTTGCGGTATCTATCCCGTAATACCAAGCAACGCCCGTATCTTGATAGATTTTGTCGACTTTTTCTTTATCTTTGATGTCATAAAACTTGTGACCGTTAGAGTGAATTTTTATTGTTATTCCTTCAATTTCATCTTGGTTTTCAACGGCTTCACTATATTCTTCAATACATTTTTGATAAAAGTCACTGTAACCGTAGCGCCCGTCTTGTGGTTCTTTGTATACGAATTCCCCTAATCTCTCTAAGCCCTCTTTTTCCTCAAAAGATAAGATATGGTCTTTTTGAATGAGGTCAAAGAGGTTTGAACCTGGAAAATTTGAACCTAGTGGCAAATCTTCCCACCAACTTGTTTCCGTTTCAGGATTATGTCCTTGATTGTCATTTTTTAAAGACCTTGCAAGACTTAACGTTTCATCTTCTTTTGTATAAATAATTTTATCATCTTTTTTAAAGGTATAATCTAAACTATATGATTTAATTGCAAACAAATCTTTTGCTGTTTCCGTAATATTTGAAAAGTCAATATCAGCTTTATTTGATAGCTCTTTAATTGCTTGGTTTGCAGATTGTCTTGCTTTAGTTGCACTTTCTTGGGCGCTCAAAGCGCTTTCTTGTGCTTTTGTCGCACTTTGTGAGGCAGATTGAGCGCATTCTTGTGCTTGCTTTATATTTTCATCTAACTGATTTATTTTATTAGCTGCTTTGTTTACTTCTCCTATTGTTGAGTTAATTTCTTGTTTGAAATTTTGAATATCTTGGTTAGTGCTATTTTCTAATTTTTCAAATGATGAATTCATTTCAGATTTGAAATCTGTAAGCTCTTGCTTGGTATTTTTAGTTAACTGTTCAAAATCATTATGTAAATTTTTATCCAAGTTTTCAATTTTGTTATCGGTGCTATCTTGTATTGATTTTTCAAATACCTTAATTTCATATTCCATTTCCTGAAGATTGCAGGAAACTTGATCAAAAGATTTTTCGATTTCCGAACCTTGAAAACCTGTTGAAGTTGAATATCCTTTTGATTGATATTGAGAAGTATCTCTGCTTATATTTACATAATAATCGCTACTCGGTGCGGTTGTTAATGTAACATTACCGCCTACTTCGTTGATTTCAACATTGTAATCAGAACCGATATTTAATTTTGTGATATGTCCTGTTGAAACAAGTTCAAGTTCAACAACAATTTCGTTGTTGTTTAATACTTTCCAGTCAAAAGAAAAATCGCGTGTTAAACCGTTGCCCTTGTACTGACAAGGGTTGTAATCTACTTCATTTGCCATTTAATTACTCCTTATTTTTCGCCTGTTACTGTTTTTGCTCTGTAATCAGAATAACCCATAACTTTGAGTGCACCTTTTGCGGCGTTTCCTTGCGTAACATCATAAATACCTGAAACCGCATTACCCATAGAACCTAACGGCTGACCTGTTGACATTTCGCCAATAACCGCAATAGCATTCCAAACATCTGCTAAAGTTACTTTTTCTTTTGCAATATCTCTTGTTAATTTATTCATTTTTACGAATGATGTATTAAAATAATCACCCTTTGCATATCTATCGCCAAAAAGTCCATATACAATAGCTTTTAAAGCATCGCCCCAAATCGGAAGCATACCGAATAAACCTAAAAAGGCAAATTGCATATCCTTTTTAAATTGATCATCATCACCGCCAAGCAGACTGAACACCGAGAGTGTTGAAGCCATGTTAAAGATTGCAGGGAATAACCAACCATAAATGAAAAGCATTTTTGCGGCTTTTAAAATATCTTCTTTTTTGCCTGTTTGCAATGCCTTAACTATC
Organism: Candidatus Gastranaerophilales bacterium; assembly: GCA_947624645.1. Taxonomy (GTDB): domain Bacteria; phylum Cyanobacteriota; class Vampirovibrionia; order Gastranaerophilales; family Gastranaerophilaceae; genus Avigastranaerophilus. Next base: position 2,013 of record CANQLG010000027.1, read on the forward strand.
GGAGTATAACACGACCTTAAATATTGATGTGGTGTATTTTGATAAGCAAACATCATTGTAGCAAACGCGTTTTTCTTCGCTTCTCTTTGTGCGTTTGATAAAGTTGAAGGAATACTGGACTGTTGGTCATTAACGGTTGTTTCGATAAATATTTTAAATGCCTGTTCTTTTGTATAACCTTTTTTCATCAAAACATCGACATAAGGTTTTCCGCCCCAAATTATCGCACCAATATCGCCGAGTTGAATCGGCAGCCCCCAAAGTTCATCTAAAAGGCTTAATTTAGAAAACAGTCTGCTTTCTAATTGTCTTTTCAATGCGTCGCTTGAACCACCGCGAGAATATCTATCACGCAAATAATCATTTTCAAGCATGAAGTCAATATTCTTTTTCCACTCTGACGGTGTCAAAGTTTGCTTTGTAAATTCCTTTAACCATTCATCGGCAGAAACATATTCATCACCTTTGCCATAGTTCATAAAGGAAACTAATTGTTTTAATCCGATTTGCGGTTTAAAGAAAATTTGAGTTTTAACCCCATTGTTTGCAATTTTAGCGAAAAACTGTTCTTGAAGCGAACGCAGTGCAGACTGACCGCTATATAAATTTCCGGCAATATGATGATAAAAGGATTGTGTTACATCTTGTCCGAATGTCGTTTCAATTTTCTTTTTAAGATTTGAATTGTTAAAAACTTTATTCATCAGGTCAAGTTGTTCACCCATAATGATTATTGTATTTGCTTTTTCGATATGACTGAATAAAACGGCAAGAGCATTTGCAGGTTTTATTCTTGTGCCGACATATGCGGTTCTGTGCTTTTGGGAAGAATCTTTTCCGTTATACATGACATAGTCATTAAACACGTCTAACATCTTCGGATCTTCAACTTCGGATAATCGCGGAAAATAGCAGCTTACTTTTCCTAAATCTGTATGATACCTTTTAATATGATAAGCATTCAAACCGTCATAATATTTTTCCGCAGCAGCTTGCAGAACATCACCCATTAATTTTTCTTGCATAGTTAATGAATCAATCATTTGGTCAAATTCAAATTTATCGAATTGTCCTTTCGGTGATGTTGTTTCATCGCCCATGTCGGTAAGCATTTTATAAGAAATATTATTTTTCGATTGAATGTAATAATAAATTATTTCCATTTTGGAAAGTTTTATTTTTTCAGGTTCCCATTCATTGCGGTTCAAACCTTCAGGCAAAATTTGCTGAACCGTTGCTTTTGTTTGTCCTGATTCCTTATCGTAAATATCGCTTGTATGAAATGAACCGTTTTCAATATCGGGTGTGTATCTTTGTTTTATTTCATATTCAGCTTTTGTCATATCAATAAATCTGCTGAATAATTGAATGTCATTTTTGAATTGAAATATATTTTTTAATTTATCCAAAACTTCGCGTCTGTCACGTCCTACTTGACCGTCTTTTTTAGCATACAAATAATCAAGTGAAAACTGATTTTTAATTTTATTGTTAAAAATCATTTCCAATGCACCGTTTAAATTCATTATGTGTGCATTAAGATTTTGTGCTAACTCCACCAACTTTGTGTCGTTGTCTTCGAATTTATGTACATCAATCGCACGTGCACACTCATCAATTAAATTTATCTGTTGTAATCTTCTTTCAAAATCTAATTCATCGCGTGCTACTTTTGCGGTAAATTTTGCACTTTGAATTTTATTCAACAAATCTGTTAAAAATTCTGTTGAATTGTAATATAAACCGTTATATTTGAAGGTTATAAACATTTTTTCAATGGTTTCGTAAAAATCTTTATCGTTGACTTCATCTGAAACATAAGAAGGTTGAGTTTCTTCATTAACTTGTTCATCATAAAGATTTTCAATTTCTTCTTGCTTCATATTATTGATTTTTCTTAACCGTTCAAAAAGTTTATTTGCAGGATATGTGTATTTAGTCTTTTTAATTCCGTCTTTCCATTCGTGAATCGTCTGCTTAACTTCGCTTACAATATCATCGGCAAGTTTTCTTCTGTCCGTAACATCTGAAAGTGTTTCTGCATAATCCATAACAAAATCGAGATTTCTCTCTACTTCTCTGAATGAATTATATTCTTTTAATTTATCAAATATTTTTTCTTTATCTCTTTCGGTCATAAAATCAAGACGTTTTAAAATCGCACGTGCATAATCTGCGAATTGCCATGAATAATCGCCTTGACCTTTTAAAGTTGCAGCATACAATTTTAAATCTTCTTTAGCTTGTGCAAATTTTGATAATGCTTGATAACGGTCAATTTCATTTGTTTTTAATTCCCACTTCTTAATAAGTTCTTCTTGAATATATGGGTGTTGATTGTCTACCCATTCAAAGAAGGCAACAACAACATTTGATTTATCGGTTTCAGCTCCGTAGTGCTTCGCACCGGCTCCGCTTTCTTGATAAACCTGAAGAATGTAATCAAGTTCCAATTCGGCAACTTGTACATCATTTTCGCTTAATTCTTCATAACCGTTTTCAAAATCATAAAGATACTTTTTATTTCTGATAACATCAAGAGCCATGAGAGCAAGTTCTGAATCTGCACCTACTTCCTGATTATCATAACTTACACCTGTGTCATAAAAGAACTCGCCCCACTCCGGCAGAAAACCGTCATTTGCCGAAAACGGATCATCAAGTTCAGCTAGGACCTGTTCTAATTTTTCAGCTTGCAATTTGATTCCTTTGTTCTTTTTGTTCATCTGATTTTCGTTATTCAGCAGCATATATAACTGTCTTTTGTCTTTTACGAGTTGTTTACCTTCCTCATTTTTTGTATGAGAAAGTGCATACCACAAAATATCGTATGCGGTATCTCTATATCTTTTTTGTTTTTCTGTTAATTGATTTTGCGGTATTTTTTGCTTGTCGGTTTGTTCTTGCTGAAGTTTTAAAAGTGCATTGTTTTTTGCTTTTCTTATAATTTCAAGACTTGCTTCTTTTTGTGCGTCAAGTGTCATGTCGCCAAGCAATTCATCAAACAGATCTTTTGCTTCTTTAGACAGTTCAAAATCATCTGTTAATTGAAGGCTTGTATATAAATCGTTTAACCATTTTTTAAAGTTTTCAAATACTCTTTTTAAACCGTAACTCGGAGCCTTACCGGTTTTAACATAAGCAACAAAAGTATTTGCAAATTTTTCGTGCTGATATGAAGTATATTCTTTCCCGTTATATCTCAAATATTTATTAACCTTGATTAAAAGGTCTTTGGCTTTGTCGTTTTCTCTTGCAAGATTATTTAATGTTGTTAAATAAACGTGTGCAAATTCATGTAGCAAAGTTGATTTATTTGCCTTGCCTTTTAAAAGAACAATCAAATTATCTTTTGTTGTTCCGTCAAAGTTTTTGCGTTCGTATGTAAAACCGCGAGCATTTTCAATATTTTTTTGCGTTGTTTTATCAAGAGAATTTTCATCTGATTGGTAATGAATATTTGTATTTACCAACCGTGAAAGTCGAATATTTGCAGTTGTTCCTTCTCTTCTTTCGATAAAAGCTCGGATTGCTTTAATATATCTATCATTTCTTGATGTATTCGGTATTCTTTCACTCGCCAATACAATATCCAGATAGCTTTGAAGAATTTCACTATCCGCATTTCCGATATACGATTGTAAAGCCAATGCAACATTATCTGCATCAATCTCCAAGTAAGCGTTCTCATATTTATTATGCAATAAAAATACCTTTTTTAAAAGCTTATTGTTTTTTTTAATTTCTTCTTTAGAATATTTTTGTTTGAATTTTGTATATTCGTTTTCCTCTTTTTTTGATTTTCTGAAGGCTTCTATGAATGTTTTTAAAGACTTTCTATCATCCTCCGATAATTTTTTATTATTTTGATTTTTCTTTGCATAATCCAGCAAATAATGTTGCTTTGCATGAATTAATTCGTGTAAAAATACCCTAACAAAATTCTGTTCTGCGTTAGGAAATTTTCGTATTTCATCTATGTTTAAATAAATTGTGTTTGTTAAATTAAGATATGAACCTAATTTTTTGCTATTTTCATACATCCATTTAGGCATAGCTTTAACACGTGTATTTTTAAGCACGTCATCAAAATAATTTGTCAAAGGTTGTAGCATAGGTTTTTGCTTGAAAATATGTTCTGCCGATACACTTCCTTTTTTGGAAAATATATCATAAACCATTTTAAATGCCGTTGACAAATCACTATCAAAATAAATATTTGGACTTTCTTCATCAAAAGTGCCTCTGTTATCATCAGATTTTATTTGCATTTTTTCAAATACTAAATATTTTCCGTCTGAAGTTATAACTCCGTCATAACCTTCATCACGCAATTTTCTTGCGTCTTTCCAGTTTTCAGGAAGTTTATCCTGATATTTTGGGTTTTGTATTGATAAATATAAATCGGGTTTTTGTTCTTGACCGTTATCATATCCCCATTCTCTAATATCGTTACCGTCCCACCAAACTTCAGAAATCGGTACTTTTTGAGAAATAATTTTATAATTATCTTCAAGATTACTTTCTCCATGTGCTTTTGCATAAGATTTTGAAAGTGTAATCCAATCACCATTTTTTAATTTTGTATTACCAACATCTTTTGGAACGGCACGATAGACTGTAATTTTAATATTTTTTTGCCCTTCCTTTAATGCTCTTATAATATTGCGAACTGCTGTTGCACTTTCTATGCCTTCTTTATCATCATATCCATAATACCTTGCACCAACTGTATCAAAATAATCTGAAGGTTGATTATGAAAACCTTGTGCAACTTCTTCAAGATTAACATCTTCGGAATTTTCAATTCTTTCTTGAACATCACCTTCAGCATACGAAGGTGCTCTATGAGAACCTTTATAAGAATATCGAGAAATACCGTTATTTGAATATCCGTCTGTAATGTATATATCTTTATCATCTGAAAGTTTTAACGGTTTACCGTTTTCATCAACAACTTTACTATTACCAAACCACTTTTTAAAATACTTGCTTTCCGTTCCTTTTTCTTTCCATTCTTTTTTTGCTTCCGCAATTTCATTTTGGTTTGCACCGGCAGTTTCAATATCTTGCCTAAATAATTGCCTTTTTAATTCTTCATTATCTTTTTCAAATTGTTCGTTTGCTTCTTCATCTGTCAATGACTGTAATGTTATATTGAATGCTTTATGAACATCATCTGCACTCATATTGATATTTTTTGCAAGATTTGCAATAGCTTCAGATTCAACCGTTGCAGTAGCAAGTGCAGTTTCTTCATCAATACCGGCATTCAAATTTTGTGTAAAAAATTTATTTTTAATTCTGTTTGTTTCGATTTGCTTTTGTTGAATTGCGTTTTCATTAATTTTAAGATTACCATTTTTTATGGCTTCATTTATCAGATCAATTTTTTCCGATTCGGTTGAGTTCATTAAAACTTTCGCAGTATCTTTAAATTCAGCACCGTTATTTGTCATAATATCGCCCAAAGTATTACCTGCAACAGAAAGTGCGGTTCCTTGTAATGCAATTACACCGCAAAGCACCGCCCATTCTTCAGGGGTTTTAACAATTTTAGAAACATAATTTTTTAAAGTTTTTTCTTCGTTTGTTGTTCCTGCCGTCAAATTCAATACATCTTCAAGGACTTCTTCGCCAAGTTCTTCAAGAAAACCGTCAAATTTTACCTGACTTTTTAACCATTCAACAGATTTACCTTTTATCGGTAAATTGTTTAACTTCTCATAAGCCTTTGAAAATATCGGTGATGTTTTTTGTATAAGTTTTTCAAGTGCAGGGTTATTTTCCATAACTTTTGCGAATTGACTTGCACCAACACTTTTAATTGCCTTGCCACCTGCCCTAAAAGGTGAAGCTAATAACCCGCCCATATTTTCAGTAAAATATGAAATATAAATTTGTTCTAAAGATTTAAAAAATGATTTTGCAGGCGATTCTAAACTTTCTGAAAAAATTAAAGTTCCACGATCAGTAATTTTCATTTCGTCATTAAGTCTGCGTTCTTGATATGTTGCATATAATCTTGCAGGGTTTACGGTTGAAGTAATTGCGGCATTGATACCACCTTCAGCGAGTTGACCTGAAGTATATGCAATTCCTTTTGCAACATTTTTGCTTACTTTGCCTGATCTCAATAAATTTTTACCGAGTGAAACACCACCTGCAATTCCTTTTCCTGCAAGACCTATGCCTTTTAAGACTGCACCACCAAGAGCCATTTCACCACCGAACGCAAGCAAAGAAGGTAAAAAACTTTTGCCAATTTTTCCGCTAATTGTATATCCGCGAACATATTCTTCGTTTTGCTTGTCAATATAGCGATTATAATAATCAAGTTCATCTTGTCTTATCGGTTCGCTATTTTTAATTTTGTTTTCAATATCTCTAACTTTTTTAATAGCTGAACCTTCTATCGCACCGCTTACAAACGGAAGCGCTTTCCCTTGTTGAACCGAATCGGCAAGTGCTTCAGAAAAACCGATTTTTTTGCGTAAATCAATTTCGTTATATACTATTCTGCCTGTTCTATCTACATAAGAAGGTTCATATCTGTAATTAGAATCACCTTTGTGTGGCATTTGTGCATTAGCTTGTTGTTCCGCATAATTCACTTGTGCTTGATATGAAGCCTTGCCTGCTTCATCAAGTGCATTGCCGATTTTATCAAGAATTGAAGCGGTGCCGTTATTAATTCTTTTTTTGCGTTCTTCGATTTTTCTTTTATTTTCAGCGATTCTTTGTTCAACCGTATTTGAACGATTTTCACCAATTAAAGGGTGTTCTTTTCTGAATTGTGCGTTTTGTTCTTCTTTGGAAATAACTTTATCATACGAACCGTTAAATTCAAAAGCAAATCTTTCGCCTGCTTCCATAACTCCTATTGCACCTTGATTAACCCAATTTTTTACTTTATCAGGATTTTCGTCAATAATTGTCTGTTGTGCGTATTGTGCAAAATCGTTAGTAGGTTTTAAACCCAACATTTCGGGAGTTATTTTATCGGCAATTTGATTGTATTTTTCTTGTTCTGCGTTTTCGTCTATTGTTTTATACATGTTTTATCCCTTAATACTGTTATAAGTTGACATTATGTTTCTTACATAATTTTGAGTTTCTTTGAATGGCGGTATTTTATTGCCATACTTTTTGACATTACCCGGACCCGCATTATATGCAGCAAGTGCGAGCGGAATATTGCCTTCATATTGATTTAATAAATTTGCAAAATATTTAGTACCTGCAGCAATATTTTGTTTTGGATCATATACATTTTTAACACCAAGACCTCTTGCAGTATCAGGCATTAATTGCATTAGACCGCCTGCCCCTGCACTAGATTTTGCATTTGCATTAAAACGTGATTCTTGTTTAATAATGCTTTTAATAAGTAGCGGATCAATACCGTTAAGCATTGCATAATTATTAATCAATTCATCATATTTTGTATTTCCGCCGAATACTACCGCTTTGTTTTGTGTCCGCATTTTTGCGTATTCATTTCTTACTTGGCTATCAATAATTTGTTGAAAATCTTTATCGTCCATATTCGGGTTACTCATGGCGGCAATGGCGACATTTGTAATAACATTATTTGCATTGTCGTTTGGCAACAAATTTCTTATTTGACTTACATATTGAGGGTTAGCAGATCTAAACCATAATTGAGGCGCCTGACTTGTTGACCTTGCTTTTTCCAATGCAGATGTAGCAGCATTTTTGTATATTGTTGCGGTTTCGTGTCTGTCCATTTTTTGTAACTGTTGCATTGATATAACGTTTTGCGAACAATAATTATTTAATGCTGACCAATAATAAATACTTGCAAGCGATTTTTCTTTTAGCGCAGCTTCTCTTTCTGATTTTGTATATTCGCCTTTATCTTCAAAAGGCTTAAAATATTTTTCAATTTGCTGATAACCAAACTTATCAATTCGCCCCCATTGATGAATATTAGCATTATAATTTTTTGCTTCTTCTTGAATACATTGTGTTGCAGGTAAAACAAAGCTATTCATCAATTTGTTATAATCGCTTTTATCAATACCGAAATAGCTTGCTTGTGCAACATTCGCTTGAAATTCGGCAATTTTTCTCATAGATTCTTGCGGAGTTTTACCCGAAACATTGTTTAATAATTGCGAACCTTGCAGATAAAGTTCTGCGGTTATTTCGTCTTTTTCTTGCGAAGAAGGTCTTCTTAATTTACCTTTATTATTAACAAATGACCACTGTTTATTGCCAATAGTTAAGGTTGAATAAACTTGAAAATTTTCATCAGAAAAAGAATCGCTTCCTGAAGAATTTTTATCATTTTCCGAACTGTGTATTTCGCCACTTTCAACATCAACCCATAAATCAGCTTTTGAAGAATATCCGAGCATATCGGATAAAATTTTTCTCATATTTCTATCAACACTTTTGTCTGATAAAAAATCTTGTGCTTCAGCGGTTGTTAATGTTCCGTCTAATGCTTTAGAAAATACTTCATGATTTTTTGTTACATAATCGGCAATTCTGTCAACGGCTTCAATTTCTGTTTGTTTTAACATTTTAGAACGTGCGGACTGTTGCAATTTTTGAATAGTGCCTGAATCGCCAATATCATTACGAAGACTTTCATCATCAAGCATTTTAATTGCAAGGGCAGGATTATTTTCAATTAAACCGCTTATATAACTTGCCATATAATCATGAGTTGCACTATTAAGAGCATTCCCAACTATAACTTCACCGAGTTGAGAAGTTGCACCGTTTTTAAGTGCTTCAATACCGTTGGCATATAGCAACCTTACTTCTTCGACACTTGCGCCGTTTGAACCAAGCATTGAAGCCTGATTTACAAATTGTTTGTAACCATTTTCAAGATTTATTTTTGCATTCGTGTTTAATTGTTCTTCTTGCCACTTTGCATTATAAGTTTTGTATCTGTTATAAACATTATTTTTTATATCCGCCCACTGTTTTTGACACACTGGGTTAATTTTATATTGATTAGACAATGTTTCAAAGGCTTGTTGTAATTCAACTTCTCTTTGCGGATTGGTCGGATCAGCTTGATATTTTGTATTTATTTCATTGTTCTTTGCAAGAAATTTTGTCGATAAATCAATTTGATTATTTGCCAAAGTTGATTCATTCGCCTTTTGTGCAACTGAAACACCGGCATTTACACCTTGATTTAAAAGATTTGCTACTTGACCAGAAAAATCAATATTGCCTTCATGATTTGAAAAATATTGTCTTGTGTCGCCTTGTTGAATATGTGCCATGTTTAACTCCTGTCTTGGATTATTGCTTCATTCGGACAAGTCGCTCATTACACTTCGTTGTCATTCGCTTTTGTCCTCAATACTTCGGCATTCCCTCGCTTCACTCGGTCAGCCTACGCAAAATCCGCTACACAATTTTATTTACATTTGAATTTGTATAACCGTTATTTGTGGGAAGTTGACCAAAACCGCCTTTATTCCACCCTCTCAATCCGTTATACCAATTCTGAAATGATGTACCGATTTGTGAATTTGATATTTTTTGTCCTGCACTTGAAAGCAGCTTACTATCGCCACCGCCCATAAAATAAGCCATACCTGCATTCGCTACACTTTCAATAAGCGAGCCGAAAAACGCGGTTTTTCCTTGTCGCATTAAATTATTAATTTTAGTATTTGAATCGTTTGTTATTGCATTTATATCTTGATTCATTGTGTCGTAAGTTTCATTTATAACGGCTAAAGGACTTCCCGAATCAAAATAAACACCGCTTTTTAAAAACGAAGTTTTTTGTTGTGACATTAATTTTTTAGCCTGTCTTGCCCTTTCGTTGATTTGGTCTTGTGCTTGTTGTTGCAATGCTTTTGCTTCATTCTTTGTATTTTTAGCTGAAGAAATACCTTGAACAATTCCCGAACCAAGAGCGGTAACTGCTAAAATTATCGGTAAAAGTGGTAATGCCATTTTTTATAATCCTTTCTTTGTCTTGTAATTTCTTAATCGCTCGTTTCTCGGACTTCGTTTCAAAACCGCTTTTGCGGTTTTTTCACTTCGCACGATACTCGCTTTACGGGGCTTCACCCGTCAGAAATTACGTTAAGTTCTTGAAACATGTTTATAATGTGGAATAATAGCCGTAATATGGAACGGAAGCGGACTATCCTGAATAATGTAATAATGCTTTTCTTTTTCGTAATCATCGGAATATTCAATTTCTTTATATTCGTCCATTGGTAATGGCGGAACATCAAACAATCCTTCAGGGTTAAAATCTTGAACATCTGACAAATCATACATATTGCTTCCGACTTTTCCGCCTGCCGAATAGCTTAGCATTAATCCCATTTTGTAAATATTTTTCATATTGGTAAAAGTTTGAGTGCCTTGAAGTTGCAGACCTAAATTCGGAGATTTTAAAATTCCTTTATATTTAAGACCGATAATAGCACTACCGACTTTGTTGACATTCGCTGACGATATATCAACTTGTCCGTCTTTTACGACAAAATCGCCGATATAACCACCGTTGCCAACGACCGCAACGGTTTCGCCTTCTAAATGTTCAAGACCTGCAAAATGTGTTGCCGATAAATACCATTCATCAACGATATTAACTGAAGGTTTTAAAAGGCATTTAACAATGACTGAATTTTCATTGATAATTTTTTCAATATCGAAAATACCATATTCGCGACCAGTAACCGTTTTTATCCAAATTCTTTTTCCAATATCGGCTTCAGTAAATTGATATTCTTGAACTTCAATAATATTTTTTTCGTCAACTTCCTTAAATTCAAGTTGACAATTTTTAAGTCCCGAATATTTCATTGAGCAATCAAGATAATTGCATTCTCTTAATTCTTCTGCAATTTTTCTGTAATACGCATATTTATCTTGTTTCTTTATTTCAAGAATATCTTTTGCATTTGTGTTTTCGGGAATTTCGGAAACAAAATCTTCAAATCTTGAAAATTCAACTGATTCGGTTAATCGTTCAAGATAATATCTTGTAATACCGTTAATTTCTCTTTTTATATTTGCAAATAAATCATAATCGCCGTCAGGTCTTGTAACTGTGCAAAAATCAATAAATTCGCCTTTAGTAATAAATTCGCTTTGTGCGTTTACCGCTTCATCATTTGAAAAACAAATTGAAAGTAATTTTGTTCCGCACAATGCAAAAATTAAACCGAATCTGTCGAATTTATTTGCAAGTTTTTTAATTCCGCCTTTTGTGATTTCATAATTTCCTTTTGATAAATCAGTCGATTTAAACTGTTCAAGAAGAACATCATATTCAAACATATACAATTTTCTTTTATTGCTTGAAACAAAGAAAACATAATTATCTTTGTGAATAGGTCTGACTTTTGAAACACCATCTCTGCATGATAGTTTTGCGGTAATATCAACCGGCGTAATAGCGGAAGAAACACTTCCGCCGTTTACTGTCAATATTCCTTCGGCAGTTCCTACAAGCAAGGAGTTTACACCTGACATAAGCCATAGTGCTTTTGAATTTGCTTCAGCAAGGTCAAATTGATAACCGTCATTTGTTCCAGTTCCGACCGTAATATTATTGTAATCGCCACCTTTTGAGCCATATAAATATGTCGGATATTTTGAGGAAGAACATCTGTTAAGACGGTTTTCGTAAAAAGCACAAGAACAAGGATAACCATGATTTTCTGTTTCGGAATTGCTTGATAAACTTGCATCGCCTGAATTAGTATATTTTGTTGTATTTAATTCAAATTTATTGCTTGCGGTTCTTTTCAGTTGATATTCGGGGTAATGTCCTTCTGTATGTGTGATATAAAGAACATCGCAATTTTGCGTCATACTTAAATTAAAGATTTCCGTTCCGTATGGGTGAATTAAAGTTAAAGGTTCGCCTTCATCATCAAGAACGCGTACAAGTTCGTTATTTTCATTGTATGACCAAAATTCAATATATTCGGTTCGGAATATGAGCAAATATGCTTGTTCCTGACTAAACTTAAATTCATAAAGTGCAGCATACCCGATTTCATCAAGAAATTCAAAACCTGTTCTGTAATAACAATCGCCTTTAATTGTATGAAAGAAATTCCTTGATATTTCATGACCGTTTTGATATAAAGGCAAATCGAAACGACCTTTAATATCTCTATCTGTTTGACCTGAAGAAAAATTATTTTTTGGTATTGATGTTCTCATTTAACCTCCAGTGTGTGAAGGACACAAACGGAAACGTGGAGTTTTCGTTTTGTCCGTAACCGTTCTATACCGCCGTTGTGTCGTAATGAAATGAAGACACGAAGCAATTTTAATTGCACAGGCGGAAGTTAAAATAATATTACTTAGCAGGATAGTTAAAGTCCTGAATTTCTGAATATACTTTTGCTTGTCTGTATTTTGGTTCGTTTATAACAATCATTCTGTTATCACGACCGTATTTTGCAGAAGTTTCAATATATTTTTTTTCTGCAAGTTGTTTAATTAATGAAGTTTTTTGTTCATCTTCGGTAAGCGGTAAACAAATTTTTTCAGCTAATTGAAGTGCGAACAAATCGCAAAATTCGCTATCAAATTTTGTAACTTCTTTCACATCTGAAATATATCTGATTTTTACGATTTTATTGTGGTTATTGCAATATAAATAATTGCCTTCAATCTGATAATATTTATCGCGAATCGGACTATCCAAATTAAGAACTTGCAAACAATCATGCGGTAATTTATATGCTTTTTCATAGCCATAAACAGGCACAAAATCTGCGACTTCCACTAAGATTGCACGATTAATTGAAAAACTTGCATTCAAATTAACAAGTAAAGATCTTCGCACCGTATCATACCACATTGCACATTTTTTACTTGCTTTTGTTTCTTCATCTAATGAAGTAATATTCCTTATGTTGCAATAATCAAGAGCCATATTGCAGATGTCAACATTTGAAGTAATCATTTTTTTAATCCTTTTTTTACAGAAAAAAGCAGTCCTGCAAGTTATGCAGAACTGCTTTTTGATATTACATTGTTGATTCAATGATGATAATTTTTGAACCTTGAAGTCTGACTGCTTTGAAGTAAACTTCAATGGTAACTTCCCACGAATTAACATGTTTCGGTGAACGTTCGCAATCTAATCTTCCGATTTCCGTTGCAAAAGCGATTGATTTCGGAGCCATTAAAACATTCGACCTTTTGTTTTCTTCAGATTCGGGCAAAATAGGTAAATCAACTTTTTTTGCACCCTGTCTGTTACCGGCAAAAGTAACGACATTGAAACCTGAAGCATTGGTTATTGTTCCTCTATCTACTGTATTGTTAGAAGAATATAACGCATTCATGTATTTATCATCATTACGCAATGCTTCTTCTTCAACGGCAGATATTGCAAGTGTTACACCGTTTGTGTCAATATAACTGTTTTTAAATTGAGTTATAGCAGGTGAAATGCAAGTTATATAATCAAATGTTGAAGTTCCGTCTATGGTAACAACACCGTCATCTTCAGCACTCAATTCCGAACCTGCTTCATCGGGTGCACCAACAACAACCGAACCTGTCGCAGCTTTAACGATACATTGGTCAACTAATCTGTTTCTTGCTTCTTTCAAATTTTGAAACAAATCAGAAGTCGGATCTGTTATCAATTTTACCGCTCTGTCATAGGAATCAATTAAATATGTTCCAGTGTATCTTTCAGCTTTTGACTTTCTGTTGTCGTTTCTGATTTCAAGATATTGTTTTTCGGGGTTTCTTCCTTTTGATGTTACATCGACAAGTTCGTTCCCTTCAATTCTTGAAATGTTTGAAATACCTTTAATGTCCATGTGTTTAATTGCAGGACAGTTTAAAAGTTTTGTGTCTTTGTTTGCAGCCAATCTTTCAAAGTTTTTTTCAAAGAGCAACAAAGACGCGTGGTCTAAATTTGGACTTGTAATAATAGGCATTTTTCTTCCCTTTCATTTTTTGCGACTGCAAACAAAATCAGGCAATCCTGAAGTTTGCAATCATTGTGTAATACCGATTACTTCTTCAGAAATTGCCTGATATTCAGATTCTCTTTGAAAGTAATTTATTAAGTTTAAATGCGTTATGCTTGTTTAAACTTAATTATTGATAAGGTCATTTGCAGACGGAAAACCTGAATTTCCTTCAGGTTGACCTTTACCGTCATTATCGGAATTATCATTTCCGACTTTTTCAACAACTGAAATAATACCGTTTTCGGGAACGATATTCTGATTAGCTTCTTGTGCTTGTTTCATCAGTTCGCTGAAAGTCATCTTTTTAACTTCCGATTTTGGTTTTGAAACATGAACAAGTTCAACAATGTATTTTTCATCACCGAATACAAATTTATAAGAACCGTTCGTTTGCAGCTTAAAGCAACTTAATTTTGCTTTATCTGCGTTAGTTTCCATTTTTACTTTTAAAACTTCTTTCATATATGCTTGTGCGGCTTTTTCGCGAAGGTTTGTTATTGAAGTTGTCAGCGGAAGCGGTACTTCAAACAAATCATATAAGCAAGCTAATTTTTGAATATGGTCTTCGGACATTTCTTTAATGTCTTTGCCAACGACTAAAAATTCATCACTTATTTTGGAAATATCGCTTATGTACCATGATTTGATTTTTGATAAAAGCGGTTTGTTCTTTTGTTGTTTAATAAGCAGAGGTAAGAACCTACGCAAAATATGTGTACCTGCACCGTTTTCAGCACCTTCAAATCTTGGTAAATCTATTTCAAATTTAAAAGGTGTAAAGTCTTTGCCTGAACCTTTATCTGTTTCATAGATACCCTCAACTGTGTATTTAAAAATTGCCATTTTGTTATTCCCTTTCTTTGTTTTAAGATTGTAACTATTCAAATATTCTACGCATTTGTTTTACGATTTCATCGCGTTCACCGACTTTTTGATTCGGGTTATTATCAAAGTCCATTAACTTCTGATAAAGTCTGTTATATTCCGCGTCTTTTTCTGCGTCTGTCATTCTCATTTTTGTTGCAGGGTTTGCAGAATTTGAAGTACCTTCTTTATAACCGAATTTATCAACAAAGTTTTTTGCAACTCGATAAAACATTTCGACTGTATAATTCGGTGCGGTTTTTTGTAAAAATTCTTGATCTTCTTTCGGAATAAATTCTTTTAAAAGAGTTTCAACCTTGACTCTTTCAGGACTTTTCGTCTGTGTTGTTTCGTTGAACATATCTTTCAAGTTAGCTTCTAATTCTTCAGCATTTGTGTATTTATTGAATTGTTCAACTTCAAAATCGGTATATGCTTTTAAAATTCCTTGACCTTGTTCTTTTGTGATGTTTAAATTTTTAAAAGTTTCGCCAAAGGTATCAAATACATCTTGCGGATATTCAAATTTTAGATTTCCGTTTTCGTCTTTGAGAATATCATTAAAATCATATTCACCGGCATTTTGCGGAATTGAAGGTTGCGAAATAATTTGTTTTGATAATTTTTCTTTGATTTGTTCGTAATTATCCAAACTTTTTAAATCAGTTTCGGCAATATAATCTTCAACTTTTTTGCCGATTAAAGATTGAGAATTGTCATAACTTCGGAAAAATTCCGATTTCAATTCATCGCCTGATTTTCCTTCAAAAAACTTAGCCCAACCTTTTTGTTGGTATTCTTCAGGAATTTTAAATTCAGAAGATGAAGTTTCTTGAGTTCCGCCACCTTGTTGATTATCAAGGTTTTGGTCTTGACTGTTTTCAAAATTGTTTTCTTCCATGTTTTACTCCTATTCTTCAAGATTTGTTTCATCATATATTTCAATTTGAGCAAGTGTTTCTTTTGGTATTAAATTTCTGACCAAAGCCCAAATATCACGTCTGCCTTTTTTGTAGATGAGAATTTCAGGATTAATATTAATATCCTGTTCTGACCATAAACAAAGCCCTTTTAAAAATTTCAAAAAGAATTTTCCGTTTGTTGTTGAAAAAATATCCTTGCAAGCAAGTTTAAGATTTTCAATTTTTTTCTTTTCTTTTTCATCTTTTAATTTTTGTTTTTCAATAAGTTCATCTACTTTAGAATGTGTGTTCATTTGCGATTGCCCCTTCTTTGCCTGCCGAAGCCATATTTTTAGCCGTTTGAGATTGAACAAGCATATTTTGTTGTTCTTGTTGTCTTGCCTGTTCTTCTTCCATAGCTTTTAAAAGTTCTTCGTATTCGTACTTATTTTTAATCAGGTTATCATTAACTAAATTTGAAACCGATTTAAGCAAATCAAGAAATTCATAAGCATTTATTGCATGAATTAATTCAGGTTTAATTTGCAAAATCGCATTAAGATACTGTAAAAATCTTCCGATTGCTTCGTACACTTCCGAGTTGCTCAATTTTTCAAGTTCACCGTTGAATTTAAGTTCATACCAAATCTTACCGTTTTTAATCGCGTCTGATATTACTTCGGGAATATAATCATCTTCTTGCAATAACTTTTGTTTATATGCAATTTCTTCTTGTGTATTTTCGGGCAACTCTTTTACTTTTTCCAAAGTCATACCGAATAAATCGCATTGAAGTATTATTGATATTGCTCTATGACAAGTAGGTTCAATCATTTCGGTTTTTTCTTGTGTTAAAAGACCATTAATTGATTTACCTCTTATTGACATTCGATAGCTTGATTCCGTTGCGGTCATTTGTGTTTGATTATTAAAATCAAGAAGTTGGTCAATTTTGAAAATATTAACAATATCTTTTTTAAGTTCGGGAATTAAAAAGTTTACGACTGCGGAAATATCGCCTGCTTGTGATATAGGAAATATCGGTTGAGAATTTCCGATTCCTTTCGGGTTAAATTGAGTTACGCTACCTGCCGATCTGTTTAAAACATTACCTGTTACCAAAGCACCTGATAAAACACCGAGAGGTGCGTCTGTTGTTTTTTCAATGTTATCAACCGTATCGCCTTTGATATGATTTAACATTTTTATTGATGAAATTGCGAGAGTTCCTGAAGATTCGCCATATATTTGATTATTTACGCGAATCGCTCTGCAAATTGCAATAGGCATTTTTTCAAAATAATCAACTTTGAAAATTTTATTACCGCCGTCTTCAAAAAACCAGTAACCTTTAAACTTCGCACCGTTCTTACCGTATTTACCCATGAGAAAATTATTATTCGGTAAAATACCATATATCAGCTTAAATCTTCTGTTAAAATTATTGCCTTCAACTGCTCTTTGAATTTGTTCAGGCATTTGTTTAAGAAGTTCTTCTTTGAATTTTCCTTCTTCAGTACAAAATTCTTCAACTATTTGATTTAATCTCCAATTATACACCGTATAAACAACATCAATTTTGTTATTCACACCTTCATCAATGCAAGTGTTCCAAACTCCGAAAGGTTTAAAAGTAAGGCAGCATTCAGATTGACCGTTTTCAAATTCTTTAGATTTAAAAGTTCCGATTCCCGAAGTTCCAAAACTAAACTGTTCATAACAATAAGATTTTAAAATTGACTGAAAACCTGCGTCAGTTGCATTCATTTGTTTAAGAAAAACATGAGTTGCTTTCTTATAAAATTTTGATAAATCTGCACCTTGTGCTTTATCTTTTATATATTCGGAAGGTTCAAGAGTAACCGCATTATTACTCCATAAAATACCTGCCAAATAATCGCCTGCTTGATATACCGAAGTAAAAGCAGTCGGGTCATTAATGAAAATATCTTTTTGTTTATTCGGTTCTCTTGTTTTATCAAATTCAGAATTGACTTCATTTGTAATTGAAACATAATCTTGCACATCTTGCCAAAGGCTGATATATCTTGTCCGTTCCTCTTTCAATTCTTTATATCTGTCAACAACAAGTTTTTCTTCTTTTTCTGTTAAATCTATTGTATCCAATTTTATTTTCCTTTTAATTACATAGGCTCATACAGGCTCAAATCACCTTTAAAATAAAGCTGAAGATTATCATCTTGATATTGTGAAGGTTTAAAACCTAATAAAGTAAGCCATTTTACTATTGTTTTATTTTCTTTAAAACAAGTATCCATTAATAAATCATATTTATCAGTCCATACATCAACTTGTTTTTTAGCTTCTTTTAAAAATGTTATAATGTTGCCTTTTTTTAAATTATCAGTGGTTAAAAGATATATTCCGGCAGATTTTTTATTTAGATTTTGAGCGGTTAAACCGAATAGTCCAACGGCTTCATTTGTCTTTTTTAACTTGATAACATATGATTCCGTTTTGTTTTGCAAAATAGCTTGATATAGTATATTTTCATACGGATAACCGAATATTCCTACCATTTCTACCGCAGTTGAGTGGCTAAGATTTTCTATAACATGAATTACATCATTACATTGATTATTAAATTTTTCAGCATACATTATCCGAATATCCTACGAACTGATTGACCTTGATTGCCTGATAATTCAGCACCTTTGTTTCCGCCTTGTGTTTCAAGTAATCTTGCCTTTTTTGCAGCAGATTCTTTTTCTTGTGTTGCTTCAGTTACAACAGGTTGTGCTTGTACTTTTGGTTTAGAAAAAAATCCCATTTTTTTACTTCCTTTCATAATTAAATTGTAAAAAGCGGATATTTATACTCGCACCGCTATTGAGTAGATTTCAGTAAGAAATTATTCTGTTTTTAAACGGTTTCGCCACCGAACAAAGTTCTTTTTGTTTTCTTTTGCGAATTAAAAAGTGTATTACCGTTTTCTGATTCATTCGTGTAATAGTTATAGGTATTTACATTTTTTGCCGTTGAATTTGAATCGCTTGTATTAGTTGTATTCAATGAAGAATTAACACTTTGATTTTTTGATGACTGTTTATTTTTTCCGTATTGATAAGCACCGAAAGCGGTTCCTGCAAGTGCGGCTAAAGCTAATAATGGAAACATTTTTACTCCTTTCGTTATACTCTTTGTTGCCAATTTTTATTTACTGTTTGAATTTGATTATTAAAGTTCATACCTTTTGGCGAATAGCTGACAGGCGAAGCAAAAGTTAATGCGAGAGAATCTGCAAAGTCCGTTGAATGAATTTCTGTACCTTTAACAATATTTTCTTTTTTCTCTAAAGCATACCTGCCGTTACTGTCAGAAACTTTTAAATCGGGAATAATTGAAATATCACGAACAAATTCTTCAATAAATTCTTGGTCTTTAATGAAAACACCGCCGTCTTGCATGAACCAATCACGCATTTTGTCAAACATTTCAGCACGTCTGTTTGCATATTTGTTACTATCATAAGCAGATGAGCCGAATTGTACGAGTTCCAAAATCGAACCGACACCTTGCGAAACTAAGATGTCATAAACTCCGGTACCATGACCATAATCAATAAAAACTCTTTGCGGATTAATTGACTGAATTAATCTCATTACAATACCGGCAAGACGAACATTATCCATTTTATCAAATCTGTAAAACTTATGAATTATTCTTCCCTGTCTTATTGTAATAATTGTTCTGTCTGAACTTCTTGCAGGGTCAATGCCGATAATAATAGGCAAACCGCCTGAATTTAATCCCCTGTTTTTTCTTGCTATTTCGATATAATTCAAAGGAATTAAAGCATTAGATGTTGTTATAAATGCTTCTTGAATTGAAGAAGGGTATTCTTGTTTGAATAAATGTTCGCGACCTTTAAAGTCCGAAAGCAATTTTGCACGTCTCCATGCAAGTTGTTCATCATCAAGATTGTAAAGTGCTTTCAGTTCAAGTTCTTCATCAGTCCATTTTATAGGCTCAACGATTTTGCGTCTATATTCATGTTGCTGATACCACGCATAAAACAATGTCATAAAATCAGATTTATCATCAAGACCTGACTGAACCATGTTATAGAAATATGCACCATCGCCTGAAGTTCCGTTTGCGGTAGATTCAAGAATTAATTCCGATTCGTTATTGTCGGGAATTGTCTGAAGCATACCTGAAACAATATCGTTTGCGTTTGACCAAAATGCAACTTCACTGCCATGAAAATAGTTTATTGTCATTGAACGACCAACTGATTTACTACCGGCAGTACCAACGCGAAAACTTGAATCGGTTGAAAGTGCAAGTTCTTCGGTACTATCTTTTAACAACGGTATTTTCAAACCGTCAGGCACATTGTCATAATATCTTTTTGTCATTTGAAAAATATTACGAGCGGAATCTGATTTATCAGCAAGAACGAAAGCATTTTTCGCACGATTAAATAAAATCTTTGAAAAATATCTTGCTTCGGTATAAGTTGACATACCGACCTGCCGAGATTTTAAGAAAATTATTTTACAAGGTTTACCTTGTTTTTTGCGTGTTTCAATCCGTCTGTGTGCGTCTGCTTGAATATTCGAAAAATTAAAACGAATATGACCTTCATTTTTTGTTTTTATAATCAAGAAATTACTTGCAAAATAAGGCAAATCATCTTTTAATCTTTGAAGTTTAGCAATATCAATTTCATTTTCCATAAACACCCTCTTGGTTGTTCGCGTTAAACGAGTTGCGGTCTTGCTCAACGCAAGCCCTGCACTCTCTGCTCACAATCCGCTACTTTAATTGGTCAAGAACTTCAGCAAGACCACCGCCAGTAACTTGATGTTTATCAACAAAATGCCCTGCAAGTTTTCCTTTTAATTCAATCGCTTTAATTTCTTGCGTATAGTTGCCTTTATCTTTTTTGGCTCTTGCTTGAACTTCTGCAAGCTCATCAAAACAATCTTTAGCAGAATATTTAATTTCATCTTTGAAAACTTCTTGAACATTTGTTTTTGCCACATCTAACCATAGGGAAACCTTAGGGTTTTTTAACAGTTTGCTTGCTTCGACATTAACCGATTCTTTGGACATATTAGAGCAGTCATAACTTTTACGATATGCTTCACTTGCATTATTGCCGTTCGTAACATAAAATAAGACAAATTTTTGTTGTTTATCTGCTAATTTTGGTAATTCCATTTTAATACCTTTCAAAAAAAGCCTGCATACTGCTCAAATGCAGGCAAGAATAAACGTAAGTTAAAAGGAGTTAGAGGGTGTGCAAGGCACCCTCTAAGTGAGAACAAGAAGAATCAGCAACTAATCACATTAATTGTTTCTTTTTGTCCGAAATAATCACATCTTTTTTGCTTAATTTTAATTACTTGACCTTTTTTATTATGAATTTCAACATTATCGCCATAAGTCCAACCGCAAGGTTTACCTTTTTTTGAAATTTTAATATCATCGGAAGTGTACAATAAACGAATTTTTTCGCGTTCGATAACATTAACTGCGTTTGCACCTTTAAATCTTTGTTGAAAAACTTGATTTGTAAACTTATTTTTTTCAAAAAGAATAGCAACATTTTTCATTTTGTATTGCTTTAAATTGCTATCAAAAACAAAAAATTCAAAAATATACAATTTTCTTTCGGAAAAATCGTTTAAATCTGCAAGAAACCAAACGATTTTATGTTTAATTTTGCGTGATCCCTGAACAATTATCATTAAAAAATTCTCACTATAACCCCTGTAATTTAGCGAACATCAACACTTTTTCACCGTTCCCACGACAAAGCAAACACTTTGCATTGTGTTACTTCAGTTGTTTGTTCAAATTACATTTTCAAAATTAAAAGATTTTTTTTCAAAAGTCTTGTTAAGTAATTAATTAATTTTTTAAAATTTAGTTTTAAACTTGCATTATTATTGAAAAAAATTGAAGTTTACATTTTGTTACAAAACTTTTTTATTTTGTTGATATTATTGGTTTTTAGTCTATTAAATAAATAAAAAAAAAGAAAAAGAAATTTCTTTTTTTGCTTTAAGAAAAAATATACTGTATAGTATATTTTTTTATTTAATTTAATCTTCTTTCATTTAATTTAATTTAATAGCATTGCGTTTGCATTTTTTGTTGTAATGCGTTTGCATTTTTTGTTGTAATGCGTTTGCATTTTTTGTTGTAATGCGTTTGCATTTTTTGTTGTAATGCGTTTGCATTGCGTTCGCATAAAAAATAAAAATACATACGTATAAGTTTATTTTATTTTTTTGTTAAATAAGCACCAAAGCAAGAATATACCTGTTATTCCGTCTAATATTTTCCATAAATTTTTATCAAGATAAATAGGAGCAATCGGATTAAATAAAACTGCAATTATACAAAATAAAACAAATAAAGTTATATTTTTATCCTTTAAATTAATTGCCACAAGAACAGAAAAAACACAAACGCACCAACGCAATATTTGATAATATCCATAACCGATATGTAAATCAACAAAAGTAGTAATCAAAAGCAGCAGTGAACAAAAAATTAAAAAATATTTCATAAAGCATTATCCAATTTTTCCAAATATTTATCAACCAAGTATTTTATTTTTTTATTAAACTTTGCGTTCTACAAAAATATTTGAAATTCCATAAATTAAAAACATTGCAACAACAGGCACCGTATGACTGCTTTTATCAAGTATGTCATATTCTTGACATATTACTTTTAAAATTATGTATATTGAAATACATAAAATAGTCAAAAACCAAGCCATTCCTTTTGAATATTTCTTTTTAAAATGTCCGATAATAAATATAGGAATACTGCTTATTGCTACTAAGATCAGCATTAAAATAAACCCGATAATAAACTTTAAAATAAATTCCATTCTGTTATTCCTTTCCTTATTTCACCTTTCTACATATAGAAAGGAGTAAGTTATGTCTGTTAAAAATCTTCTAAAAGCTGTTTTAAACGCACTTATTAAGACATACGGAAACGAAAAAGCATTTAAACTTTTTGAAGAATTGGTAAAGATCATTTCTCGATAACTCCGTATTTTTTCATTACTTCAACAACCTTCTGTTCCAGTTCATCATTATTTAAAGAGGGTTGTTGATTTATATACATTTCACCTTTCCCACCAAGAATATAATTGATGTTCACATCATAGTTCAGTAATAACTTAACTAAATTATCAACACTCAACTTGCTTTTATCATTTTCAACTGCACTGATATATGACTTTCCCGCATTGAAAATTTGACCAAATTGTTCTTGTGATAATTTTAGTTCTTGCCTAACAGCCTTGACTCTTTGACCTATTGTATCCATTTTTCTACACCTTTTGTATGAAGTTTTGTAAAATGTTCACCAATTACTTGACATAAGTTTAGTGTTTGGTGTACTATTTATTTTGTTAGTTAAGTTATTAAGTTACTTGTCTATTAACTAACTAATACCATAAAGACACGAAAACGGCAAAAATTGACCGTTATATTCGTGTGGTTTTGTTACGAAAAATTTAAGAAAGAAAGAGGTAAAACAAAATGACAAAACTTCCAAAAAACAAAATTTCAGTTAGTGTTTCTATTTCGTTGGATTTACTGTTCAAAATTGATGAAATTGCTTCTAACGAACAAATTTCACGAAGCGAGCTTATTGTAAAAATTTTACAAGAAAAATTAAAAGAATCATAAAATCAAGGAATTTAAGAGATGAAAAAAAAGAGTTTCTGTAGAACCGTATCTCGAAATGAAAGCTCACCACTTCCATTTCTGCGGCAGTCTAAAAGGAAAGTTTTAAATTTTTTACGCAAGTTCCCATTATTAAATTCTTTTGAGAACGAACAATTAACGGAAGAATTTGAAAGTAAGGTTTATGCAATTAAAGAAACAAATTCGCAAATTGTTTTCGAAACATATTATCTTCCAAAAGCAATTATGGCAATTTTGAAAGAAGACAATTATTTAACTACTCCAAAACAAGCGGAACCAAGAGCAACTGCAATGATGTTAGCAGATTATGCAAACGGTGTGCTAGATGAATTTTATAGGTTTAAATAATGAAAGAAGATAAATTAAAACAACTTTATTTTTCGCATGATATTTTTTCGGATAAGGACGAAAAAATCGTTAAGATGTTTTATTATTTCAGAAAACATATTGAAGATTTTTCACTTGACTTTATCAAAAATAATTTTTTTCATGCTAGTTTTGGTTTATTTTGGGAAATTGTTCAGTATCTGCACCGTAACGAATTAACTGAAGATGAAATTCCGATTTTAGCGGATGAATTAAGAGCAGACGAAGAATTTGTCCGTTTAATAATCGAAAAATTTAATTTGTTTAGAATTGATGAAAACGGTTTTATTGTTTCAGACAGAATTTTAAAAAACCTAAATAAATTAGCTGAAAAATCAGATAAAAATAAGAGTTCAGCTGAGGTTCGTTGGTTATTGTCAGCATTTAATAAAGCATATGTCGAATTTTTTGAAGAAGAACCAATTCTTGAACCTTCAGAAATTGAATCACTAAAAAAATACAATGAAAAAATTCCCGATTTAAGAGGGAAATTGCGAGATATTTTGTACACGCTTTATTGCTTGAAATTCGATACAAGCACAAATTTTAAACCTTGTGCAAACTGGCTTTTAACGAAAAACAATCTTGCACGTCTTTTGAATGGCGAATTTGGCAAATTAAAACACAAGCCGACTGAAAAAGAGATTAAAGAAAAACAAAGAAAAGAAGCTGAAGCGAAAGCAAAAAGACAAGAGCCAACCGAAATAGAAATTAAAATGTCAAAAATTCAAACGCGAGAAGAAGCGGTTGAATTTATAAAAGAATTTTATTCGAACCAATATTTAAGTTTTCATTGCTCAAAAGCATATGTATTGCCAACAATGCGAACGATGTTGCTAAATAAATTCAACATAACAGATAAAGAGGTTATCGAGTATGTCGGCACTAAAAAAGATAATGAATGAGGAAATTCAAAAATATCAAGGCAGAATATATTATCTTGAATTAAACCAAGATATTTACGGTAATCAAAAAACACCGGCAATAAAACCTGCCGATTGGATTGAAAATACAAAATGTTATGATCATTGTTCTTTTGAACTTCATCACGTAATAAAATTCACTAATTTTGAAAAAAATAAAAATTGGTACATTGAACGCGGACTGAATATGTGCTTGATTTTAATTCCGAAAATTATGCACCAACACCTTGAAAACCCGATGTATGAATTAACCGATGAAGAATTTTATAACAAATATCTGATACATAAATACGAATTGTTATTTATAAAAAGCGAGTATGACAAAGGAAACTATCCAGCAATATTAACAAAAGTAAGTAATTTAATTTCTTTTGATGATGTTGATTTGAGCTGTTTTGCGGATTGCGAGCAGAGGGCGGAAAACGGAAACGATGAGTTTTCGTTTGCAGACCCGTTTAATGCGAGCAACCAAGTAGAAGGAGTGTGTTAATGGCAAGAAGGCGAAAAAGGCACTATAAAGAGAAGAAACGATATCCGGTTTTGCAAGGACATCTTGTCGAGGATAGTAAAACAGAAATTTGTTCTACTCAAAAATATAAAACTAGCTTTGACATTATAGAGATTAAAACAAAAAAACAAATTTCCTGCGTTTTTTGGGGGCATATCCAAACGATTGCAAAGGGGCAGCTTGTAGTCATGGAAGGGATAAAGAAAAACAATTGTTTTATTTGTTTTGATTTACACAAAATTGATATTCCATATACGTTTGGATAATTCAAGAAAAGACGAATGATTCATGAAACATTTAAGACGCAGCGAGAATTTAATAATAAATTTCCGACAAAAATATATAAATGCCCGAAGTGCGGACACCCTTCAACAAACCCTTATTTTTGTATTTATTGCAAAAACCAAGCAAACAATTTCATTTATGAAGGCTACAAATACACAATCAACGAAACCGGCATAACAGAAATAATTTTTCAACCAATAGAACTAACAAACAAGGAAAGCGAGGAAAAAGAAAATGAGTGAAAAAGAAACCAAAGAACAATTAATCGAAAAAGCAAAACTTATTCAAGAAGACATTGACAGATTACAAAAAATTGTTGACGCAAGTTCGGAAACAACTTTTGAAATCATACTTGAAGACTTGAAAAGTCAAATGATTGAAAACGTCAATATGGAATCGTGGCAAACATTAAAAGCAAATATTAAAGAAGTTGATTCAATCAAAGGCACGCAAGATTTTATCGCAAAACAATCAACATTATTAAATAAGAAAAAAGAAGAACTCAAAGAAGTAAACGAAAAAATAAGCAATTATCAATGCGGATTGTTTGATAACCTTATTAATCAAGAATTAAAAACAGAACCGACTGGCTTTAAAAGAGGTGATTCAATGATATGTGTCGGTGATATTTATAAATATCAAGAAGACGATCAAGAAGTTTATTATTTAATAAAGAAAACGAAAAAAGGTAAATTCGCCTTTTCAAGTTCAGTAGATCCTGAAGGCGAAATGCAACTTCAATACCCTGCAAATTTACAAGTGTTAAATGATACTGTCTATCTCGGCAATATTCATATTAAAGATTGTGATTACGAAAAAGCACTTCAAGGATTAAAGAAAATTGAAGCAGAACAAAAAAGTTCAGAGAGGAATGGGGAAAACGATAATCAGCAAGATGACTGATTACTGATTTCATGAGGGCGATCTCCTCCATTTTATAATGCCCTCTTTTTTTTAATCTCAAACAAGCAGGTAAAAATGACAAACGAACTAAGTAAAAAATTGAATTTAAATAAACAAATTTGCAAAATTTGTTTATTTTCAAAACAAGCAGAGGAAAAAAGATGCCAGTCGAAACAGATATAATATCAATACCAATTCAAACATCGGTCAAAATAAAACTTGCATTAATGTATTTTTTACGATTTCATCAACAATTTGATGCGGTTTGCACAGAGGGTGTGTGGAATGCTGATGTTTCAGGTTTAAAGAATGGAAAACTATACGAAGTTGAAATAAAAATCAGCAAAAATGATTTCAAAAATGAATTGAGGCATAAAAAGTGGAAACACGATAGCTTTGCTAATCCCGATAAGCATTTCCAAGCCTCAGGCGATTTATATGAAATGCCAAACAAGTTTTCTTTTTGCGTTCCGTTAGATATGGAAGAATGGGCTTTAAAAGAAATAGACAAAATGAATATAAGGTATGGTTTATTTGTTTGGGAAGATAACGGCGATTGGGGAAGTATAAGATGCCGCAGAACACCTATGCACATACACACTAAACAAATAAGCAAAAAAGGTATGTCAATTTTTCTAAAAAGACTTACTTCTGAGGTAATAAATTTAAAAACTGATAAATTTTTCTGGCTTAAAGGTAAATTACAAAACGAGGTGAAAAAATTATGACAAAAAATTTAAGTAAACAAATCTGCGAGATATGCGGAATAAAAGACAATGTTGATTTTTTTGAGCCTGAAAATTTTTGCAAATTGATTGAATTGCCGATTAAATTTAATAATGCAAATGGTGAGTATGACCATACATCATCTGTTGTATCCTATATATCTTTTATAAATGAGTATAAATGGGATAATAGAGAAGAATTTTTAGAGGCAATATTAAAATCTTTAGATGAGGATAAAAATTACTATTTTATGGGATATAAAAGTTTTACTAAGGCAATCAGAGAGGCAGAGTGGAAGTATGAATAAACCAATTCT
Source organism: Candidatus Gastranaerophilales bacterium (assembly GCA_947624645.1). Lineage (GTDB taxonomy): Bacteria > Cyanobacteriota > Vampirovibrionia > Gastranaerophilales > Gastranaerophilaceae > Avigastranaerophilus. The sequence continues at coordinate 29,482 of CANQLG010000027.1, forward strand.
TGATGCTTGTTGTGGAAGTCGAATGTTTTATTTCGATAAAAATAATCCAAATGTTCTGTATATGGATAATCGTAAACTTGAGGACACCTTATGCGACGGCCGGAAGTTAGTAGTTGCCCCCGACATCATTGCAGACTTTAAAAATATGCCCTTTGAAGATAATTCTTTTAATTTAGTAATTTTCGACCCACCGCATTTATTGAAAGTCGGCCAAAATAGCTGGCTTTGTAAAAAATATGGAAAATTAGAAAAATCGTGGCCCGTAGATATTAAAAAAGGTTTTGAAGAATGTATGAGAGTTTTGAAACCTTGCGGAACATTGATTTTTAAATGGGCGACAAGAGATATAACTTTAAAACAAATACTTGATTGTACAGAAGTTAAACCAATAATTTTTCATAAAAATAATAACACTTATTTTTTAGTATTTTACAAGGAGCAGATATGAGTAAAACAAATTTTGAGAAAATAAAAGAAATGGATATTGATTGTTTTGCTTTATGGATAGTTGGGATAGGTGGAAAATGCTCAAATTGTAGTCATTACCAATTTTATAAAACAAAATGTAATAAAAGAAAATGTTTAGAATATGTAAAGCAATATCTAAAAGAAAGCGAGTGCGAGGAATGACAGAACCAATAATAATTAATGAAAACAAATGCGATTATTTTCAATCTTATAGAGAAGAAAATAATTGGGATATTCCAATAGACACTGATTGGTGTGTCGAAAATGATTGTAAATGTTCCGATGTTCCCTTTAATAAATGTCTTGTAAAAGCGATTGAATATTGCAAAATTAAGGATAAGCAACTCAAACGCAAAGAGCAGGAATGTAAAAAATATAAAAAATATAAAAAGTGCATAAAAGAAATAAGAGATGAATT
>CANQLG010000028.1 GCA_947624645.1 Candidatus Gastranaerophilales bacterium
GGACAAAAATATGTGTAATTTGATAATTCTGATTTTAATAATCTCTGTCCGCATCTGAAACATTTTTTTGTTATTTTGCTGCTTTCAATAATGTCCGAAACATCAAATAAACTTGGATTTGCGAAGGCTTCCATTAAATCAATGCACCCTTCAAATATATCGGGGTGCATTTTCATTTTTTCTAAAATATCATCAAAGTTTGAACCTTTGACATCTTCTTGACATTCGTGCCGTAAAGTATCAAGATAACCGTTTATATAGAAATCATAAATATAACTATCAAGTCTATCTATAAGTAAATTTGCTATATCATTATTTACTATAAAAGTTTCGCTTTCTATATTTCCCAAATTTGCATTTTGCAAATCTCTCAAAGACAAACTATTATCTTTATTGATTACATATTGAAAGTCTAAATCGTTCAATATTTCTGTTAATTTTATTTTTTCTTTTGCCATATTATATTCCTTACCAATCAGATCTAAACGCTATGAAATCCGCTTCACCGTTTTGCAAACTATCAAACTCATAATCTTCGACATATTTTTTTAGTTGCGGATTTTCTTCAAATGTTGATAAATCTACCCAATTATCAGTATTGAGCATATCTAATCCCGTGATAAGATTAATTTCTTACATATTGTCAGCGTTTTGCAAACTTGTAATTACCTTATTTATCATTTATTTTTCCTTTCATATTCTTTTATTTCTTTTTGCCAAGAACCTTGCGAGATATTATAAACTCTGATTTTATTTGTCAGAATAAAATAATAGGCTTCTTCAAAATTGACAAATTCTATATCAGCACCTTCAATTCTCGACCACATTTCACCTGTATTTTTATCATTATAAAAAGTTAGAGTTTTTGCCCCACCATATCCGCTGCCGTATAAAATCCTGTCATTTTTGTCTTTTATGTACGAATGTTCATAAAGATTTGCATAGTCGTATTCTTCCGGTGCAGAACTTTGATTAAATATTAATTTTAATTGTTGCATTTACTTTATCCTTTATGCGCTTCGCAATCCTTGAATGTCCATCAGTTTGTTATATTTTTCTATGTAGAAATAATATAAGTCATTAGAAAATTCAAAAAGTGGTATATACAAATCCGCTTTTTTATATTTTTTATCATTGTAGGGTTCAAACGACCATTTTTGTTTATTTATCAAAGGATAATCACCAAGCATTTCAAGTTCATCATTTTCAAGAAAATCTATTAACTCCTCAAAGTAGCCATAAACCTCGGCTTCTTCTTTTGGAGTATGGTCGAAAAAATCATCATATTTGCTCCAATTATAGCTATATGTATCATTTGAATACCAAATACCATTTTCGACAATTCCTAAGTTTGCGTTGCAAATAAATGCTTCACCCTTATTGTTTAAGAAAGCAAATTTATTTCTATCGCCTATTGCTTTTTCGATAAGATGCATAATAGGTTCACTTTTTACAAAATCCTTTGATAATTCTTTCAAATATGTTTCTATAAAAATTACCGTATCAGATACTTTGCTCTTTTGAGGAACTTCTATATCTAAAATCCCATTATGTATCATAACTAAATCGTCATTTACAATATGAGGGTGGCAATTATTTTTATCTTTTAGACCGGAAGTTCCAATTCTGCAATGTATGAGCATAGAACCTTGTGCAACTGTTTCGGCTTTTCTTACTTCTTGAATAAATTGTTTTTTATCAAATATTCCTTTTACAATATAAAGTTTTCCGTTTTTTGCATAGGCTATTCCTGCACCGTCATTGTTGTTGTCAAAACAATTTTCTAAATATTCATCACTTATTTCTATGCCTTGAGGCTTAACTATTGCTATACACATTATGCAGCCTCCAATTCTTCTTCAAATCTCTGTACAATAGCCATTTCATACATAAATTTATGTAGGTCTGGATAAAAGATGCTGTTCTTTTTAACAAATTCTATATAATCGCCTGTATTTGCTGAATGATAAGTTTCTTCTTTATATTTTGCGTAATCTACAAGCGAATAAACTGTTTGGATATTTTTCTTAATTCGTTCGATTCGTGTATTTGAATTAAATATCCTAAATTCATAAGTACCGGTTCTACTGTCATAATTTAATGCGGTATATCTGCCATCATTAGCAATTTTGGGATAATCTTTTTCATCGGATAATATTTCAGTTATACTTCTTGCATCCTTATATCGACACCAACTGTCAATTTCAGATTGATGTCGTTGCGTGATTGCTCTCCAAACTTCCATATTTATTTCAAGACCGGAGTATAGTACATTTCTCAATACGCATAACATATTTTTAGAAAATACTTCCTGTGAAACGTGTATGTGTATTCCACCTCTGTTATGTCCTCTAAAACCTACATCATTTAAGAACTTCATTCCTTTTTCAATATTTGGTAAGAATTTTTCTGCAATATAACCTCTTGTCATTGGCTCTGTTACAATTTCAAAACCACCACCATCAATAGAGCTATCATGCATTAAAACAACATCAGACACTATATCCAAAAATTCATCTGCATAATCAGAATCGCCCGATACTTCTATTTCAAGACCGAAAAATTCTTTTGTGCCTGTTTCACCGTAAACTTGTTTTTTATGGAAGCACTCATAATCGTGATAACCGTAGATAGAGGATTGATGATTACCTTCACAATTTGGACAATAACTACATCCCTCATCTTCGTTGTAATAGTAATCATTATCGTGTACGGCTAAACCACAATCTTCACAAGTCCTATAACTATTATCATAACAGTCGTTACATACCCAATTATTGTCGTAGGTTTCATAACAATTATTTGCCGAATAATATTTATTACAGCATTCGCATTTGTGATAATTATCTTCAAGACAATCACCACAAACATACATTTGTTTATCTTCTATCCAAGTTAAATCATCTCGGTGAAAAATTTCGCCACAATGGTCGCAGGAGTAATAATTATCTTCTTTACAAAATTCACAAATATAATCGCCATTGTTTATTTCAATAGCTTCATCTTTTAGAATGTACTCGCCACATTCAATACATTTTACAGTGCAATCATCACAATAAAATTCGTCTTCGATGATATGCCCATCTTTTGGCAAAACCATTTGCCCGCAATTTTTACAAATCATTTTTGTTCCTTTCTAAAAAAGCACCTGTCAGTTTTGGACAAGTGCTTTTTATTTGTATTACTGTTGTTTTTATTTATGCAGCCAATGGCAATATTGACATTGGTGTTATAAACTTTTTCCACATTTCCATTGATATTGTGTTTCCGTGATATATTTGTCCACGTAAACCAAGCAATGATGTCTGAATATATGCCATTTGGCAACATTTAAGGTCAATATCAATGCCGATGAATCTCATTTGTTTTTGAGGATTAAAACCTTTTTCAAGCATAACTTCCGAAGTGGCAATAATCATTCCGCCTGCTCCGCAACAAGGTTCTGACAAAGTAAAATATCCGTCTTTTTCTATTTGTTCTTTGAAATTATCCCCTATTACCATTTCAGACATCATTTTTGACAGATGATACGGAGTAAAAAACTGTCCACCACGAACATTTCCGAATCCTGCTGACATAAAAATATCCCCTAAAAAATCCTGCGTTTTTTGTTCTAATGCTAATGTAGTTATTACAAGCAATTCGGGAAATTTTTTATAATTCTTGTATTTTTTTATAATCGAGAGATATTCTTTTTCGACTTTTTCATCTTTGGCAATGACATTATGAAATGATAATGTTGATAATGTCAGAAAATCTTGAAACACATCATAACTATTCCTGCCATATTCAATGCTTTGCAGGCAACTTATAAACTCTTTTTTATAATCTTTTGTCATATTTTCAGCTCCAATTCCGGCAATATTTGCGCAACTAAAACATCGGTTTCATCTAATTCTTTGTCTTTATCTTGAATGTATGCGTACATATCAAGAACATATCGCATATTGTGATTAGTTCCTTTTGTGCAAGATAAAGCATTAGATAAAATTTGATAATGCTCTTTGGCTTTTTCCAATTCATTTTGTTTGAATGTGTCAATATAATTTGCCAGTTTTGCATCATCAATGAAATCTATTTGAAAATAAAATTTAATTTCCATTTTTAAATCCTTTCCATAACCTGTTTGAAAGTTAAGTGATAACAGGTTTGTATCTTTTGTATGCTTGGATTTAACAAAGGAATGAAAGCAATAACTTATCATTCCCTTGCAAACCCTTGCGAAAACACAAAAACAATAACTATTTAAAAAAAATAGTTAATAACAAATTTTAACTATATATAGTTATAACTATATATAAATATAGTTATGGCAATAACAATTATTGTTAATGCTATAACTATAAAAATAGTTATTATCAAAAAACATTTATTGCGACAATTAATCCAAAAGTTGCGAAATTATGTTGTTTTATTGCGTATCTTGTTACGCTTTATTTTACATTTAACAAACTCTCAAAATTATTGCCAATACGTATTTTGAATGCCTTGCGCCTTGCAAGGGCGCGCAAGCGCATTCAAGCAATAACCAAAAGGCATTACTTTATAAAAAAATCGGTAATGAGCATTAAACTCACTACCGAAAAGAAAAAGGCTGCTTGATTAAGCAACCTTTTCATCTGAATCATTCTGTTTAGCAAGTTCTTCAATAATTTGCTTGTTTGAATCTGCTAAACATCTGTCAGCTCTCTCTATATACTCAACAGGCATGTTGTATTGAGCTTCAAAATCATCAAATGCTTTTTGCTCAACAAGTTCACTCATAGGAGTTATGCCTAATTCATTTTTCTTCAGATTTCTTTCAATCGCTTTAATATAGTATTCATACATCGTTCTTTGGCGGTTGAATTTGTATGCAATTACGGATTTTGTTTCGTCAACATTTCTGATAGTAAATCCGAGAATGTAACCTTCTTTCTTTAACCAATAAAGAATACCTTGCCAAGAATATATTTTTTGAGTTTCTTCAATCAATAATCCTTCAGCTTTTCCGGTTAAACATTGTTCTGCAAATAATCTCCCATAAACATACTGTAAGAGATTGAATTTTCTTGTTTTTGTTTCTGTCATAATGAAGTCCTTTCTACGCAGTTTGCGTGTTTATTTTATTTTTTTTATTTACACCCATTAACAAGAGCACGAAGAAATAGCCGGCAATAATTTATAAGGGAATGAATCAATATGCACTTTGGCGGTTTTTTTCAATAGAGCGAAGAAAATTTTGTTATATTTTTTAACTACTTGTTGTTAGAAAATGTAACAAAATTTAGTGATAACGGTCGTAGCGGCATTGAAAAAAAATTTCGAGTGCCAAAATGGGTTTAAATAAAAAAAATAATCACGCAGACGAAGCAGAAAGACGCAATGGCGACAGAACAAAAACAAATAAAAAATCTCGTACCGTTTGTTTATGAAACTTATTTGCAGGTTATGTTTAGAGGAAAAGCGTATAAAGATTAAAGAAAAACAAAAAATATTGAACAAGTATTCTTTTTGGTTCAAGAAAATATAACATTTTCCTACTATCAGAAATAAGAAACAAATATCCGTCAATACAAATCAACCATAAAAGAACTGTTAGAATATTGATATTAAAGCAGGGAAAGTAATCTTTTCAGGCAATAATTCCTATTAACGCAGTTGAAAGCAAAATATCCCAAAGTCATTTTGGATCTCATATCATCAGCCTCATCTTTAACAGGAAATATAAATCTTTAAACTTTTTCATTCTTTAATTAACAAGTCTTGTCGTTAGATATTTGCGAAAAGAGGGGGTACACCCCTTTTTTCGCAAATATCTTCTATAAGAAATCCATACCCGTATATCTCCGGCGAAAAAAAGGGCAATAAAAAACCCTTTTCAAAATTTTCAAAAACTCCGAAAAGGGCATTGTTGCAATGAACCTTAAATGTAAAGATTGTAATTTACTTCATTATGGTAAAATATTTTTTTCAAAAGTAAAATAAGTTATGTTAATTTGTAACAGATATTTTACTTTTTAACACAACATATTTTACTTTTTGGTAAAGTATCTCATAATAAGTTTATAGTTGATACGGACATTCAAAGTAGTGTTAGGTGAGGATTGGCTCACACAGGGAACTGACGAAACGAAATTGACGGCATCTTAATCTATGGGGATTACTATGTTTATTCATTGTAATAGAAAATTCAAATCTTATGAGATTTGGTTTCTTCATAATAACAGGGATTTTATTAGAAGAAAATTATATTTAGGAGTTTGTCCTAATTGCAAAGCAAATGTTGCAGAACTTATTGAGATAAGAAAAATTGACGGAGCTGGATTTCGTAAAACTTATTACAAAAAAGATGCTCAAAATCTTATCAAAAAATTATCTTCGCAGATTGATTACACAAGTGCCGATATAAAAAAGTTTAAAAAAGTACCTTTGGGATTATGTTATGGGGAAAACATAGAAATACATAACCGACAAGGACAAATTATCGAAATAAGGCAAAAACGATGCGATTATTTCGGTTCAAAAGAAGTGATATACAAGTTAAAACCATCATACTCCTCTTAATTTTATAAAGGGTGGCAATCTTAATTTGTCGCCTTTTCTTTTTTGTTCCTGCCAAATCATAGATTTGAAAATGCTATCGTTGAGCTATATTGTCGAATACTCAACTTATCTGCTAACTTCACTTTTGTTACCGCATTAAAGGCAAATTATGAAAAACAAAAAAGTTGTTGAAAAACATAAACCCACAGCTGACGATTGGGCGAAAATTCGTGTCTTGTTTCTTAAAGATGTTTCTTTAGACGACATATTAAAAGAAATGCCGGAAGTTGATGTTTCTAAAAAATCAATATCCGAAAAAATGTGTCGTGAAGGAATGAATAAGAAAAAACGAGAAATTGAAGCAAGAACAAATAAAAAACTTTATGAAAGAGTTGAAGAAGAAAAAATTGCAACAAATGAAAAGCATATTCAATTATTCAATGATTCATTGGAAATTGTCAGAACTCTTTTAAAACAATACAAAGAAGAATTATCTTTGGGAAAAGCAAAGCCGAGAGCATCAGCATACAATATGGATTTAATTATGTCAGCTATTTCAAAGGCCCAAAAAGGATTAAGGGTCGCACTCGGTATGGATGAAGACGGGAATTTGGAACTTAAACAACCCGATATTCTTGTAATTGAAGGGTTCAATGAGAAAGATATTTAATGGAATACATTGTAGATAAAGAAGAAAAATCAAGAAAACTATCGCAAGAAGATAAAAACTCTATTGCAAAAAGAATCGTATCTGATTTTAAAAGTTATAACGATGCCAGAAATGAAAACCTGATAAAAGCAAGAAAAATCATTGAAGAAGTATTTTTTAGAAATGATTTATCAGCCATAACCGACAAAAATAAAAAGTGGAAAGCAAGAGTAAAAATGTGCAAACTTTTTATGTACTTTCAAACTTTTAAGGCTTTCATTTGGAAAAATACTTACTCCGGAATAAATTCAATGTTTGACGTTTCGGGTGAATCGCTTGAAGCAGATACGAATGCCAATAAACAAAAAACTATGCTTGTTGATATTCTTGAAAAAATGGATTATCCGCAAATTTGCGATTCGATTATCGACAATTCACTTCTTTATGGCGAATTAATTTCATTTACCACTTGGAAAACTCATAAAGAAGAATATCGCAGACCGATAAAATTCTTTGAAGCCTTATTTCAAACAGACATTCAAAAACTTCCTAAAATACTTGAAGCAAAGGCTAAAGGCAAAAATTACTATATTGATGAAAGAATTGTTTATGACAATCCTTCCGTAATACCTGTAAATCCTGCCAATTTTGTTTTCGATGTTTCGCAAATTGATGATTTCGATAATTGCCCAAAAATTCATCGAACTTGGCGAACTCCCGACGACATAATCAATAATAAATGTTATGAAGTGTCAGATGAAGTTGCAGATGCCCTAAGAAAAATGATTGCCACAGAACCCGATATTTCAGATATTCAAGACCAATCAACAGAAGGATTGAATGATAAAAATAAAAATAATTCGACAATAGAAGTTTTAGAACATTGGGGAAATTTTACATTAAAAAACGGGGAAGTTCTAAAAAATTGGCACGCAGTTGTAGTTGGCGGAAAATATCTTGTCAGATTTGAAAAAAATAATTATGTTATAAATCCGTTTACTTTTGGTGCTTACATTTTAGACCCTGAAACAAAAAGGGGTATAAGTCCTTTATATTCTGTTCTTGATTTAGCACACACGCAAGAAGATTTAATGAATAAAACTTTAAATATGCAGTCTTTGACAGAAAATCCACCGTTGTTGTGTCCTAAAGATTTTTTTGAAGATGATGAAATTGAACTTTATCCCGGAAAAATCCTTAGTTACGATCCGCAACTTTATACTTCAAGCAGCATACAGCCATTGTCATTTTCAACAAATATTTTCATTACTGATATTACTTTCTTGTCAGATTTGATGAGTGAAATATCAGGTATATTTCCCAATATGATTGGCGCAGAAGAAAAAGGGAATAAAACCGCAACGGAAATTTCAGTCAAAACACAAGGTCAGACTACACGTTTGTCAATGGTTTTAGATATTATAAACCAATATTTTATTATTCCTAACGTCAAAAATATTGCTAAACTCTGCGCCAATTTTAAATTCGGTGATGAACATATTTATCTAAATAAAGACAACAATCCCGAAAATGTTTTAATTACTGATGAAGTAAGACAGGCAGAATATCGCTATACTTATTCAGACAGAAATTCAATGAATGAAAGATTTAGCTTTGCAGATATGGTTATTCTTGCCGTTGAAAGATTTGCAAATCATATTCCATTAGATGTTAAATCTATTTTCACTTGGTATATGGAACAAAAAGGTGTTGAAAATCCCGAACGGTTTATTCAACAGGTTGAGCAAATACCGCAAGATGTTCAAAATGTTTTATTACAAGACCCGATTGTTCAACAAATGATTGCGGAATCTAACGATGCAAAGGCAAAAAATATACAACCTGTTGAACAAAAAACCCCGCAGGAAGAACTCGAAACGATTGCACATCAACAAGAAGCGACTATTTAATATGGATAAAGATATTTTAGTTGGGAAATTCGATTTGGTTGATTCGCCCACTTATAAACAAATTAAAGAATTTCAATTAGAAAATATTTTAAAGTTGGCAAATTCTGATATTGAGCCTTTAGTCCTAAAAGGTATGCTCAAAGTTATTGCTGATACTGATAAGTGGAAAGCTGAATTTTTAAACGAGAAAAAGCGACTTGGCGGCAAAACATAAAAAAATGCAGGCTATAACTGTTTAATGGTGTAAACAATAGGAATTAAAAAAGGAGTAAATTATGTCAGATGAAAATTTTAATCAAGAACAAGATGTTTCCTTAGATGAACAAATTGAAGGTATTTTAGATAACGAAAGTGAAAATACCCAATCAAATAATAAACCCGATAAAGAAACAGAAACTCAAACAGAAGATGAAATCGTTGAAAATAAACCACAATGTCCTGAAGAATTTTTAAATCAAGACGGTACTATAAAAATTGACGATTTAATAAAATCATATAACGAATTGCAGGTCTTGGGCCAACAAAAAGAAGAATGGGAAAAAGAAAAAACAGACCTTCAAAAACAAGTTGAATATGCAAAACAACTTCGAGAACAAGCCTTGTTTGAAGCACAAAATTTAGGCTATCAAACTCCGGAAGAATATGCTTTTGTTCTTCAAATCGCCAATGCAACTGCTGATGAGTATATGAAATATCTTCATACCGTTGAAGAACCCGATAAAGTTCGTGGACTTTTAGCTTTATATGCCAAAAATCCTACCCCCGAACTTTTAGAACAAATTGAAGATGAATTTAGTGTTGATGTAGTTAAACACGTTTCGGTTTTATCTGAAAGAACAAAAAACCAAGTATTGCAGAATCTTCAACAACAACGACTTGAAACAATTAAACAAGAAGCTGAAACCTTTGTTCAAAATTCCGTTAAGGATTTTCCGCAATGGTTTAAAATCCCGGAATTTACAGAATTTTTTGCAGATGCGCTACGAATTAAAGGCGATGCGTTTGAAACCGCTACTTTTGTTAAGCATATTGAAAATCTAAAAGAATATTTCAGAAAAGAATTTCTTACAGAACAAAATGCAAACAAAGAAAATAAATCAGAATTGGATTCACTTAAAAATTTAGCCCCAAAAACCAAACAGGGATTTTCAACCAAAAAAAATGTTGAAGATTATTCACCCGAAGAACTTGATAGAGCGATAGAAGAACTAATTTAGTAAAGGAGTAAATATGTCAGACGAACAACTTATGATTACAACCTTTACCAAAGCATATAATAAGTATATTTATGATGAAATGGTAATAGGTCAATTAGCGCACACCGAACTCAAAGATGGGGTTCGACACGGTGCGGAAGTAGATGTTATCATGCCGGCAATGGTAAATTTATTTGACTACAATGGCGGTGATTTGCCCGATGCGGAACTTACAAACACAACTACCGCAAAAGTCAAATTTGATAAAGGCAAGGCTTTTCACTTTGAAGTAGATCAAGTGAAAAAACAACAGATTGCAAATGCCCCCGATTTAAAACAAAAAGTTGAATTGGCAAAAGAATATTCTTTTGATGCAATTAAACAATTCGCTGCTGCGGTCGATACTGCTTACGGACAACTATACACAAGAGCAGGACACTATTTATCCGGAAGTGAAAATTCAGCAATAACTTTAGATGCCGATTATGCTAAAGAAATTCTTGCCTATATGCAGGCAGAATTTAAGCGTGGCGATAAAAAAGGACACACAAACTGGATTGACGGTCAAATGGTTGCCATTGTTCCCCCTGAATATCAGTTTTATTTGGGAAAACTTGACGAACTAAAATATGTTGAATCCGGTTATAAAAAAATAGCAAAAGGATTTATTGGGCATTTGTGCGGTTGGGATATTGTTGTTTCAAACAATATTGCAGGCATAAAGGAACTTGACAGCAAAATTTCATATTATCCTTTGTTTGGTATTAAAGGCAAAACTTTAGCAGGCGGTATTTCTAAAAATCTAAATATGAAAGATTATATGCCCGAAAAGAACTTTAATACACGATATAAGGGTTATGGTTTGTTTGGTGTTGGTTCACCCAGAGCAGATTTTTTAGGAACTGTAAAAATCAATGCTCCCCTGACATTATCAGAAAGAAAAGCTGCTTAACAACAGCTTTTCTTTATATTGAAAGGAAAAATTTATGGCAAGAGATAAAATACAAATTCAACTACCTACGATTGAATCAAGTGATTCAGCAGGAGTTCAAGTTATAACTCCGCAGACTGTTACTATTGCAAATGGTATTACTTTAGAAAAAGCGATGGAGTGTATGAACAATACCTTGTTTATTATCGTAAGCAATACCGCTTCATCTGATTCAACATTAACTCTTAAAAAAGGTGATAAATTCCCAAATTCTATGCTTGGGGATTTAACCATTACAATCGGAAAGACAAGTATAACCGCAATTCAAATTCAAGATCCGGCACGATTTATTAATGCAAATTGCGACATTGAAATTGATTTTGGCGCAGGTTTTGCCGGAACTATTTACGCAATAGGCAAAAAAGTCGGTTTATAGAGATATTTAGGGGCGATAATCGCCCCTTTTGAATTAAGGAGCAAAAATGATTGATATTAAGTTTATTCCAACAGGTCATATATTTTCACTTCCTGACGAAGAAGCAATAAGAATAATCAAGGAAGACAGGGGAAATTACGAAGTTGTAAAAGGCAAAATTAAAGAAGAAAAAGCACCTTCTTCACCTAAAACAGTACAGGAGTTAGTTGTTGTTGACAACAAGAATACGCAAAAAGAAGAAAAGACTGAAACTAAAACGGAAACAAAACCAAAAGAAAAAACTAAAACAGAAACGAAAACTACTAATAAAAATACTTCAACAAAGAAAACAGAAGAAAAAAGCGAAACTGAAACTAAATGACATTAACATTCCTTGATATTTATAATGAAGTCGCAGGCCAAGCGTGGTCTATGTATGACGGAGATATTGATAGCGCAGATGAAATGGAAAGTGCTTTAAAATCTTCAATAAACAAAGCACTTTGTGAACTTTGGTGTTCTTATCCTTTTCCTTTTAGAATAAAAACTTTTACTATCACAACATCACCAAGCAATAAAGAATATTCAACTCCTAATGGCAATATCATTAAAAAAACCGTTTCCGGCAGGCAGGTATATTCTGTAAGAATTGATAAAGATTATCTTGAATATCTTGATGATTATGAAACTTTAGAAGACATTGAAGATAAACCCACAGGATTTTATATTAGAAATGACAGTTTAATTTTATATCCTGCACCGAATGATATTTATACCGTCACTATTGAATTTTTAACTCTTGCTATTGGTGAAGATGATTTTGGCGATTCAATTTATTCGCTTCAAAAAGATGAAGATTCTATTGATATTCCCGAAAAATACGAAACCATATTTAAAAACGCACTTATTACAAAATCGATGCTTTATGCAATCGCTTCAGAACAAGACGAAAATTATTCCGGCTATAAAGAACAATACGACAAGGCTTATAAAATCCTAATAAACTATACGTCAGGTTTAACAAAAGAAAAGAGAGTTTATTGGTAATATTCGCAAAATATTATATTTATTCGTAAACACATACTTTAATTAAGCAATTTTCAAATTAAACCCTAATGTTTTTAGTATTTTAGCTAAAGTATCAACCCTTGGCACTCTTTCGCCGTTAAATATTTGATACAACATAGTCCTATCAATTCCTGCTTTTTCGCAAAAGCCCGATATACTATCTCTTGATTTAATAACAAGCTCTAATGAGCGAAAGAACGCATTAAAATCCCCGTCATTAATATATTGTGTAAGGCTTTCATTCATATATTCTTTTTGAAATTCTATATCTTTTAGCTGTTCTATAATAAAATCGTTAAGCTCGGTCATTTTGCTCATCCTTTATGTTTTCTAAATAACTTTTTGCAATTTTTATATCTTTTTTCTGGTCTGATTTATCACCTGCGTATAGTAATATTACAATTATATTATTTTTTATTGTGTAATAAATTCTATATCCTTTACCGAAAAAGAAACGAAGCTCATATAAATTAGGCGCAATTTGTTTATAATCACCAAAATTATCATCATAAATCCGCTCTAATCTTTTAACAACTTTTACTCTCACGCTCAAATCAAGAGATAAAAGCCATTCTTTCACCGGTTCTTTTCCGTTTTCAAGCTGATAAAATTTTATTTGTTTCATATTTATATTGTAGCGTTTTCACTACAAAAATCAAGAGGTATTATGGCAACAAAAGTATCATCTTTAATGTGCAATAGATTTGGCGGTATAAGAAGAATAAACGCAACATTTTCAAGCGAGTTTATTTCAGCTTCAGACCTGCAAAATGTCGAATTGTTTAATACCGGAATAAATAGCGGTGTAGGAATAAGAACTTCTAAAGGTAATTCTTCAATTTGTGATGTAATTGCTGAAGATGAAAGAATCATCAATATATTTGAAAGCGTTCAAAAAGATACCACTTATTGTTTTATCCATAGCGAAAATAAAACTTGCGGAAAATTTTATTTATATGATTTCACAACGCAAAATGTAACTTTAAAAGTCGATAATCTAAGTTTAACCGGCGCATCTTGCGGTCTTGATTTTTCGCAAGGTTGGAGTGATTTATTTGTATTTTCTAACGGCGAAGATATATTCAGCATTGAAATCGGTGCTGAAAATGAAGTTGTAACTATGGATTTAACCGATATGGAAGGCAGGAATGTCAAAGGACTTGGCTTAATTAATTATGATAACAGGCTTTGGATTTTTAAAGGAAATGTCCTTTGGTATAGTGTACAAGAAAATATCTATGATTTTCAAACATCAGACCTTGAAGTTTCAACTTCGTCAGGTTTTATTGAATATATCAAAAATATTACAGCAATAACACCTTATTTGGGAAGTTTGGCAATTTTCTTTAAAGATAGCTCTATTCTTTTATCGGGAGAATATCCGTATTCTCAATCAGATGAATCCCCCGGAGGCTGCGCAAGTTACAATTCTTTGGTTTTTCACGGAACTGAATTATATTTTTATGATGACACCAAGAAAGGAGTTTTTTCTTTTAACCAAGTTGTCAATGGTGATAAAACCTTGGGTCAAAATATCGGACTTGATATTCAACAAGAATTTTGCGAGATTGATTCTTCAAGATTAAAAGAAATAAAAGTTTTATCTATTGTTTTATCTGACAGAAATGAGATTTGGTTTTTAATTCCGACATCAGAACCCGATATATCAACAATAATGATTTATGATTATATCCATAAAGAATGGCTAAAGAGAAAATGCCCCGATGTAACTTGTTTTAATATTGTAAATAATAAGCTAATTTCGGGTGGTTTAAGCGGAAAAATTTATGAAGAATATAAAACAGATAGCTTCAACGGTACATTTATTAGAAGTTTTTATAAATGCACTCCTTTAAATTTAGGTGTTGATAACACTTTGAAAATTTTATACTTTCCGCCAAGACTTACTATTGATATGACTTATTCGGGTAGTTTTTGGATCAGATATTTAAAAAACTACGATATGTTTAAAGCTCCGAAAGTAAAAAAAATTGAAGTTAAACCTATGAAAGATGCACTATATTTTGATATAGGGCATTGGGATAAAACATATTTTCCGCTAAAAGAATTAAACTCAATATATAAGTTACCTTCTGCAACTTTTAAAACCCTTGAAATACAACTTTATTGTTACGAAAAAGGCGAAGCCTTTTGCATTAAAAATATTGAGTTCAGCAAAATAAAGGTAAAACAAATTTGATGAAAGTCTTAATTCCTATAAATACTGACTTCAACTATAACCAATGCAAAAAGTTATATGAAGAAAATCAAATTTTATTGGGTGATAACCAAGATTTCAAAGATGTTATTAAGAATACTTTTTTCTATTCTTTTTTTGTTGATGGGAAACATATCGGGTGTATTTATTATTACGAAAAAAACAATAAATTATTTCTTAATGCAGTTGCGCACAGGCATACTCACCTTATAAATATTAAATGTTTAAAAGAATCATTGACTTATTGGAATTGTGATATATATGCAAAAACCGGTCATAAAACCGCAATTTATGCAATTTTAAAATGCGGTTTCAAAAAAATCGACAAAAATTTATACAAGTACGAAAGGTAGATAATATGGGTGGCGGTTCTAAATCCAAATCTAATTCATCATCAACAACATACTATAATAAAACTACTACAAAAAATCCGTATGTAACATCTGTTACCGATAACAACGGCACTACTACAACATTAAACGATGGCACAGCATATAAAAGCATTTATGATTATACAAATGCAAATATAGAAGATTTATTAAATGAATATCGAAATCCTACATTGGATTCTCAAACAAATCAATCTTTATTAAACGCTTATACAAAGAATCTCAATGAAAAAAGTAAATTAGCTTTTGAAAATAATATCATAAATCCGCTTGCAAATAGAAATATGCTACGTTCAAGCCAAGCGACAAATATGTATAATAATTTATCCGAAGCAATGAATGACAGCGTTTCGGATTATATTACTAATTTGCTTGCAAACAGTCAAACAAATACGGGCAATATGATTAATTTGCTTTTGAATGCTTATTTGCAAGGTCAAAATATGGTAAGCGGAAATCAAGCTCAATCACTTCAAACAAGTGCAGGTAATGCTACAACAAACAGTTCAAGCAGTTCTAAATCAAATTCTTGGGGATTATAAATTTATGACAACACAAGAAGAATTAATAAAAGCAATAATTGATAAAAAATTAAAAGAAGAAGCAAATCAAGAACAAAATTACGGCGGTTTAAGAAAATTTTTCGATAATATGAATGCACGCTATGGCAAGGTTGCCAATTTTGGAAACAGATTATCCAATATAGGTGATTTTTTAAAAAATCACAGTCCTTTGAATAAAATTGGCGCAAATATGCAAACCGCAGGTAATGTTTTGCAAAATGGCGCATCTGCTTTAAAAAAAGCTATTCCTACTTCAAGTTCATTGATGAATAAAATAGGTTCAAAAATCACATCGGCTTTACCTTCTGCCCTGACAAATTCTCTTGGAAAACTTGGTATTGGCGCAACTGAAAATGCAGTTTTAGGAAGCGGCGTTGCAAGTGCGGCAACAGCAGGCACAAGTGCAGCAAGTTCAGCAGCTGCCGCAGGCCCGATAGGTGCTTTAATTGCCATAGGAAGTTCAATATTACAAGGAACTAACAGAAAACGAGCAAAGCAAGCAGCGCAACAAACTCAACAATTAGCGCAAGCGCAAAATGATATTGCGAAAGCTCGTTTAGCGCAAATAAGCCAATTAAAACAAGGAACAACAAATCAAAATCTAATTGAACCTAATATTGAACAAACTCCGATAAATAATAATTTAGGGCAATTTAAAAATAATTCACCTGAATTATTTGACAACTATACCAAAGCTCCGATTCCCGAAAATCCTGCTCCTCAAAGTCCTTCTACTATAAATATCGGTCAAAATATACCTTCTATACAAGAAACTAAGAAAAGCGTTTTTGGTAATCTCGCTAACGGACTTGCTGATTTTATTAAAGGATTTCAAGAAAACAAAAATCAAGGTTTTAGTCCTGAAAATTTAGAAAGAGATGAGAACAAAGGCGCAATGCACAGAATAGGCGAAGGGATAGGCACTGCAACAAGATTAGTGCAAAATCCTACTATTCAAGGTATTATCGCAGGCGGATTATCAGGTGCTATAACAGGCGACCCTTTATATGGTCTGGGAATGGCATATAAATTCACAAATAACAAAAAGAACAGCGATTTATATAGAGATATTTTAACCAAACAAGGTGTTGACACCTCTGTTTCAAACGGAACTATAACATCTGATGATATGTCCAAAATTCTGACTGCAAATAAATATCAAAAAGGATTTATGACAAGAAAAGATTATGACCGTTTGAGATTAGAAAATGGCTTAATTTCTCTTGAAGAATATAATGCAGGAATTTCAAGCCCCGGTTATAATCCCGATGAAATGATTAATTTAACAGGACTGGAAAGCATTTCAAAAGCAGGCAGATATGCTCAGCAAAATAAAAATGACAGAAGCACCAATTATTTTCGTTCCAAAAATGAAGGCAAAAATGTTATTAAAGTTGAATATGGCGAAAAACCCGATTCCCATAATTATACTCACGTTACTTACGGTGCAAAACCGGCTCAAAAAAATACAACCCACGTAATTTACGGCGCAAAACAAAAAACTACAACCCCTGTTAATAATTCTAATAATAAAAATAACAATCAAAGAGTTAAGGTCAAATCGCCCGATGGAAAAATAGGCACAGTTCCAGTTAATCAATTACTGGAAGCAATTAAACAAGGATTTAAGAAAATATAATGAAAATAAATTTCATAGAAGATGATGAGATTGGTTTGAAAAAAGAAAACCAATCTCAACCTTGGAAAAATAACATTGATTTTCAAGCTGAAAATAATGTTCAGAACAATAGTATTGACTTTGTTGAGGATAAACCCCCTGTTTTACAAGGAAAAATTGAAAAAAATGTTGATCCTTATGATGCAATTTTAGAAGATAACATTTTAAGTAAAGAGCAAAAAATTCAAAAAATAAAAGAAATTGGCAAATCTGAAAAAAATAAAATTGAAAAAGAACATAGAAAAACAATGGCAAAATTGTATGGCGGTGCTGCTTTAGAAATAGGGAGTGCAATAATTCCTTTTGGTGGTGTTGCACGTCTTGGAAGTCAAGCTGCTTTAAAATTAGCTAAGCCTGCTTTTTCTCAAATTGCGAAAAAGGTTATCGCTAAAAACATAGGTTCGGGCATTGCAACAGGAGCTACAAGCGGTGCTATTTTTGGAAGCGGTGAAGCATTAATTAAAGATAAAGATTTTAAAGGTATTGTTCAAGATACGGCAAAACAAGCAGGATTAGGAATAATTGGCGGTGGTTTAGTTGGTGGTATTGCAGGAAAAATTGCGACTAAATTCGGCAGAACTAAAGATGTAATTAATAAAGCAAATAAAAGAACTCCAAAATCCACAAAACCCAATTATGCTATTGCGGAAGATAAAATTCGAGAACTTATACGAAATCGTAGAGCAAATATCGACATGTCAAAATTTGAAGCAATGCAGAAAATTGATAAATTTTCAGCACAAATAGACGATATAGCCAATGCTTTAAATGTTGAACCTAAAAGTTTGAGAGAGATATTGCCTTTTATTCGTGAAAATACTGATTTACCTGCCTTAAACTTTAACAGAGAAGATTTAATAAATATTTATAATAATCTTACCAAAGAGCAAAAAGAAGTCCTAAGAATAATTACACAAAAGCACTTTGACGATATGGAAACATACTGGAATAATCTTGCTAAAGTTAAAAATCTTAAAAGCAGTATGTCACCTGAAGAATATATTACTCACATTTGGGATATGGGCGAAAATGAAAAAGCGGCATTGAAGGAATATTATTCAAATCTCAAAACAAAATCACAGTTTGAAAAAGCAAGGAAAATACCAACTTATAAAGAAGGCATTGAAAATGGTCTTGATATTCCGTTTCAAGGCGGTGAATTTCATATCAGCTTACAGCCAAAAACTTTGGATTATGCTGAAATTCAAAAAATTCACTCTCATCAACTTATTGATGTGGCAGAAAATATAAAATTTTTAAACGAATTAGAAAAATTAAAGAAAGCAAATCCTCAATACGCACAAAAATTAGAGGAAATTGCAAGACCTGCCTTGGAATCCATAAATGAACCCGAAGCAGCAAAAACATTAGCAGGGAAATTACTACAAAAAGCGACTAGCGCATACGATACCGTAAATAATTTTGCAAAAGGTTGCAAATTCTTATTTAACGGTATGCACGTTGTTGCGCTTACGGAAAGCGCAGCTGCGCACGAAGGAATTTTACCTTTTAAAACCTTTAAAACATTAGGAAATTTGCCTAAAATAATTGATGGCATAAAAAATAATAATTTTGAGGTTTTTAAAGATAACCCTGCTGTTAGAAAAGCAATAAATGACGGTGTTCAATTCGGCGCAATAACCGATATTAACATAGGCGAATTTAATACATTTATTGACGATGTTTCAAATCTTGTCGATAAAGTTACCTTTGGTGTCAGTAAAATTATCACTAAGCCTTTAAAAGCCTACATTAATGCAAATAATAAATTTTTGTGGAATTATTTGCACAATACTTATAAACTGCACGCTTATGAAAATCTTGTGAAACGTGTATCAAAAAACGGAAAAGTTAAATTGTCCGATAATGTCAGACGTGAAATAGGACAACTTGTAAATGATACTTTTGGCGGTCAAAATTGGGATTCACTCGGAATCAGACCCGAAACTTTAAAAACTGCAAGACGATTATTATTGTCGCCTGATTGGAATATGTCTGCTACCGTTCGACAATCCTTAGCGATATTTTCATCAGAAGCAGGACAAAAATTTTTAAATGAATTTGCAAATTCTTCAAAATTTGCTTTAGCCACAAGAGAATTATCAAGAAAATTGGGATTATCTTCATTTACAAATGATGTTCAAGGGGCAGGAATCAGAGGTCAGTTAGCTAGAAAATATTTTATGACTTTTCTTATTCAAACGGCAATTTATTCAAATATTATAAATGCTTGTTGTCGTGCGGTTGATTCTATAAGAAATCCGGACAAATATGAAAATGGAATTAATTATTCTTCTTACAGTAATAATCGTTTTACCGAAAAAGACGGAAAAGGAAAAAGAATAGTAGAAACCTTATTTACAAGGCCCTATGTCGGTAATGATGAAAACGGCAGGGAGATATATGCCAGAGTTGGAAAACAAGCACTTGAAGTTCCTGAAATTATTGAAGATATGCCAAATAGCGCAATAAGAAAAGTGGCATCAAAAACTGCTCCTTTAATAAATCCGATTGCAACAAAAATTTCTGACGAATTAACTGATAATTGGAATAAGGCATCAATTAAAGACAGATATAAAGATACTTTTACCCCTTTTACCATTTCCGGTGGCAAAAACGGTTTTCGCCCTATAAATATGTTTTATTCAACTTCTAAAGGTTTAAATGCCTATAAGGCGAGAGAAT
The DNA here is from genome assembly GCA_947624645.1 of Candidatus Gastranaerophilales bacterium. Lineage (GTDB taxonomy): Bacteria > Cyanobacteriota > Vampirovibrionia > Gastranaerophilales > Gastranaerophilaceae > Avigastranaerophilus. The sequence continues at coordinate 20,228 of CANQLG010000028.1, forward strand.
ATTTAAAAGAGTGCATATTAAAAGGCGATATTGAAGCGATAGAAAAATTTAAACCTAAGATGAAAGCTAACAAAATTGATTTTAACAGGCAAATATATAGAGTTTATAAAGAATTGGAAGATGAAGAAAAATCAAAAAAATGACAATTTTTGAGATTTTTTAAATCCTACCAAAGTGCGCAAAAACAGGTTATGTATGAGATAACAAAACCTGTTTTAAAACCGTAGCAGAAAGGAACAGGAACAAAATGGCAATAGAAGAAATTGAATACGGCAGTTTAGCAAGTTCAACATTGATAAATAAAAACTTTAATGATTTACAAGAACAAATAACCGCTTTGTCTTTGAGAATATCGGCAAATATTGAAAACATTACCCAAAATGCAAACGATATTGCTTCACTTTCACAACGAATCAGCAATTTAGAGGAACAATAATGGATTATATAACAATTATTCAAGGCGATGATACAAATTTTTTAGAAGACCAGTTTATAATTGTGAACTTCAAAACAGATTTTTCAATGAGTGGTTTTATGGCAACATTCACCCTTGATAATATTACACTTACATACGGTGATTTAAGCTCTAAAAGTCTTGAAATTATATTATCAAAGGATATTACTTCAAATCTAAAAATAGGAAAACAATATGGCGAACTAAAACTTATAGACACTAAAAATCGTATCAGAACCATATCTTCAGTTATACCTTTTCTTGTTAAAAACGGTGTAAATGAAAAAGTTACTTATATAAATAATTCTTTTAATGTTATTACGAATATTAATGATACTACTCTTGAAATTATCGTTGAAACCGCAGGCATTGCAAAAACTGAAGCAGAAAAAGTCCTTGCTGAATGTAATTTAGCAAGTAAAGAAGCGCAAAACGGCGCAAATATTTGTCAAAATCTTTCAATAAAAATGGAAGAATACCTGACAATCATTTCAAATAAACAAGAGGAATTAGATACCTCCGTTAATAATACAATCCAATTATGCGAGCAAAACATTGATGAAATAACAAATCTTTCAAATGCCACAATAAATAATATAAATGAAGCCAATGAAAATATTGAAGGTCAAATATCAAACGGATTGTCTGATATTGAAGAAGCAAGAAAAAAGGCAATGGAAGAACTATACAATATAATAGAAGTGGACTTTTCGGCTTTTGCAAAGAAGGAAGATTTATCAGATGTTGCAATTTCGGGAAATTATGAAGATTTAAAAAACACTCCTGAAATTCCTGTCATACCTAAAAATATTTCAGAATTTGAAAACGATGTCGGGTATCTAACACAACATCAAGATATATCAGGCAAAGAAAATGTTTTGAAAACAATTAATATTCTCGATAAAAGCGGAACAATAGAATTATCTGATAATTCAATTAATAGCATTGCTCCGGAAGGCGATATTACATTTTTGCTTCCTTCAAATTTGGATAAAACAGTATTTCATCAAATTTTAGTCCAATTAAATATGGAAACTTTGCATTCAATTAATCTAGGAACATCTTATTACTTTAATTCAGAAGTTCCGGATTTATCAAACACAGGTTCATATAATTTAATTTACGAATACGACGGCACAAATTGGATAGTAGGCGCAATTTCAAAAGGAGTGGCTGCTTGATTATATATTCTAAACAACTTTTATATAAGCCTTTGGGTAATTCCTATGAAGAAGGGGAAGTTATAATTTCATCATCAACAGGCGGTGATTCAGGTACTATTGAAGTTTTATGCGATGGTATTTATAAACTTGCAATAGTTGGTGGCGGATCGGGTGGATATTATTCCGAATCTAAATCTTCACCAAACCCCTTTTATATTCAATTTTGCAACGGTGGTGGCGGTGGTTCTGCTTTTGTTGGCAATATTATATTGAAAGCAGGTACTTATTCTTATTCTATTGGAGCAGGCGGAAAAACAACATCTACTGTTGGGGGTAATTCAATATTTGGTACTTGCCAAGCATTTGGCGGAAGTACATCTTCAATAGGAAGCACCACTACCGCATATATCAGCGGTGGCGCAATTCCTACAATTCCATATACTAAAGTTTCTACAATAATCAACTCCGCAGGTAATGAGGGTCAATCAAATGTTGGTGGCGGGCCTGTTGTTAGAACCTTAAATTCAGCAGGCGGAGCAAGTTTATATAACGGATTTGGCGCAGGAGCATCTTTAAGAAACGGAACTGCAACATCTGCTGCAACTTCCGGATGCGTTCATTTAGAATTTGTAAGCAAAGAATAAGGAGTTAAATATGAAAACATTATCTAAAATTTGCCTGCATTGGAGTGCAGGCAGTAATAGACCTTGTCTTGTAGATTTAAAAAGTTATCACTTTTGTGTTGATTCCAACGGCAGAATTTATAAAGGAAAATATAGTCCTGAAGATAACTTAGATTGTACCGACAACAAATACGCTGCTCATTGCGGTGGGGGAAATACAGGCTGTATTGGTTTGGCTGTTTGTGGTATGGCAGGTTTTGACCTAAAAAATAAAAAAACTATATATCCTATAAATCAAAATCAAGTTGAAGCATTGTGTTGTTTAGCAGGATATATGTGCGCTAAATACGGTATCTCAATAAATGAAAATACGGTATTTACTCATTATGAATTTGACCAAAGACAAAAAAAGAAAAAAGGCAAAATTGATATTACTTATTTACCTTATTTGCCTTATTTGTCTGTTAGTGAATCAGGACTTTATTTCAGAAGAAAAATTACTTGGTACAAACAAAAAATTCAAGAAAACAAATACAGATTATTAAAGAAAGGGGATTTTTATGAGTTTTCTTACGTCAATTAAAAATTGGAAAAATTTTAATGCAATTTGGGCAGCCATTCAACCTTATGTAGCAAAATTGGCACAAAAACAAGTTCCAATAACAATAAGGAAATTATATGAAAACCTTGCAAAATATTCTCAACCGGCTATCGACAGTTTGTTTAAACTCAAAAATAAGATTAAGGAATCATCAAGTTCGCTTGATGATTTTTGTTTTGAACAAGGTGTATCTGCCATTGAACAATTTGCAAAATATCTTTTAGACACAGTAAAAGAACTGAGAAAATAAAATATTATGAGGAGTAGGCATTGGAAACACTTTTAAAAATGTTTCCTTTGCCTACTTTTATTATTAGACAGCGAAGCTACGTGCGATTTTCGTTGAACAGAGCGGAAATGACGGAAGCACTGCTTTATTTTGGAGTTAAAACTATGGAAAAATTTTTTAATAAAGAAACCGGCTATATAGTGGCTTGTGTCATTTTTACTTTGATTCAAATGAATTACTTCGCAACAAAATTAGACGTTGCAAATTTAAAAATTGAACTTATGGAATATTCGCAAAAGCAAATACAAATGAGTGAAAGCAAAATTGACAAAAAACTTGATGTGCTTTCAAAGAAAATAGATGAGTTAATAAAGAATAAATAATGCCGAAATATTCATTGCTTGAAAAACAACAGGAATTTTTTAACATTCCTCATAATAATCAGCTCGATGTTGTTATTTATCAAGGCGGATATGGTTCAGGTAAAACTTGGTGCGGTTCACTTTTAGGTATTATGCTTGCAAGAAAATACCCCGGTTGTCGAGGATTGGTTTGCGCAAAAGAATATGTTCTTGTACGAGATACAACATTAGAATCTTATTTTTCACATCTTGAAACAATGGGCTATGTTGCAGGCAAACACTATGTTTTCAATAAAATTGAAAAGAAAATGACTTTTTCAAACGGGTCTGAAATTCTTTTTAAAGGGGTAGATAATCCGGAAAAGATTAAATCATTGAATTTGCATTGGGCAGAAATTGAAGAAGCATCTCAAATATCCGATAGTGCTTTTAAACAACTTATCGGCCGTTTAAGAAATACTAATATCAAACCGTCATGGGTAAATTTCAGATACAGATTATTCGGGCATACTAACCCACAGGCAAATAAAGGTTGGATTTATAAAAGGTTTGTAGAAAACAAAAAGAATAATTATCGCCTTATTATTGCGCCGACATCTAATAATATCTATTTGCCGGAACATTATCTTGAATCTATGAAGGAAGATTTTGACCCTGAATATTATAAAATAAATGTTTTAGGGCAATTTGGCAATTATTCAAGCGGTTTAGTTGTTAAAAATTTCACTGATTATAATATAAAATCGCTTCGTTATAATCCAAATTTACCCCTGCATTTAACTTGCGACTTTAATGTTGACCCTATGTGTTGGTGTTTGGCTCACAAAGATGATAAAAGCATTTATTTTTTCGATGAGCTTGTTATTGAAAATACAACAACACAACAAGCAATAGATGAATTTATCAGAAGATACCCCGACCATAAAGGCGAATTGATAATTAACGGAGATGCTTCCGGTGACAACAGAACAGCACAATCCGAATTTACAAATTATATGATTATAAAACGAGCTTTAGAAACATACGGCTATGATCCAAAATTTCAACTTAGAAATTTCAATCCTTCCGTTTTGAGAAGAATACAGGCATTTAATGCGAAAGTATGCAATTCTAAAGGCGATGTATGTTTATTTATAGATAAAAAGTGCAAATGGCTCTTGCATAATGTTTATAATCTTTCTTTTAAGGAAGGAACTTCTATTGTTGATGTTCCATCGCTAAAGCAAATCAAAAACGACCACGATTTGAAGTTCTTAGAACACCCTTTTGATGCAGCATCATATTTGGTTGATTATTACTTCCCTATTAAATAAGTAATCTTGTTTTTCTAAAAAATTGAATCAATTTTTATTAAAAATCAAAATATGAAATATTAGTTCATTAATTAATTCTAATTTTTGAACTAATAGTTCATTTTTACAATAAATTTAACCAATACGATATTATGTTAATTTTAAAAATTGATTATCATAATGGAGTATGAAGGAAGTGCAACAATTATTAGGATTTAGATTAAAAAACATAAGAAAAAGCAAGAAGATTAGTCAAGAAGAACTTGCCGAACTTATGGACATATCCGTAACTTCTATTAGTAATATTGAAACCGGCAAACGTGCGATTTCTTTAAAAACTCTTGAAAAATTATCCAAGGTTTTAAATATAAAAATATACGAATTATTTTTGTTTAACAATATAGACCCTAAAGAAAAAATATTAGAACAAATATATTCAAACCTTGAATCTAAGAACATTAAAAACAATATTGAAAAATTGTTAATCATAGAAAGATTAACCACTTATTTAAAAGATATTTAAAGCAAAATTCATTAAGCCACCCTTATTATAACTTCTTATTTTTTAACCATTCTTTTGCCATTTGCATTGGAATGCTTGGTTATTGCTCTCAATATAATTTTACACTTATTTAATTGCTGTTCTGAAATAGTCAGAACATTGATAGATAAGTGTTTTCAAGCATACCCAAGCACAATCGTATTGCATTAAACAGAAAGGAGAAAAATGTCAACAGTAGAACCAATACGAAACAAAGCAGACATTAAAAAAGTTGAAAACATTCTTTCAATTCAAAGTAAACGTGATTTACTTTTGTTTGAAATCGGAATTAACTGCGGTTTAAGAATTTCCGATATTCTGCGTTTGAATGTAGGTGATGTGAGAAACAGAACTCACATTCAAATCATCGAAAAGAAAACAGGAAAATTCAAAAAATTTCCCATAAATTCAAAGTTAAAACCGATGATAGATGATTTCATAAAAGGAAAAAGAAATACAGAACCCTTATTTCTTTCCGTTTGGAATCACAGGTTAGATAGAACAACATCGTATTATATAATACGAGAGGCTTGCAATAAGGCAGGCTTGGAAGAAAAAGTCGGAACACATACTATGAGAAAAACTTTCGGCTATCATCATTACCAACAGTTTAAAGATGTTGTTTTATTACAAAAAATCTTCAATCATTCGTCACCGCAAATCACTTTAAGATATATAGGTGTTGAACAAGACGAAATTGACGACAGTTATAAGAACTTTGTTTTATAGGCTGAAACCCTTAATAAATTAACATTTACAACACATTTTGTGTGCCTTACAATTTATTCATTTTGTAAGACGTTTATAAGAAAAAATCTTAAAAATATTATTAAATCTAAATTTTTCTTATTTTTTATTTGTTTACAAAATGTAAGATAACATTAAAATTTTAACCTTGCAATTACCCGATTGGGTATATTTTAGTGCATTTCAAAATCACCTTACATTCTGAATAAAGTGTGTAGCGATTCTTCAGGATTAAGGGAAATTATGTACAAGCACAAAGCAAGAATGACACCAAGAAGGTATAGAATTTTGCATCTTATGGCAAAAGGTTATAGTGACGAGCAAATTGCCGATGAACTTGATTTGAGAAAATCTCATTATAATCTTCAAAGATGGCGACTGTATTGTTATCTTGGCGATGTTCACAAACCATTAGATGCGGTTTATGTGGCTCTTCAAAAAGGACTTGTTACAAGAAGCGAATTGTCAAAGTCGGTAGAAGATGCAATACGCAAACAATACCCAATGAGCAATACAAATTTTTAATTCAGCAAAAAGCGAATAAATAACTTGAATTTGATAAAGAAAATGAGAAAGATGAGGATTAAAATGACAAATGAAATCGAGCAAAAGCAAATATTGCCCATGGCAACAATTAAAATAGCTTTAAATATTGATGAAGATACTTTATTACAATATGAAGAACAAGGCATTGTAAAGCCGGAAAGAAAAAATAATAATGCTTACTATTCTTTAAATGATTTTGAAAAAATCAAACAAGCAATTCGTTCTAAATAATTATTTATAGGTGCTGTTGATATGGAAACTATATTCTTGCAGGTATAGGTGAACCGTTTTTAGATTCTGATAAGCGCAAAAGTGTTCGAACTTGAAAATAAAATTCAACAAGTTGTACTAAAGATGAAAGAAAAAGGGCTGTTATAACAAATATCTGCCTTGTAGAGAGTTAAGTGCATTAAAGTCATGTTTTGGTTTTTAGGTATTGCAAAAATTTTGCAATACCTTTTTAATCTTTAAAACCCTTGTTATTAGCGGATTTTAGTCATAGCGCACTTGACAAATTCAATTAAATCGTTTATACTATAAGTAACCGTTTGGTAATGGCCACGGGAGGTCATAGGATTAATTCTTACAGAAGCCGTGGAGGGACTATCAAGCGGTTTTTCAATATTCACTTGATAATGGCCACGGAAGGTTCTTTCGGAAACCGTGGAGGGACTATCAAGTGAATTTTTGTTTTTTTCTTGAGCTTGCGAATATAAATCATAGATTGTAAACTCATCTATTATGGTATTTTTTAAATCAGTTCTTTCTTTTACTGTTATCATAACAAAAAATATCAAACCGCCAATTTTTAAAGGCAGGGCAAATCTGTGAATAATTTGACAATCATATAAAATTATTTTTTTCAATTCCGGGTGTTTTAAAATCGGAATTGCAGCATAAAAAATTGTATCAACATTTGAAACAATTTCTTTCTTTAAATAACCATATTTACCTTCCGTATCTTTTGTAAAAACAGTAGAAATAATTTTACCTAAATTTTTATTAGACAACCCAGCAACAATTTTAGACTTTTTATTTTGAAGATATAATTTTCCTTCGCCTTTAAAAACAACATCTCTAATATCTGATTTTGTAATATCTTTAGTTTTTTTACCCTCAAATTTAAGATGTTTTATATCTAAAATTTCAATATTTTCAATATCGAAGTTATTATAGAACACAACATCAACAAACTTCCCGTCTGCTCTTTTTAATTTCATTGGTTCTAAACTAATGCTACTCATAAGGGTATTGTAGCATAAAATGTTACTTAATGTTCTTCTTGATTAAATTTCTTGTTAAGTTCTGATATAAGGAAACTAATTATACCGTTTGCCAAATCATTTATGGTTTCATCATCATATGTAGCAGAAGAACTCTTGATCTCGCATTGCTGATTGGCTGTTTCTATTAAATCAATGTATGACAATACTCTTGGCGAATTTGTTATTCTTTCACCTAAAATTTCTATTAGTTTTCTATATACACTTATTTGTAATTTAGACCATAAACTTTTAGGATGTATTTTATGATAAAGATCTCGTATTCTACTTACATTAATTTTTATGCGCGACCAATATTCTTCATAATGTTTTTTATATCCTATATCTTCTTCTAAATTATTAAATGATTCTAATTCATTGCAAACAGGAATAAATGGCATTTGCGAAAGCAAATTATAGCCATAAGACACGGCAAAATCTTTGCCAATATAATTATTATTTAAAGTACAAATATATGGAGTTAAACTAAATAGTTGAATATATGCAATGACTTTTTTATCCTTCTCATAACCTTTTATATAAATAAAATGAGAAATTTCATCAGGTACAATATCGAATAAATTATTATCGAGTGAATACACATAGCATCTATTCCATACATCGTCTGATTTTGTTTTTAAAATATTTATAATTTCTTCATCGTCAATCATAATTTGAGGTTTAACTTCTTTTAGAAAAAAATAGCATATTTTTAATATTGCAAGAGCAACTCCTTTTCCTCCGAGTTGTAGTCTAAAAGTAAACATACCGGGTTGATCTGAATATTTGTTTTTAACAATATTATTCCAATCTTGATCTATTTTAATCTGAAGTTTTTTAATTTCCTTTTTATAGTCAATGCCTATATTTTTTAATTCATTTTTTAATGTTGCTAGTTGTTTACCTATTTCATTTTTTATACGTTCTCTGTCGTTAGGATTTGCTCGAAACTTTAATGTAAAACCTCCATTATCCATCTTTTCTATATCACAATTAACATTCGCTAATTCATAACTCCCGTCGTACAAATATTGATATATAGTGCCTGTTTTCACTTCTTTAACTTTAACAGGCCGAGATTCCCCTCTATCTCGTTTTATTCCAAACATATTGATAATATGAGAATAAACTCCGTCAAGAGCATTATCTATATCGTGGCCTAATGTTTTATTACAAGTTTCGCACAAAAGGTTATATGATTTGATTCTTCCACAAACGCAATTAGGAATTATATGTTCCTCTGATAATGTTTCAAAATCATTTCCGCAAAACAAACACTTTTTCAAAAGTAAATTCCTATCTGCGCATTAATCTTTTTTATTTCTCAATTCATTATAAACATCAGCAAGCAATAATTCTTTAATAAATTTAAGTTTATCTGCGTTTTCAAATAACCCTTTGAAGAAATTGTCATTTTCTTCATAACGATTAATTGCTATGTCGTTAAATTGTTTATCGTAAAGAGTTCTAAAAGCAGTTTTATCCCCCGATTTTGCAGAATTAGCCATTTGCTCATTCTTCATCATATCTGCTTTTAATTGTGCCAATACTTTATCTTGTTCGCTAAATTCCGTTCCGAATTTTTTATTGAATTTATCAATAATTTCAGATAATGTACCTTTTTCTTTCTCTTTTGCAGATGCACCTGCTCCTTGCACCGGAGCAACTAAACCTTCTTCTTGATTAAGTGTGATTGCACCTTCGCTTGTTTTTTGCAGTTT
>CANQLG010000029.1 GCA_947624645.1 Candidatus Gastranaerophilales bacterium
AGATTAGTATTTCAACTAACCTCATATGCGGTATTAGCAGTCGTTTCCAACTGTTGTCCCCCACTTAAGGGCAGATTTCCTATATATTACTCACCCGTCCGCCACTTTCCACTGACCGAAGTCAGCTTCACGTTCGACTTGCATGTATGAAGCACGCCGCCAGCGTTCATCCTGAGCCAGGATCAAACTCTCCATTGTCAGAAAAGTTTATGTCCATCATTCGCTTGCGCGAATGGCTCGACTTCATTTTGTGTCCGTCTCATTTTATTCAAAATCAACAGGTATTTATCGTTTTCAGCTATTCTGTTTTCAATGTTCTATTTCTCTCATTTAAAGTCAGCAAAATTTAACCATTCGTCTCATTCCACATTCCTTTAAATTTTCAGTCGCTCATTTTTGCGACATTCTCTATGTTATCACCTCAATTTTTATTGTCAAGAACTTTTTTTATTTTTCTTTTATTATTTTTTGAGGCTTCTAACTCTCTGACTTTTTCAGTCTTTAATTCGCATCTAATGTGCTCTGTCCCTCTCGGAACATTTAATAATCTATTCCAAACATATTTCTAAGTCAACACATGTTTTTTATATTTTTTTATTTTTTTATTTTTTTCTTTTACTTTTTTTCATTTTTTCCCTCTATTATTGACTTTTAACCGTTCATAAAAGTTAATAATTTGCACTGCATTGCTTTCTGTTATATCATTATTTTATATTTTTTATTTTTGAAAGGATTTTTCTATGGCAAGAATTGTCAGACCCACTTGGGCAATCAGATGCGTTCAATCAGGATGTAAATGCTTATTTGAAGTCGCTAAACTTGAAGACGGAAAACAACAAGAAGTAGTTTGTCCTAATTGCGGTGAACACTACGTTTATCCCGCTCTTGAAAATGATTCCGAATAATGTTCTTTTATAATACAAATAAACGTTATAACCGTTTTAGCGACCACCTCAGAAATATCTATGGTGTTAAAGTATATAAGGTTACCCTTGATGCGGGTTTTACCTGCCCTAATCGGGACGGAACAATCTCTAACGAGGGCTGCATTTTTTGCGACAATGGCGGAAGTTTTTCGCAGCTCTACCCTAATAATATTTCTATTAAGGAACAGCTTGATTTAGGTATTGAGCTATCTAAAGAAAAATATAAAGCACAAAAATTCTTAGCATATTTTCAAGCTTATTCCAACACTTATAAACCCGTTAAAGAACTTGAAAATATATATAATCAAGCACTTTCACATAATGATGTTATAGGTATGTCTATTGGTACACGCCCAGATTGCGTTGATAATGAAAAACTTGATTTAATATCATCTTATACTAAATCCCATTATGTTTGGCTTGAATACGGACTTCAAAGTATCCATGAAAAATCCTTGAAATTTATAAACAGAGGTCATTCCTTTGAAACATTTTGTCATGCACTAAAAGAATCTCAAAAAAGAAATATCAATGTTTGTGCTCATATAATTTTAGGTTTGCCGAACGAAACAAAACAAAACATGCTCGAAACTGCCAAAGTTTTGGGAGATTTAGGTGTTAACGGAGTTAAAATACATCTTTTATGCGTATTAAATAACACTCGTCTGGTCAAACTCTACTATCAAGGTAAAATCCCCATGATGGAGGAAGACGAATATGTAGAAACCGTTTGTGATTTTCTTGAATTACTTCCGCCCCAAATTACCATCCACAGATTGGCCGGTAACGGTTTAAAACCCAATATGCTTGCTCCGGCTTGGCTCAGCAAAAAATTTGTTGTTTTAAATAAAATTGATAAACTCCTTGAAATGCGTAATTCTTTTCAGGGAGCTAAAACACACTTATAAAGTTCCTTTGCGGATTCTTATTTTTTCTTACTACCTGACAATAAGTATTTTATAGGCACTGTAATTCAATTTCTTTAAGGAAAATGCCCCCGTTTGTAACATTTATTTACAAGATTTTTTTAAAGCTAATAATGCTTCTATATCTTTTTCTGCAAGGTGTTTTGCACCTCCAAGCATATACGTATTTAATGTTACTTTTGCATAATACTCAGCAGTTTCCATCTTTAAATATGCATGCTCTAAATCTTTGGCAACCGCTATTGCGCCATGGTTTGCCATCATTACCACATCTCTGTTTTTTAAATATTTCATTGTGTTTTCAACAAGTTCCATGCTTGATGGCATTGCATAGGGTGCAACGGGTATATCATTAAAATATAATATATTTTCAGACATTATTGCTTCATCTAAATTTTTATGACAAGCGGCAAAAGTCGTTAAATATACAGGGTGGGTATGTATTATTGCATATACATCAGGTCTTTGTTTATATATTTCCACATGAAGCATTTTTTCCGAGGATGCTTTTTTATCTTCCAATTCATTACCGTCAAAATCCGTCAGGACTATATCTTCTTCCTGTAAATTCCCCAAGATACTTCCTGTTGAAGTTATTAGAATCCCCTCCGGTATTTTCATACTTATATTCCCTGAAGTAGCTATGGTTAAATCTTTTGAATACAACCTTTTTCCTATGTCTATAATTAATTCCGAATCCATTCTTTTGCCCCTAAATATTTACTTTCCTTTATTTTAACAGATTTTTCGTTTTTTTGCATTTTATTTTGTTATAATTATTTTATGTTCATTAAGTCTTTAAAACTGAAAAATTTCAGAAATTACACTGATATTAATTTAGATTTTAATTCCGATAAAATTCTTATTATAGGTAAAAATGCTCAAGGTAAAACTAATCTGCTTGAAGCCGTATATTATTTATCCGCATTAGATTCTTTAAGAGCAAATAATGATTCCGACCTGATTAAATGGGGCGAAAATTATTGTAATATTAAAGCAGATATTCAAAAATTTGATATTAATGTTGAACTGGAAGTTAATATTAATCCGCCTGAAAGAAAAAAACTTAAAGTTAACGGATTAAATAAAAATAAATCTTCTGAATTTATAAGCAATCTTTCTGTTGTCTGTTTTACCGTAAATGATTTATTGTTATTGAGAGGTACTCCCGAAGACAGACGCAAGTGGCTTGATAATGCAATCAGCCAAATTTTTCCCGCTTATTTGGAAAGACTTACAAAATATAATAAAATTAAGACCCAAAAAAATAATTATCTTAAAAATTTAAAAGGAAATCTACAAGCAGATACTTCTTTGCTTGATATATGGAATGAACAACTTGCAATCACGGGCAGTAATTTGATTTTTATAAGACTGTCATTTCTTTATGAGCTTCAAAAAATTGCTTCAGAAAAACATAAATTAATCTCCGATACTGAAACTTTATCTGTATTTTATAACTCCACAATTATCGGTGATATCTGCTTGAATGAGAAATTCCCTTACGGCAGTGAATATATTTTAGAAAACTTTAAACAAAAACTTGAAGAAAAAAAGCAAGAAGAAATCATTAGAGCCCAAAGTATTATCGGGGCGCACCGTGATGATGTTTCTTTTCTTATCAACAAAAAAGATGCCAAAAAATTTGCCTCGCAAGGTCAGCAAAGAACCGTAGTTCTTGCTCTAAAACTTGCAGAACTCCAATTAATTAAAGAAAAAATCAATACAAACGCTATCTTGCTGCTTGACGATGTTTTAGCCGAACTTGATGATTTAAGGCAAAATTTCCTGTTAGATGCCATTGGCAATAATACTCAAACTATTATTACATCGGTTGATACACTTCAATTTAAAGAAGAATATCTCAAAAATGTTGAAATATTTGAAATTAAAGATAATGAGGTCATTAAAAATAAAGCATTTTTTTAAATTTAAGAAAATAACAATTTAAAATAAAACTAATTAATATCAACCACGCTGACACCATCTCCGCCTTCCGCATTTTCACCCGGACGAAATTTGGCTACATAAGGAGAATGCATCAAATAATCACGTATTACTTGTTTTAAAGCGCCTGTCCCATGCCCGTGTATTATATAAACAGGTGACAGATTTACCAAACTCGCTTTATCAAGATATGCCTCAATTTCATCAAGCGCCTCTTCACAGCGATATCCCCTTAAATCCAATGTTTGAGAGATAGAATGCCTTTCTATTGAAAAATCTTTTTTATAAACTCCCTTTGCTTTTGCTTCACGTTTGATTAAATTTTTGTTTAAAACCGCAAGTTTATTTTGTTTAACCTTTGTCTTTAATTGTCCCATTTGTATTTGAACATTTTTATTTTTGTCGGGAAGTGACAATATTACTGCTTCTTGATTTATATCAGTAATCATGACTTTATCTCCGATTTTAATATTATCCCAATCAATGGGAGTATATTTTTCGGCAATTTCATCCTCATCTTTTGCAAAATCGGAACGCATTGCATGTTCAATCCCTGCCAAACGGTGAAAACTTCTTCTTGCTATTTTTTCCGATTTTTCTTCACGCATTTGTTTTAATATATCTTTTATTTCTTCACGTGCTTCATCAAGTGATGATTCATATTTTTTCTTGTAAAGATGAATATTTTTTTTCTTTTCTTTTTTTATTTCGTTCAATTTATCATTTAAGCTTTGCTCGAGACGTTTAACATTTTCTTCTTTTTCTTCAATTATATACCTGGAATCAGATAATTTTTGCTGGGTTTTTTGAAGTTCTTCCAATATTTTTGCAGTATTATCTTTTTCATTAAAATATATATCTCGTGATTTTAATATTATTTCTTCCTTTAAACCAAGATTTTTAGATATGGAAATAGCATTACTTGCCCCCGGGATTCCTATTAATAATTTATATGTAGGCTGAAGTGTATTTATATTAAATTCAACAGAAGCATTTATAAATCCGGACTTTAAATATGCCAGCGATTTTAATTCACCATAGTGAGTAGTGGATATAACAAAAGCTCCTTTCTCCTGAAAATATTCCAATATTGCCTGTGCAAGTGAAGCTCCTTCTTTTGGGTCAGTTCCTGCCGATATCTCATCAAGCAGGATTAAACTTTCACTGTCTGCATTATTTACAATATTTACTATATTTATCAGGTGAGATGAAAATGTTGAAAGATTTTGTTCAATACTTTGTTCATCTCCGATATCCGCAAAAATTTTTGCAAACGGATATATTTGAGCTTCATAACAAGGAATATGCATGCCTGCTTTTGTCATTAATGTTAAAAGTCCTGCTGTTTTCAATATAACCGTTTTACCGCCCGTATTTGACCCTGTTATTATCATGCAATTTTTTTCTGAGTTCATAAAAAAATCATTCTCTACAATATTTGATTTTGACTCAAGTAAAACAGGATTTTTCATCATTTTGAAATTAATAATTTTTTCATTTGCGATTTTTGCCTCACATCCGTCGAAAAAGGCAGAATATTTAGCTTTTGCAAAAATAAAATCCAATTCTGTTAATTGCAGACTGGAATTTTTTATTTCTTCAGAATATTTGCCGATTTTACCGGAAAGAATTTTTAAAATTTTTTCAATTTCAATATGAATTTGAACTTCTGTTTCTCTTATTTTATTATCCAAACTGACCAATATTTCAGGTTCAATAAAATAAGTTTGATTGCTGGCGGATACATCATGAATAATTCCCGTTACTTTGTTTTTACATTCGGCTTTAACCTGAAAAACAGTCCTGCCCTCTCGTTGTGTATAAACTGTATCTTGAAGATTTGTTACAAATTCACTGTTTTGCAATAATGAATTTACACATACCTTTACATTTGCACTTGTATCCCGTAATGTTTGATATAAACTTTTCAACTCAATTGTTGCATCTTCTTTCACTTTTAAAGATGGTGTAAAAGTATTGAATATACTATCTTCCAGCTCTTTATTCGCAAAAAGCGAATTTTTTAATTGCGAAAGTTCTATATAATCCTTTGATATACAGTCAAGAAAATTTCGCATTAAACGTGATGTCCTAAGGGTTTGAGCAATACTCATTATTTCTTCTTCACTCAAGCGTATATGTTTTTTTGCATCATTTAAACTTTTTTCAATATCATAAATATTATCCAAAGGAATATTTACTGCATTATTTACCAATAATCGGGCTTGAGTTGTTAACTTAAGTTCATATTTAATTGTATTTATATCATCAAAAATACTTGCTCTTAAGCATCTTTCTTTGCCCAAATCACTCAGTGCAAATCTGCTCAAATAAGAAAGAACTTTATCAAATTCCAATATTTCATTTATAGTTTTACTCATAGAATTATTATAAGCAAAAAAAGAAGGATAAAAAACTTATCCTTCTTCAATTTCGTTAAGTAAATTTAAAATTACTATTTTTTAACAGCAACTTTACCGTCAACAATATCTTTAAATTTTTTGCCTGCTGTAAATACGGGAGCTGTCTTAGCCGGGATTTTAATTTTAGCACCGGTTTGAGGATTACGACCTGTTCTAGCTGCTCTTTTTCTTGCTTCCCAAGTACCAAAGCCGACTAAAGTAACTTTTTTACCTTTAGCAATTGTTTTTTCAATAGTTGACATTAAAGCATTTAAAACTTCTGCTGCATCTTTTTGTGTAACTTTCGCTTTTTTTGATACTTCTTGGACTAATTCTTCTTTATTCATGGTATAAACCCCTTTCCATTAACTATAACAACCTTATTATAGCTATTTTTTTTAAACTGTCAATAGATAATTTTCAATACAGTTATAAATTACAGCGATGGACTATTTATTTTTCATCGTTGGAAATGCAATAACATCCCGAATTGTAGTAGAATCAGTAAGAAGCATAACAAGCCTGTCAATACCCATACCCATCCCACCTGTCGGAGGCATACCGTACTCTAAAGCATTAATAAAATCTTCATCAATATCACAAGCTTCTTCATCACCTTGAGCCTTTGCAAGTGCTTGTGTTTCAAATCTTTCACGCTGATCAATCGGGTCAGTCAGTTCCGAAAATGCATTTGCAAGTTCCCATCCGTTCACTTTCGATTCAAAACGTTCCGTTAAACGGGGATTATTTCTGTGAACTTTTGCTAAGGGAGAAATTTCTCTTGGGTAATCCATTATATGCACAGGTTGAATTATATATGGTTCAACTTTATCTTCAAATACAGCTTCGACTATTTTGCCCCAATTCATATTTTCTTCAAGTTCTACGCCTAATTTTTCGGCAGCAGCTTTTGCCTCTTCACTTGTCATAAATTCGCCAAAATCAACTCCCGTTGCCTCTTTAATTGAGCCAATCATTGTTTTTCTGTCCCATGGAGGTGTTAAATCTATCTCATTTTCTCCGTATTTTATTTTTGTTGTACCCAATACCTCTTTTGCTACATACGCTACCATATTTTCAGTCAAGGTCATCATGTCATTATAATCTACATATGCCTGATAAAGTTCAATGGTTGTAAATTCGGGATTATGAAGCGAATCTATACCCTCATTACGGAAACAACGGTTAATTTCAAAAATCTTTTCGCTTAATCCGCCTACCATTAATCTTTTTAAATGAAGCTCCGGAGCTATTCTCATATACATCGGTATATCTAAGGCATTATGATGTGTTTCAAACGGTCTTGCATTCGCTCCTCCTGCTTGTGAATGAAGCATCGGTGTTTCAACTTCCAAAAATCCTTGAGATGTTAAAAATTCACGTATCTTTTGGATTATCAATCCCCTTTTTCTAAAAGTTTCTTTTACCTCGGGATTCATTATCATATCAACATACCTTTGACGGTAACGTGTTTCTACATCAGTTAATCCGTGAAATTTTTCGGGCAGGGGTTTTAGTGATTTCGTTAAAATTTCTAAATTTACCGTCTTTAAACTTAATTCACCTCTGGGAGTTCTTCTTATATCTCCAATAAATCCTACTATATCGCCTATATCAACATGCTTTAAAAGCTTAATTTTTTCTTCATCCAAATTCTGTTTATGCGAAAATATCTGAATTTTCCCCGTATCATCCATAAGGTCAATAAACATGCCTGTATTTCTGATAGCCATTACACGACCTGCTACGCTATATCTGTCAGTAGTTTCTTCACCATCAGCAAGTGTTTTATATTTTTCCTGCAATTCTTTTGCCGATGCTGTTTTATTAAATTTATAAGGGTATGGATTAATCCCTTTTTCTCTTAAATCATTTGCTTTTTGAATTCTTCCTTGTCTTATGGCATCTATTGATGAATTTGTCTCTTTTACGTTTGTATCTTGCATATTGCCTCCGTCATAGTTTCGTTAAAAAAATTTTATCATCAACATTTTTTCTTGTCATTAAACAATTACTCGGAAAATTGTGTTTCAATATTTTCAATTATTGCTTTGGGTGAAAGAATTTCATCTTTGAGGTTTTTATCATAAATATATTCTTCATTAAATAAATTAGAAAACTTAAGCCGTTTCAATTCTTTTTCTCCGAATACTCCTCCGTCATTGTAAAACTTTTCTAAGGCATTATTGCTAAAACAATAACCCATATCGATAGGTTTATTATCTTTGTATATTCTGGGGTAATACATTTCAGAAAGTATCAAACCACTTGAACTTTTACAAGGTGAATCTTCATATTCTTCAAATCTGTTTGACCAAATATATGCCGAGCATACTCCGGGTTCTTGATCTGTTTTATTTAACTGAACAGGTAAATACGGAACTTCATTTTTTAAATAATAAAATCTAAGAATTTTTTCTGCAATATACAATCTTTCTTTTGCAATTTTTGCATCAATATTCAATTCTTTATATTTAATATTTTCCGTTATATTTTCGTTAAAAATCATAAACAGTATAATTAGCGGCAATATTATAATTAAACAAAATATATTAATAAACAAATTCTGATTTTTTTCTTTAATTTTTTCTTTTATTTCATTTAAAACGTATCCTAAATTAATAAATAAAACATATAAAGAAGTCATATAATAAATAAATTGTATTAAATTAGAATTTAACCAAAAATCACCCGTATCATAAAAAGATTTCCCCAGTAAAATCAATGAAAAATATATGCTCATAATCGAAATTTGCATAAATACAGGGAATACTACCTTTATTAATTCATTTTTCTTAATTGCAAAATAAAAAGCAATAATGGTTACTATTAAAAATATAAGTAACAAAGGCAATATTTTTATAATATATATATCAAAATACTCTTGTATAAATTCTTTATAATATTGAATATTAATAAGAAAATTATTTAAATCTCTATCAGTAACAATATTTTTGTATCCGTCTGAAAAATTATAGAAAAACATAATAATATAAGAAAAAATAACGGGTATAAAAAATCTTTTGTTTAAATCAAATAATTTTATTTGTTTTTTTGATAACTTATTAATAAAATCAGCAATTAAATTATAAACTATCAATAAAACAGGAAGAAGCACCGAAGCATACATTAAAATTTCAATCCCTGTCTCAATAACAAGTGCATAAAATATTACAAAAAATAAATAAAGATTTTCAAATTTTGTATTAATATTTTGCTGCGTAATATTCTTATACATATATTGCCAATACAATATAAAAAACATTAAAGGAACAATATATCTGCAAAAATTATTATTTAAGGATAAAAACGGGCAATGTAAATGATAAAGCCAAGAAAAGAAATAGATTGCAATAAATATATAAGAAGTAAAAAATATTTTTCGGGATTTAAAGTAAAAGCAAGCAGCTTTGGCAAATAACAGAAAAATAGATATACAAATTAAACCTTTAAAAACACCGCTGCCGTATGAAATAAAATCACCCGGATGCAAACCGAGTAAATTAGGGAGTCCGAAATTAAGAAATTTTGTCAAAAACAAACATAAATATCCGCCGCCAGATATTTGAAAAGAACTTCTTTTATATAAAGAATCCAATATTTTTTCATCAGGTTCATACAGCCCCAGCCAAAGATCATCAGCATAAAATGTTGTATATTTTGATAAATAGACACAAAAAATTAATATAAAAACCGAAATAACAAAAATTGATATTATAAATAAGATATTATAATATTTTTCGGCATTCTTATTCATAAAAATACACTCCCCCTTGTATTAATTTTTAAGTATAACAAATAATTAATACAAGAGCAAAAAATCTCATTTCATATAATATGAGAATTTTAATGTTTTGTCTTAATTTTATGAGATAATTAATACATGAAAATATTAATTCCCGAAGAATTAGCGCTTAAAAAGCCTGATAGTAAACTATTAAAGATAATAAATAACAAAAAATTTAACGACCGAATACTCTTTGAAAAAGAATCCGATTTCCATAATATAAAAGTAATCGAAAATGAGGTCGGGCGTTTTTTGCATTACAAAGATACATATCAGGCAGGTTTTATTAATACTGATTTTTATAAAGGCAATTTACCTTATATAAATTATTTCTTAATTTCATATCTTTTAAATCCCGATATAGAAAAGATTTTGCTTATAGGAATGGGTTCGGGTAAAATCATCAAAGATTTTGAATTTCTTTTTAATAAATTAAAATCTGTTGATGTAGTTGATTTAGAAGAAAATATTGTTGATATTGCGCAGAATTATTTTGAATTTAAACCCTCAAACAAATTCAATTTTATTTTACAAGACGGAATAACATATTTAAGAAATAATAAGAAAAAATATGATTTAATTGTCGCAGATGTAGCTAATAATGACGGAATAGATCTAAGGTTTTTAAGCAGAGAATATTTCTTGAGCATTAAAAAATCACTAAAAAAAGATGGAATTTTTGTTTCAAATATGTGCGCCAGTCCTGATTTTAAAAATTCTAAAAATCTATTTTTAAATAAATATTTTCCCGTTTATAAACAATTTTTTAGCACCAATCTTATTTTTAAAGGTAATTACTCGGATAAAGTATATTATAAATCATTTTTTAATCTTGATGAAAGAGTTATAGATATAACCAATATAATAATATTTTCATCAAATAAAAAATATAATATAAAAAATGACACGAAAAAATTACATGAATTAAACATTGAAATTGAACAATATCTAAATGATATTGTTGAAATTGAATAAGATAAATATTTGTATTAAAATAAATGCAAAAGGAAAAAGGCGGAAAAAGAAGTGGGCAATAAACCCGTAGTAGCAATAGTAGGCAGACCTAATACCGGCAAATCAACACTTGTGAACAGAATTTTAGGTTCAAGGCGTTCAATAGTAGATGACCAAGCGGGGGTAACCCGTGACAGGATTTATTTTGATGCGCAATGGATGGAAAAAGAGTTCACAATAATAGATACCGGCGGAATTATTCCGGGTGACGAAGATGAAATAATGCTAAATATATTTACACAAGCAAAAGTTGCCTGCGAAGAAGCAGATAAAATAATATTTCTTGTTGACGGGAAAGAAGGTTTAAACCCTATTGATTATGATATAGCAAATGTATTAAGGAAAAGCGGAAAAGAAGTATTTCTTGCCGTAAATAAAATTGATACACCCGAAAAATTTGCGGATACATCAGAGTTTTATTCTCTTGCAATAGGTGACCCTGTTGCAATATCGGCATTACATGGTTCGGGAGGAGTAGGCGATCTTTTAGATGCCGTTACAAAAGATTTTTCTTATTCGGAAAAAGAAATTACACCTTGCGAAAATATTCGCATTGCAATTGTCGGAAAACCGAATGTCGGTAAATCATCAATTGTAAATGCATTATTAAATAAAGAAAGAGTTATAGTATCGGATGTATCAGGCACAACAAGGGATGCAATTGACTCTAAAGTGAAATATGAGGGAGAAGAGTTTATCCTTGTTGATACGGCAGGAATAAGAAAAAAATCAAAAGTAGATTGGGGTATTGAAAAATTTGCGGTAGATCGTTCCATTCGTGCAATAAGAAATGCCGATGTAGCCGTACTTGTAATTGATGCAACGGAAGGTATTACCGAGCAGGATAAAAAAATTGCAGGAACTATTTTGGATTCTGGGAAAGCATGCATACTTGCCGTAAATAAATGGGACTTAATTGAAGATAAACAAGCTTCCACTATTAATAAATTTGAAAAAGAAATCGAAACCGATATGCCTTTTTTCAGCTTTGTTCCGAAAGTTTTTATAAGCGCTAAAACAAAACAAAGATTGGTAAATATATACAAACTGACAAAAGAAGTATATGAACAAACCTCAAAGCGTGTATCAACAAGCATATTAAATAAAATCATAATGGACGCCGTATCAATGACTCCGCCCGTAAGTATAAGAGGAAAAAGGCTGAAAATATTTTATGTTACACAAGTAAAAACAAATCCGCCGACTTTTGTACTGTTTATTAATAATTCAGATTTGCTGAAAGATAACTATATTAAATATTTGGAAAATAAACTAAGAGAAGCCTTTGGGTTTAAAGGCACTCCTATAAAGATTTCTGCGAAAGAAAAAGGAGAAAAGAAATGATATACATCGTATTAAAACTAATTGGAATTGCAATAGCATCTTATATAATAGGCTCAATACCAACAGGTTATATAATAGTCAAATTGTTAAAAGGTATTGATATAAGAAAAACAGGTTCAGGCTCAACAGGAGCAACAAACGTAAAACGCATTTTAGGTACAAAATGGTTTTTTATCGTAATGTTTATTGATGCACTAAAAGGCTTTATCCCTGTTTTTGCAGCACATAATTGGTTTGATTTCTTTGATTACAGAGGTTTAAGTCCTGTAATAGCTGCAATATTTGCGATAATAGGTCATAGTAAATCAATATTTTTAAAATTTACAGGCGGAAAATCAGTTGCAACAGGAGTAGGTACAATAATAGCAATTTGCTGGCCAGTAGGATTGATTGTTGCTGCCGTTTGGGGAATTATAACATATTTTACAAAATATGTATCTTTAGGTTCAATAGTTGCAATATCTCTGGCGCCAATATTAATAAATGTTTTTGAAGATAATATATATTATACATGTTATGCGGCATTAGGAGCTATTTACGTTATATTAATGCATAAAGCCAATATAACAAGATTAATTCAAGGCAAAGAAAATAAAGTCAGAAAATAATGTCAAAATTCAGGGGAATAAAAATAGTATCAAAAGTTGAAGTAAAGGATAAAAATGCCTTGGCTTTGGTATATACCCCGGGGGTTGCAGCTTCTTGTTTGGAAATAAAAAATCAGCCCGAAACTTCGTTTGATTATACAAACAGAGAAAATTCCGTAGCCGTAATATCCTATAATTATGAAAAATCACTTGAGCGTGCAATATTTTTAAAATCCTCTCTGGGTATTGATGCATACCCTTTAGAAATATCAACCGATAACAAAGAAAAAATAAAATCGGTAACGGAAAATCTTGAACCGTCTTTTGGTGCAATAGATTTAAGTCTTATTGAAAAAGATGTTAAAGACATAAACTTTGAATCTGATATTCCGATTTTAAAGGGCAAAGTTGATAATCTAAAAGAATTTTTTCTGTGCATATCAAAAAATTTATTTATACAAAGTTATAATGATTTAAAAGGAACAATAAACGAAAAATCCTTACAATTAAGAAAAATGGCAGGCGGAGTTATAGAAACCGAACTCACCGAAGAAATACAGCCCAAGCCCGTTGGCATAGTAACGGATGGTAGTGCGGTATTAGGGCTTGGAGATATAGGTGCTGCTGCAGGATTACCTGTTATGGAGGGTAAAGCCGTATTATTTCAAGAACTTGGCGAAGTAAGTGCCATGCCGTTATGTTTAAAAACTCAAAATCCCGATGAAATTATTGAAACCGTACTTTTATTACAGAACTCATTTTCAGGTATAAATCTTGAAGATATAAAAGCTCCGAGATGTTTTGAAGTAGAAAACCAATTGATAGATAAAGCCGATATACCCATATTTCATGATGACCAGCACGGTACCGCAATTGTTGTATCGGCAGCATTATTAAATGCACTTCATCTTACAAATAAAAAACCGGAAGATATAAAAATAATATTTTCAGGAGCAGGAGCTGCCGCTATTGCAGTATGTAAACTGATTCTTGCTCTCGGCGTAAAAAATATTATTATGTTTGATAAAGAAGGAGCGGTATTTAAAGGCAGAGAATCAAATAATTTTGCCCATGAAGAAATATTAAAATATATAAACCATAATAACTTTAAAGGTAACATACAAGAAGGTATTAAAGATGCCGATGTATTTATAGGTTTATCGGCTCCAAATATATTAAATGAAAAAATGATAAAATCCATGAAAGAAAAACCCATAATTTTTGCTTTAGCAAATCCTATACCGGAAATCATGCCGGATAAAGCAAAAGAATACGGCGCCTATATAAGTGCCTCGGGCAGAAGCGATTTTCCGAATCAAATAAATAATTCATTGGTATTTCCGGGACTATTTAAGGGAGTACTGAAAAATAACATAAAAAAGATAACGACCGAGATGAAACTAAATTGTGCCTTTCAACTGGCATCAACAGTAAAAGACAAAGATTTATCAACAGAATATATATTACCTGATGCACTGGACAGGCAAGTACCGCAAGTAATAAGCGAGAATGTTATTCTTTAAGCCCGCCCGATAAAATATCATTAATAAAATATTTTTTACCCGCCAAAAAAACAATAATGACAGGAATACAGCAAATAGAAGAATAAGCTGTTAAAGCGCCCCAATCGGTAATTTCTCTAAAACTGCCTTTAAAATTAGCTAAAGCTAAAGGCAATGTTCTCATTATATCCGAATTAGTGACAATCAAAGGCCACATAAAACTGTTCCAAGCGGTAATAAACGTAAAAATTGCCAAAGTAGCAACAGCAGGCATAGCCAAAGGTAAAGCTATTTTATAAAAAACTTCAAAACTGCTGCAACCGTCTATTTTAGCGGAAGATTCCAAATCCTCGGGCATAGACTTAAACCACTGACGCATTAAAAATACTCCAAAACCTCCAAACAAACCGGGGATTATTAAAGCTTGATATGTATCTATCCAATGAAATTGTTTCATTATAAAAAATAACGGAACAATATTTACCTGAGGCGGTATCATCATAGAAACCAATATCAAAACAAATAAAATTTCTTTATATTTAAATTTTAATCTTGCAAATGCATACCCTGCCATTGCAGAAATTATAACCTGACCTATTGTTGTTGCAATTGCAACAAACATACTGTTGAAAAAATACCTGAAAATATCACTGTGAGTTAAAACGTAAAAATAATTTTTAAAAGTTAAAGGATGCGGAATAAATGTAACATATCCCGAAAAAATCTGTTTATCAGTCATAAAGGATAAAGAAATCATGTATAAAAAAGGCAAAATCATAGACATTGCGCCGATAAACAGTATAATATATGCAAAAATTCTGACAGGTTTAATCATACGGAAGCTTTTTTATCCGATTTAATAATATGGATATTTCTGGTTTCAGAAAGCATTTGCCTTGCCGAGGCGAGTTTTTCCCTATTTTCTTTACTTATACTGCCGGAAGAAATAAGCCTGTCAATAAAATTATTATTTAATTTAACAGCTTTATGAAGAGCGCCGATTTCTTCAAGAACATCTTTTATCTCAACAAAATCGTAAGCATAGCCTTGTTTAGACTGGTAAATAAGTGTTTCACCGGTAGGAGAATGAATACTGTCACCACCTTTTTCAAAGTAGAGCCTGAAAACAGATTTTAAATCCTGCATTTCAGACTGCATGATTTGAACTGCCTGTTGAATTCTCAGATAACGTTCAAAAAGATAATCTACATTATCAAGCTGTTGAATTTGCCAAGCATACTTTTTTTCATAAAGTTTTTTTAATTCGGGATATGCTTTAGCCAATCCTTCCGTATCAGCCATGGCCCTGTGACGGGTAGAAAATTCAACATTAAATTTAGTCATTAAGCTTTCCAAACCGCAAGATTCCAAATCAGGATAAACTTCTTTAAACATCATTTGTGAATCAATACGGGGATTAGTTATCGGATTCCCTGTCTGTCTTAGGCTTGCTTCATTAATAAATGAATAATCAAAAATAGCATTATGAGCAACAATGGGATAATCACCGATAAAATCCAAAATCATGGGCATAACTTCGGCTTCGGTCGGAGCATCTTTAACATCATCTTCGGTAATGCCGTGTATGGCAATACTGGATTTTCTGATATGCTGCTCGGGATTAATTAAAGTTTCAAACCTGTCGCGCATTTTACCGTTTTCTAACCTGATAGCGGCAAATTCAACCATTTTTTCTTTTGTATAATCCAAACCGGTAGTTTCAACATCAAGAACAATTTCAATACATTTTTTTTTCGGCACTGCCTCTATTCTCCCCTATATTTTTATAATAACATAAACTTTTATTACGGGCAAAAATAACGAAAAATATTATATTTTAAAAAATAATCACTTAAGTACTAGGCAATATAGTTTTTTGTTGTAAGATATAATAGAATATAGAAAATAGGTTTTATATGGGAAGAATAGTTCTAAACAGAGATAAATGTAAAGCTTGTTATTTATGTGTGGATGCATGCCCCAAAAAAGTATTGGAAGAAGATAAAACTGTAAATAAATTGGGGTATTATCCCGTAAGAGTAAATAATCAAGAAGAATGTATAGGATGCGCAATGTGCGCCAGAGTATGTCCTGATATAGCTATTGAAAAGGTGTACAGATGAAAAGAGAGAAACAATTACTAAAGGGTAATTATGCGATTGCACAAGCTGCAATAGAAGCGGGATGTCAAAGTTATTTCGGATATCCGATAACACCGCAGAGTGAAATAGGCGAATATATGAGCGAAAAGATGCCTGAACTTAACAGAGCATATGTAGCAGCTGAAAGTGAAGTCGCAGCAATAAATATGGTATTAGGTGCCGGTTCAACGGGAATAAAAGCAATGACATCATCATCATCTTGCGCCGTTGCATTAATGCAAGAGGGGTTATCGTTTATAGCAGGTGATGAGATACCTTGCGTATTGGTAAGTGTAATGCGAGGAGGCCCCGGGCTCGGATATATATATCCGTCACAAGGCGACTATTATCAGGCAACAAAAGGCGGCGGAAACGGAGATTATAAAATTGTAACTTATGCCCCGTCAAGCGTACAAGAATGCGTAGATTTAACATATAAATGTTTTTACGTTTCTCAAAAATACAGAACTCCCGTTTGTCTGTTAGCAGACGGAATGATAGGTCAAACAATGGAGCCTGCTGTCATAGGAGAATATCCTTATGAAGAAATAGACCAATCTTCTTGGGCATTAGACGGAGCAAAAGACAGAAAACCAAGATTTTTGGCCTCAATCGAAAGAGAACAAGAAGCATTAAGAAAACGAGTAGTAAAACTGTTTGAAAAATATAATAAAATCTTAGAAAATGAAAATATTTTTGAAAAATATGAAACCGAAGGTGCAAAGCTTGTTATAACGGCATTCGGCAGTATAGCAAGAATAGCCAAAGCAGCAGTGAAGAAAGCAAGAAAGAACGGATTAAAGGTAGGACTGTTCAGACCGATACTTGTAAATCCGTTCCCCGAAAAACTTGTTGCGGAAATTGCTCAAAAAGTAGATTGCATATTGGATATCGAGCTAAATTGCGGACAAATGCTTCAGGATATAAAAGCAAGCATATCATCATGTGCATCAACAATTCCGGTTAAGTTTTACGGCAGACCCGCAGGTGTAATGATGACTGTGGAAGAAATATATAAACAAATAGAGAATGTTTACAAAGAAATAGTAGAGAAAAAATATGGAACAGCTTGTATATAAAAAACCCGATTCAATAAAAGAAGATTTCAAAATATCTTTTTGTCCGGGATGTGACCATGGTAATGCGGTAAAACTCGTAGCCGAGGTATTGGATGAACTCGGTGTCAGAGAAAAAACCATAGGAATAGCTTCCGTTGGATGCAGTGTATTTTCTTATGATTTTTTCAATGTAGATATAGTGGAAGCACCCCATGGACGTTCTATGGCGGTAGCAACCGGTGTAAAACGTTCAAAGCCTGATAAGATTGTATTTACATACCAAGGTGACGGAGATTTAGCATCAATCGGAATCGGAGAAACGATTCATGCCATGACAAGAGGTGAAAAAGTAACGGCAATCTGTATAAATAATACCACCTACGGAATGACGGGCGGACAAGCAGGACCGACGACTTTAATAGGACAAGTCACAACAACTACGACAAAAGGCAGAAAAGCCGAGCTTTCCGGTTATCCGTTAAAAATATCGGAAATTTTTAAAGAAATAGACGGAACTGCATACGTAGCAAGAGTTACACTAGACAGTCCCGCTGCAATAATGAATGCAAAAAAATGTATTAAAAAAGCATTTGAAGCCCAAATAAAAGGTATAGGAACAGGTTTTGTAGAAATACTTGCAACATGCCCGACAAATTGGAAGATGACGCCGCAAGAAGCTCATGCCCGAGTAAGAGGTGAAATGTCGGAAGTATTTAAACCGGGAGTGTACAAAGATAAAGTCAGTGAGGCAAAATAATGGATTCTAATGTATTAATATCAGGCTATGGCGGACAGGGAGTATTATTTGTAGGTCAATTATTGGCTGAAGCGGCAATGAATTTGGGCTTAAATTGTACATGGACACCTGCATACGGAGCCGAAATGAGAGGCGGTACCGTAAACTGCACCGTATGTGTATCTGATGATGAAGTAGCGAGTGCTTATGTTGAAACACCCGAAAATGTAATAGCTTTAAATGCTCCTTCTTTTGATCGTTTTGAAAGTAAGATAAAACCAGGCGGTGTAATGATAGTTAACTCTTCACTGGTAAAAGCTGAACCTAAAAGAAATGATATTTCATATAAATTTATACCAATGACAGAAATTGCACACGAAATCGGCAGCGAAAAAGTTGCTAATATTGTATCTTTAGGTGCATTTATTAAGGTTTTTCCTGATATTACAAAAGAAGAACTTATATCTTTAATGAAAAAGAAATTAACAGGTAAAAAAGCCCAACTGTTGGACGGAAATATACAGGCATTAGAAAAAGGGTATAAATCTGTTAACTAATTTTTTGAAGCGGCTTTTAATCTGGCCATAGCTCTTGCTATTGCGGCATTAGCAGCTTTAATTTCATTTTGTGATTGAGCGGAGCCCAATTTGGCTTCGGCACGTTCAATTGCGAGCTTAGCTCTTGCAGTATCAATATCAACATCACGTTCGGCGACTTCCGTCAATATTATTGCATCATTATTTTTAAATTGAAACGCACCGCCGATAATAGAGAATTTTATTTTTTCACCGTTATTTTCAATACTGGCGGTATCAACGGCTAAAGATGCCATAAAAGGTATATGATTGGGCAAAACACCAAAACTTCCTGCCAGACCTTGAGCATATATTGCATCAACATCATCTTCAAAAACAATTTTTTCAGGTGTAATTATCTTAAAATGGATTTTTTTATCGCTCATAATCCTGCCTATTTAACCTTTTCAGCATTTTTAAGAACATCCTCAATAGTGCCGGCCATATAGAATGCCTGTTCGGGGATATTATCATATTTCCCTTCAACTATACCTTTAAAGCCTGCAATAGTATCTTCAAGTTTAACATATTTACCATCCATACCGGAGAATTGTTCCGCAACAAAGAAAGGTTGAGATAAGAATTTTTGAATTTTTCTTGCTCTGTTAACTGTTTCTTTATCTTCTTCCGAAAGTTCATCCATACCCAAAATAGCAATAATATCCTGTAATTCCTGATATTTTTGAAGAATTTCAAGTACTTTTCTTGCGGTATTATAGTGTTCTTCACCGATAATTAACGGATCTAAAACTTTACTGTTGGAAGCTAACGGATCAACAGCAGGATACAACCCCAAAGATGCAATTTGTCTTGAAAGTACCGTTGAAGCATCAAGGTGAGAGAATGTAGTAGCAGGAGCAGGGTCTGTTAAATCGTCTGCCGGTACATATATTGCCTGAACTGACGTAATAGAGCCATCTTTAGTAGAAGTTATTCTTTCCTGAAGTTCACCCATTTCATTAGCCAAAGTAGGCTGATAACCGACAGCGGACGGCATTCTGCCCAATAACGCCGAAACTTCAGAACCTGCCTGTACAAATCTGAATATATTATCAATAAATAAAAGCACATCCTGTTTAGAATAATCTCTAAAATACTCGGCAGCCGTAAGCGCTGATAAACCCACTCTCATTCTTGCTCCGGGCGGTTCATTCATCTGCCCGTATATAAGTGCAACTTTATCAATAACACCTGATTCTTTCATTTCATTCCAAAGGTCATTGCCTTCTCTTGTTCTTTCTCCTACACCGCCAAAAACCGAAACACCGGAGTGTTCTGATGCTATATTATGAATTAATTCCATAATTAAAACTGTTTTTCCGACACCTGCACCGCCAAATAATCCTATTTTTCCGCCTTTTTGATACGGCTGTAAAAGGTCGATTGCTTTTATCCCAGTTTCTAATATTTCAATATTCGTATTTTGGTCTACCAAAGAAGGAGAACTTCTGTGGATAGGAAGATAAGTATCGGCTTCAATATCACCTGCATTATCAACAGGCTGACCCAATACATTTAATATTCTGCCTAAGATGTTTTTTCCGACAGGAATTTTAATAGGTTCACAAGTATTTATAACTTTCATGCCACGCTTTATTCCGTCGGTTGATGACATTGCAACAGACCTGATTTTATTTTCGCCCAAGTGCTGTTGTACTTCCGCCACAATTTTGTTATTGTCACCCGCAATTATTTCAATAGAATCATTAATCTCGGGTAAAATTCCCGATGCAAATTCAACATCTATTACAGGACCTATAACTTGAGTTATTATACCTTCTTTTTCGGCAGTAATTGTCATAATTCACCTTTTCCCTTATAAATCTTTTTCTATTATACAATTATAAATCAAATTTGTAAAAACATACCAACTCTTAATCTAGTCCAAATCGTTTATTTGTAAAAAATATATTTATGGTATAATTTTAATCGTATATGAAAAGGGACATCCTTTAAGGCATGAGAAATATTAAGAAAAGGTGACATAAAATGGCTGTAACAATTGAAAAATTAGACAACAACGAAGTAAAACTAAATATAGAAATAGAACCATCTGTTTGTGAATGGGAATATGACAAAGCATGCAAAAAACTTGCACAAAGAGTTAACGTCCCCGGATTCAGACAGGGTAAAGCTCCAAGAAATATCTTGGAAAAATATGTAGGTATTGCGGCTCTTCAAAAAGAAGTTTTGGACAGTTTACTCCCGACTTTATTTGAAAAAGCAATTGAAGAAAATAATTTTGATTTGGTTACAGCTCCAAATGTTGAATCGTACGAATTTGCAGAAGATAAATCTTTAAAAATAACAGCTAAATTTGAACTTAAACCTGAAGTTAAACTTGATAAATATAAAGGTTTGGATGTTGAAATAGAAGAATTTAAAAATGCAGACGATGCAATTCAAAAAGAGCTTGACAGCTTAGCTCAAAGATTAGCCGAACTAAAAGATATCACTGACAGAAAATCTAAAAATACCGACTTGGTAAATATTGATTTTGCAGGTTATACGGACGGCGAAGAAATAAAAGGCGGAAGTGCAAAAAATTATGTTTTGGATATTGCAAATTCTAACTTTATTCCCGGTTTTGCAGAACAATTGGTTGATAAAAATACAGGTGAAGAATTTACAATTAATGTTAAATTCCCCGATGAATATCACGATGAAAAACTTAAAGGTAAAAATGCAGAATTTAATATTAAACTTAATGCAATAAAAGAAAGAGTACTCCCCGAGATTAACGATGAGTTCGCAAAAAAAGTTAATCCTCAATTTAACACATTGGATGAATTAAAAGAAGATATAAAGAAATATCTTGAAGCAAGTGCAAAAGCTGAGAATGAAAGAAGAATTTCAAATAAAATCTTTGAAGATTTAATTGCAAAAACTGATATAAAAATCCAAGAATCAATGATAAACCGTGAAATACAGGCATTAATGGGTGAATTTAAACAAAGAATTAATATGCAAGGCGGCAACTTTGACGAAATGCTTGAAAAAGAAGGTCATCAAAAAATATATGATCAATTAAAAGAAGAAGCCGTAAGACGATTAAAAAATTCATTAATTGTAGGTAAAATTGCTCAGGAAGAAAAAATAAATGTTACTTCGGAAGATATTCAAGCTAAAATTAACGAACTTGCTAACATTTATCGCACAACACCTGATAATATCATAGCGGAAATTCAAAAAAACAATAATATATTACACTCATTAAATTCACAAGTAATTTCCGAAAAAGTAACAAGATTATTAATAGATAATGCAAATGTAAGTTATAAAAAATAACATACAGGTTAGAAAGGGAAAAATATGAGTTTTGTACCCGTAGTAATAGAACAATCATCAAGAGGAGAAAGGTCTTTCGACATATTTTCAAGATTATTAAGAGAAAGAATAATCTTTTTGGGAACTCCGATAGATGATATGGTAGCAAACTTAATAGTAGCACAATTATTGCTGTTAGACAGCGAAAATCCCGAAAAAGATATTATGCTGTATATTAATTCACCGGGAGGCAGCGTAACGGCAGGATTTGCTATATATGATACAATGCAGCATATTAGAGCAGATGTATCAACAATATGTTTAGGACAAGCAGCATCAATGGGAGCGTTTTTACTTTCATCAGGAACAAAAGGAAAGAGAATGGCACTTCCGCACTCAAGAGTATTAATCCACCAACCTTTAGGCGGAGCACAAGGTCAAGCTACCGATATCGAAATACAAGCTGCAGAAATAATCAGAATTAAAAAATCATTGAATGAAATTTTGGCTAAAAATACCGGACAATCAATTAAAAAAATTGAAAAAGATACGGACAGGGACTATATTATGACTCCCGAAGAAGCTTTAGAATACGGAATGATTGATAAGGTCGTAACTGTAAATACAACGCCAAAACCAAGTCAGGAGATATAATTAATGGCAACTCATGATGACAGTCGTTTAAAATGTTCGTTTTGCGGAAAAACACAAGAACAGGTCAAAAAATTAATAGCAGGACCTGATGTGTATATCTGTGATGAATGTGTTGAACTTTGTAATGAGATATTAGATGAAGAATTTCTTGAGAATAAAGAAAAACCTGAAGAAATTGAAATAAAAGAAGCCGATCTAACCAAAGTACCAAAACCACATGAAATAAAAGAATATCTTGACGAATACATAATAGGTCAGGATGACGCAAAAAAGGTACTTTCGGTTGCGGTATACAACCATTATAAACGTATTGCTCATAATGCAACGGCAGACGAGAAAAAAGTTGAAATACAAAAGAGTAATATACTCTTGGTTGGACCAACAGGAAGCGGAAAAACACTTTTAGCTCAAACTTTAGCCAAAATGCTTGATGTACCGTTTGCAATAGCTGATGCAACAACATTGACCGAAGCAGGATATGTAGGTGATGATGTTGAAAATATCCTTTTAAGACTATATCAAAACGCAGATTATGACGCACAAAAAGCTGAAAAAGGCATTATCTATATTGATGAAATAGATAAAATTTCAAGAAAATCCGAAAATACAAGTATAACAAGAGATGTGTCAGGTGAAGGCGTACAACAGGCATTATTAAAAATGATAGAAGGCACAGTTGCAAACGTACCGCCGCAAGGAGGAAGAAAACATCCGCATCAGGAATTTATACAAATAAATACCGCAAACATACTGTTTATAGTAGGCGGTGCATTTGTCGGTTTGGATAAAATTGTTGAAAGACGTGCAGGAGATTCCGCAACAATAGGGTTTGGCGCTGCGGCACCAAAAACTCAGGCTGAAAAAGAACTTGAAGCAGCAAAAATGCTTAAAAAACTTCAACCTGAAGATTTGTTGAAATTCGGTTTAATTCCCGAATTTATCGGCAGAGTTCCTGTTTATGCAGTATTAGACCCGTTAGAAGAATCTACTTTGAAAAATATTCTTACTCAGCCTAAGAATGCATTATTAAAACAATATCAATGCCTGTTAAATATGGATGGTGTTGAACTTAAATTTGAACCTGAAGCAGTTGATTTAATTGCAGCGGAAGCAATAAAACGTAAGACAGGCGCAAGAGCATTGCGTTCAATAGTTGAAGAAATTATGATGGATATTATGTATGCGCTTCCGTCACAAGAAGAAGTTAAAGAATTTACCGTAACTGCCGATATGGTTAAAAAGAAAACAGAAAGTTCGAATGCGGAATTAATTAAACTTCCGACTAAAAATGAAGAATCCAAAATAATTAAACCGGATATAAAACCAAATGAAGAAATAGCTTAAAAATCATATTTAAATAACAAAAAAACTCCCGTAATGGGAGTTTTTTTATAAGCAATCACATAAAAGTTCAAAATAGCCTTGTTTTTTATCACAAACAGGACATTTAACAGGTGCTGATTTTGCTTCAACTACATGCCCACAATGAGTGCAGACCCATAAAACTTTTTCTTCTCTTTTAAAAAGAGTTTCGTCTTTCAGCCTTTGAGCAAGTGTTTTATATCTTTCGCTATGGTGTTTTTCAATGTTTGCGATATTGTAAAAAGCTTTTGCTATTTCATCAAACCCCTCTTCTTTTGCGATTTTACCAAATTCGGGATACATAGTTGTGTGTTCTTCTTCTTCGTATTTAGCGGAACACAGTAAATTTTCCAAAGTAGTGCCATTGCAAGACGGGTACGAAATATTAGTAATTTCAACATCATCACCGTCTAAAAATTCATAATATATCTCGGCGTGTTCTTTTTCATTAAGCGCTGTTTTTTTAAATATTTCCGATATTTGAATTAATCCTTCTTTTTCAGCCATAGAAGCAAATATACAGTATCTGTTGCGTGCCATAGATTCGCCGGCAAAAGCTTTCATAAGATTTTCTCTTGTCTTTGTGCCTTTTAGTTCTTTTTTTTCCATAATTTATCTCCTTTAAGATAAATTATTTTAAACCATATTTTCTTTTTAATAATTACCGCTTTGGCTATTTTTATTTTTGACCGGTAAGGCAATTTTTATAACCTCATTTATATCTATAAATAAGAATTTATATTTTTTTTGTATACGTGGCAAAAAAAGA
The DNA here is from genome assembly GCA_947624645.1 of Candidatus Gastranaerophilales bacterium. Taxonomy (GTDB): domain Bacteria; phylum Cyanobacteriota; class Vampirovibrionia; order Gastranaerophilales; family Gastranaerophilaceae; genus Avigastranaerophilus. Next base: position 24,998 of record CANQLG010000029.1, read on the forward strand.
AAGGAGAAAAGCCCATGTATACAAAAGAAGAAAAAGAAGTTTTGAAAATTTTAGTTCAAACAATCAAGAAATTAAGAAAGGAGAACAAGCACTCACAAAATGTCTTTGCGGAAAAAACAAATTATGAACGTGAACACATAGCCAAGGTCGAGACGGGAATAAGAAATTTAACTTTGAAATATATTATAAGAACAAGCATCGCTTATAATATACCAATACATGATTTATTTAAAGATGTTTGATTTTAAAATATATTACATTTAGTTGTCGGTTAAAAATCAACCCACATGCTAAAAGCACTCCGATACGGGGTGCTTTTTTATTACTTATAATAAATTTCAGATTTAACTATATGGTAGTTTTTGTTTCCATTGGTTTTATTATAGCCTCCTATAATTAATATATTTCCATTATTTAATTTTATTGCTTGATGGTTAGACCTTAGTATATTTATAGGTCTATATTTTGTTATTACTCCATCTGCTGAAACTAAATAACTATCTCGTGTATAACGTCGTCCCCAACCATCCCAATATCCACCAATAAAAATTACTTCGTTATTGTCTAAAAGTGTGCTTGTATAGCCTTGTTCAGTTATTTTTTCTGTTATAAATAAAATATTTACTATATCATTACCTTGTCTGTCGATGATTACCGCTCCATTTTTATCTGTCCAATAAAGAATTCTTGTATTTAATGGAGAATTTTTAGCATATATATCTCGTTTTATATCGACATCGGCTACTTTTTGCTTTGGCTCAAATTTATATATTTTATTTTTATCATAATCATAAATATAAAATACTTAATATAAAGTTATTTTTTTTGTAATCATATATTTCTGCTTGTTTCGTATTTCCTCCAAGAACCAAGACATTTCCGTCATCTAACAATACGGCAGGTCCATTGTGATAAACATGCATTTTAGAACCTGTTACAAATATATTATGTTTAACAGGAAGTAATTCTTTTATATCAAAACCTTTTGCATAAGGAGAATTAAAAAGAAGAAATAATAGAAATATTGAAACCAATATATTATTTTTTAGCTTGTGGATTTTGTTTAAATCAAATTTTTCTTTATCAATGCTCATTATTAATTCCTATATTCCTTTATTATTGTTGGGTTATACTCCCTAATCTAATATTTTATAAAATCTTTTTGCCAGTTTTTTATTTCTTAAAGTATATTTAAAGTGTTCGGCAAGTAATTTGTACATTTTTCCCGATTCATCCGTAAAACTTTTTGATAAAATCTCATCAACTGCTTTTTTGTAATTATTTTCTTTTTTTGCCGTTATTAATCTTTCAAGAATATAAATTGCTTTATCACTTTCTTTTGTGCTGTCTTTTAATTCATTTGCAATTTTAAGTGCTTTTTCGTATTTCCCTGCCAAAAGAAAAATCTGCATTTTGGCTCTTTGTTTATACATATTATTTAATTCATTTGTATATTTATATGCTTTATTTATATATTTTAGTGCATTTTTATAGTTCCCTGACTGCTTGTTTATTTCGGAAGCATAAGCGTATAGCATATATGATTGAAGATTTTTTTCTTCGGACACTTTTACAAGTTTTTCATATTCGGGTATATTTTTTCTAAAATCAAAAACACTTTTTATTGTTGTTGTTAAAATTCTCCTAATTACATTTAGTTTTCTTTTTAATCTGCCTTTTTTATAAAAAAGTTGTGTTTCGGGTAAAAATTCATACAAATATTTAAGTTCAATTTTATATTCTTTTTTCATTTCATATATTAAAGATAAAGCATAAGTTTTTTTCCAATTTTTTACATTTGAATATAGTAATGAAATAAGTGCTATATCATATTTTTTTAAAGTATAAAAACCAAGTGCGAATTTATATACTAATGAACC
>CANQLG010000030.1 GCA_947624645.1 Candidatus Gastranaerophilales bacterium
GGTTAAAAATAGAAACGGATGCTAACGATATAATCTATGTAAAAATAGATAAAAACAGAAAAATCTTAGCAACAACTCTGTTAAAAGCATTGGGTATTACAGTATCCGAGATGGAAACACTGTTTACTCATTTTGAATTTTTGAAAAAAACCTTAGAAAAAGATACAACCGAAACAACGGATGATGCTTTAATTGAAGTTTATAAAAAGCTTCGTCCCGGAGATCCGGCTTCAGCAGCAGGCGGCCGCTCCATAATTGAATCACGTTTCTTTGATGATAAAAAATATGATATCGGCAGAGTAGGCCGTTATAAATTAAATAAAAAATTAAACTTAAATGTGGCTGAAACACAAAGAACACTTACAATACAAGATTTGGTTGCAGCGGTAGAATATTTAATTAATTTAACATACGATGAAGGAAGCTGTGATGATATTGACCACTTAGGAAACAGAAGAATCCGTTCGGTCGGTGAATTATTACAGAACCAGTTCAGAGTAGGTTTATCAAGAATTGAGAGAATTGTTAAAGAAAGAATGACTCTTCAAAATTCAGAAACACTTACTCCGTTGAATTTATTAAATACAAAACCGCTGATTGCGTCATTAAAAGAATTCTTTGGTTCATCACAGTTATCACAGTTTATGGATCAGGTTAACCCGTTATCAGAGTTAACACATAAAAGACGTATATCGGCATTAGGCCCGGGAGGTTTGGTTAGAGAACGTGCAGGGTTTGCAGTTCGTGATATTCACCCATCCCACTACGGAAGAATATGTCCGATAGAAACCCCTGAAGGTCCTAACGCAGGTTTGATAGGTTCATTAGCTACACACGCAAGAGTTAATGATTACGGATTTATAGAAACACCATATTTCGTTGTCAAAGACGGTGTTGTTACAAACGAAGTACACTATATGAGTGCCGATGAAGAAGAAAACTTCCGTGTAGCACCATCAGATTTGACGTTAAATCCCGACAGAAGCATTAAAGCTCAATACGTACCTATTCGTTATAAATCAGAATTTACAATGGGCGAATCAAAACGTGTTGACTATATGGGTGTATCGCCTATTCAGGTTATATCCGTTGCAACGTCAGTTATTCCGTTTATTGAACACGACGACGCCAACAGAGCACTGATGGGGTCAAACATGCAGCGTCAGGCAGTACCTCTTTTAATTACCGATAGGCCCGTTGTTGCAACAGGCTTGGAAAAAAGAGCGGCAAAAGACTCTTGTATGGTAGTTGTTTCCGATGTGGACGGTACTGTTGAAAAAGTTGTCGGCGAAGAAATTTGGATAAAAGATAAATCAAATAAATTACACAAATATCAATTAATGAAATATGTAAGAAGCAACCAAGATACTTGTATTAACCAAAAACCGATAGTATCGGAAGGTGATAAAGTAAAAGCGGGTGATGTAATTGCCGACGGTGCTTCTACACATTACGGAGAGCTTTCTTTAGGTAAAAACGTATTAGTTGCATATATGCCTTGGGAAGGATATAACTTCGAAGATGCTATTCTTTTAAGTGAAAGATGTGTATATGATGATGTATTTACTTCATTACATATTGAAAAACTTGAAATTGAGGCAAGACAAACGAAGTTGGGTCCCGAAGAAATAACAAGAGAAGTACCGAATGTTTCGGAAGAATCTTTAAGACATTTGGATGAAAGAGGTATCGTTCGTATCGGTGCAAGAGTTTATGCAGATGATATCTTAGTAGGTAAAGTTACTCCAAAAGGAGAATCCGAACATCCTCCGGAAGAAAAATTATTAAGAGCAATCTTTGCTGAAAAAGCAAGAGATGTAAAAGATAACTCATTAAGAGTACCTCACGGAGAGGGCGGACGTGTAGTAGATGTTAAAGTATTTGACCGTGAAAAAGGCGACGAGCTTATGCCGGGTGCAAATACATTAATAAAAGTCTACATTGCACAAAAACGTAAAGTATCGGTAGGTGATAAGTTAGCAGGCCGTCACGGTAACAAGGGTATTGTTTCAAGAATATTACCCAAAGAGGATATGCCGTTCCTGCCTGACGGAACTCCTGTTGATATAGTATTAAATCCTCTGGGTGTACCTTCTCGTATGAATGTTGGTCAGACATATGAATGTTTACTCGGTTTAGCGTCATACTTAACGGGTGACTACTATGAAGCACCATCATTTGATGAAATGTACGGAGAAAATAAATCAGAAATCTCAACAAAATACGAATTGTTAAGAGGTATAAAAGAATCAGGCTGTGATTGGGTAGGTGAGGACGGAAAAGTAACATTGTATGACGGCAGAACAGGTGAGCCTTTTGACAGACCTGTATCAGTCGGTATTACATACTTCCTTAAACTTGTTCACTTGGTTGATGATAAAATCCACGCAAGGTCGACAGGTCCTTATTCACTTGTAACACAACAGCCTTTAGGCGGAAAAGCACAATTTGGCGGACAAAGATTCGGAGAAATGGAAGTTTGGGCGTTAGAAGCATACGGTGCGGCATATACTCTTCAAGAAATGCTGACAATTAAATCCGATGACGTAAACGGACGTTCACGTGCTTATGAAGCTATTGTAAAAGGTGATAATATCCCGAGACCGGGTATCCCCGAATCATTTAAAGTACTTGTAAGAGAATTACAGAGTATCGGTTTGGATATATCAGTGTCTAAAAAGAGCGGTGAAGAAGTTGATTTGATGTCCGATACGGATGATATCAGAAAGTCAGCACCAAAAAGAATACTTTCGGATATGGATTCCGAACTGTTGAATATTGACTTTTTGGAAACACCGAGTTCGTTTAAAGAATAAGAATTAAAGGAGATATAAAATTGTCTACAAGCATAGATTATTTTGATTATATACGAATAAGCATAGCCTCTCCGGAGCGTGTGCTTAAATGGTCATACGGTGAAGTAACAAAGCCTGAAACCATTAACTATCGTACATTAAAACCCGAAAGAGACGGGTTATTCTGCGAAAGAATTTTTGGACCTACAAAGGACTGGGAATGTTATTGCGGAAAATATAAAAGAGTAAGACATAAAGGAATTATCTGCGAAAGATGCGGTGTTGAAGTTACGGATTCAAAAGTAAGACGTCACAGAATGGGGCATATAAAACTTGCCGCACCTGTAAGCCATATTTGGTTCTTGAAAGGAATACCAAGTTATCTCGGTTTACTTTTGGATATGACGCTAAAAGATTTGGAACAGGTTATTTATTTTAATAACTATGTAGTAATTGATCCTGCCGATAGTGAATTTAAGAAACTTCAATTACTGACTGAAGAAGAATATGAAGACTTTATGTTGGAAAATGAAGATTCACAATTGAAAGTAGGAATCGGAGCCGAAGCCATAAAAGAACTCTTGGGCGAAATATCATTAAAAGATATGGCAGAACAAATAAGAGGTGAATTATCAGGGCTTTCCGGCAGTGTTCAAAGAAAAGCAAAATTAATTAAAAGACTAAGACTTGTGGAATCTTTACTTGAAAGCAACACCGAACCTACTTGGATGATAATGGATGTACTTCCCGTTACTCCGCCGGATTTAAGACCGATGGTTCAATTAGACGGCGGAAGATTTGCCACATCCGACTTAAACGACTTATACAGACGTGTAATTAACAGAAACAACCGTTTGTTAAGACTTCAAGAAATGGGTGCACCCGAAATTATTGTAAGAAACGAAAAACGTATGCTTCAAGAAGCGGTAGACTCATTAATAGATAACGGCAGAAGAGGAAGAACCGTTGTAGGCCCAAGCAACAGACCTTTAAAATCGTTAAGTAATATTATAGAAGGTAAACAAGGTCGTTTCAGACAAAACTTATTAGGTAAACGTGTTGATTACTCGGGCCGTTCTGTTATTGTTGTAGGTCCTAAATTAAAATTGCATCAATGCGGACTTCCTAAAGAAATGGCAATAGAATTATTTAAACCGTTTGTCGTAAATAAATTAATAGAAAGAGGATTTGTACAAAATATAAAATCCGCTAAAAAGAAAATAGAACGTTCGGAACCGGTAGTATGGGATATATTGGAAGAAGTAATCGACGGACATCCCGTATTATTAAACCGTGCTCCAACCTTACACAGATTAGGTATTCAAGCATTTGAACCTGTACTTGTTGAAGGACGTGCTATTCAATTGCATCCATTGGTATGTACCGCATTCAACGCTGACTTCGACGGTGACCAGATGGCTGTACACGTACCGTTATCAATAGAAGCACAATCGGAAGCAAGGATGTTAATGCTTGCAACAAATAACATCTTGGCTCCTGCAACAGGTAAACCGATTATTGCAGCTTCTCAGGATATGGTATTAGGTATGTATTATCTTACTCTTATGGATAATAACGATGAAGATAAACAACTTAAATATTTTTACAGCTTTGAAGATGCGATAGCAGCACATGAAACAGGTGTAATAAAGCTTCATGACAGAATAATAGTTCGTGACGAACACGGTGAAAGACTTGAAACAACTGTCGGTAGAATTATCTTTAATGAAACAGTAAGAAATGCAATCTTTGCATCATAGAATAAGGGTGAAAATAACATGGATACATTATTACATAAGAAAAAATCATTTGACTTCATCAATGAACAGGTGAACAAAAAATCGATTAATAAATTATTAGCGCAAGTATATCTTGAATTTGGCGGAGCAAAAACTGCTGATTTGGCAGATAATCTTAAAAATTTAGGATATAAATATGCAACAAAATCAGGTACAACAATATCAATAGCAGATTTATCCGTACCTGCCGACAAAAAAGAACTTCTGAATGAAGCCGAAAAAGAGATTGAAAAATCAACTCACAGATATTTAAAAGGTGATATTACGGAAGTTGAAAGATATACAAAAGTTATCGATACTTGGAGTGAAACTACATCAAAACTAACGGCAAGGGTTGTAGAAAATTTTGACAGATTAAACCCAGTATATATGATGGCATTCTCAGGTGCAAGAGGTAACGTATCACAGGTATCACAGTTGGTTGGTATGAGAGGTTTGATGGCAGATGCGCAAGGTCAGATTATCGACTTGCCTATCAAGTCAAACTTTAAAGAAGGCTTGTCTGTTACCGAATATATTATTTCTTCTTACGGTGCAAGAAAAGGACTTGTAGATACGGCGTTAAAAACAGCAGACTCAGGATATTTGACAAGACGTTTGGTTGACGTAGCACAAGACGTTATTATACGTGATCATGATTGCGGTACAAAACGCGGTATTATGATGACTGATATATCTGATGGTGAAAAAATAGTTGCTCCTTTAACGGAAAGATTACTCGGAAGAACTATTGCCGAAGATATTAAAGATAAAGACGGAAATGTTGTTATCCCTGCAAATACTACAATAAACAGAGATGATATCAGAAAAATTAAATCTTTAGATTTGCATCAATTAAAGGTACGTTCTCCGTTAACTTGTGAACTTGAATATGGTATATGTCAAAAATGCTATGGTTGGGCAATGACAACACAAAAACTTGTGGATGTCGGTGAAGCAATCGGTATTATTGCTGCTCAATCAATCGGTGAACCGGGAACACAGCTTACCATGAGAACTTTCCACACTGGTGGTGTATTTAAAGGTGCCGGCGCAATGAAAGAAATTATAGCTGATGTTGACGGTAAAATCACTTCAAAAATCTTCACCAGAGATTTGAGAACCCGTCATGGTGATAATGTTGCAATAACTGTTCAAGAATCCGATATGGAAATAAAATCGGGAACAAAAACAAAGAAATATCATATTCCGTCAGGTGCAATATTATACTTAAATGAAGGACAAGAAGTTAAAAAAGGCGATAAAATCGCTATATATGAACCAGCTTCAGGCGGTGACGGAAGCCGTTTAACGGAAAAAGCTACAAAAGATATTACTTCCGATTTATCGGGTGAAATTGTTTTTGAAGACTTTGTTGCCGATGAAAAGAAAGACAGACAAGGTAATATTTCCAGAACGGCAAGTAAAAACGGTATTGTATGGGTATTAGGCGGTGATGTTTATAATCTTCCCGGAGGTTCTACAATATTAGTGGAAGACGGTAAAGCCGTTAAAGAAGGCGAGAAACTCGCAGAAATCCATATTATATCAGAACACGGCGGTGAAGTAAGACTTGGTGATAATCTTAAAGTAGAGGACGTTAAGTTTGAAGGCAAAAAAATTAAAAAGATAGTTCAAGGTAAAGAATTGACTATTGTAATAGCTTCTATAACGGCTTCTAATGCTAAGTTTGAACAAACCAAAAAAGAACAAATATGGACTGTTAAGAAAACAGGTGAAAAATATATTGTTAAGGCACCTATTGATACGGTTGTTGAAAGCGGTATGATTATTGCCGAATTATTGGATGAAGAATATACCGTTCCGTCATCAGGTGAGATAAGATATAACGGTATCGAAGTTGATGAAAATCAAATTATAACAAAACCGGGTGAAGTTATATTTATTCCTGACGAAATTCATCAGGTAAATAAAGATTCTGCATTAAAAATGGTAGAATCGGGCACTTTTGTTACAGCGGGAACAGAAGTAGTAAAAGACCTTTATACTCATATCGACGGTATTGTTGAAATAAAAGAGTTCAATGATATGATTCATGAAGTTGTAATTCGCCCAGGTGAAATTTATAACTTGAGTAATATAGGCGAGCTTAAAGTTGATGAAGGTGAAGTTGTAAAAAAAGGTACTGAAATTGCACCTAAGATTAAAGTTAAAGAAGATTCAATCGTTACTATTTTAGATAATGAAAAAGATACTCTTGAAATAGATGATTTAGAAGAAGATATGGGTGTTGCGGTATTGGATGAAAAGACAATATCAAATCAGCCGATACAAATTTTGGTAAGACCCGTTCAAAGATTTAATATTGATACAAAAGACGTATCTATTAAATTCAATTCAACGGATAAAGCAATAGATTTGGTACCTGTAACTCAGCTTCAATATAAAGATGGTGCAAGAGTAAGAAACTTAGAGGGCGGAGTACTTACAAGAACAAGTTTGGTACTTCAAATGGACGGATATTTAAGTCATTTGAAAGGTTTAGTAGAACTTGACAGTGATAATAATCTAAAGATTGTTGTACTTGAAACATTGATTGTAAGAAGAGAAGCTGAAGGGCAATCTAAAACATCAGCTTCTATGCAGACTGAGTTGTTGGTAACTGACGGTCAAGTAATTGAACCGAAAACAGCTGTTGCCAAAACACAAGTTTTAGCCATAAGTGATGCTGTTGCAAGTATAAAAGAAAATAATCAGGACGTAAGAAGATTACTTTTAGTTTCAGATAACAGTGAAGTGAAAGTAAGCTTAAAATCGAAGCCAACTGTTAAAAAAGGTGAGCTGGTTAAAATGGATACGGTAATTTCCGAAAGCGGAGAGATATCAAGTATGTCAGGGCTTGTTGTAGCGGCTGATAAAAACTCAATAACCTTGAGAGTTGGGCGTCCGTATTTAATCAGCCCTGGAACAATGCTTCAGGTTGCTAACGGTTCACTTGTTAACCGTGGTGATATGATTGCAACATTAGTATTTGAAAGACAAAAGACAGGTGATATCGTTCAAGGTTTGCCTCGTGTAGAAGAACTTCTTGAAGCAAGAAAACCAAAAGATTCTGCTGTTGTTGCAGAATATGCGGGTAAGGCTGAAATTGAAATTGAAGATGATGTACCTCGCTTATTCTTAAACGGAGAAAACGGCAGACAGGAAGTTAAATATTCGATTGATTCAAATATTATAGTCGCAAACGGTCAGGATATAAAAGTCGGTCAGGCATTGACAGGCGGGCCTTTAAATCCGCATGATGTTATCAGATTAAACGGTGTTGAAGCTGCTCAACAATACTTAGTTGACGAAGTACAAAGAGTATATCGTTCACAGGGTGTTGAAATTGCTGATAAACATGTTGAAGTTATCGTAAGACAAATGACTAAGAAAGTAAAAATTCTTGAATCAGGCGATACGAAGCTTCTTCCTGGAGAATTTTTAGAGTATAAAGAAGTAGAACAAGAAAATGAAAAAGTAAAAGCGGCAGGCGGAGTTGAAGCTACTTATGAAGCAGTACTGTTAGGTATTACAAAAGCAAGCTTGAATACCGAAAGCTTTATTTCAGCTGCTTCTTTCCAAGAAACTACAAGAATTCTTACGGAAGCTGCTGTTGAGGGTAAACGTGATTTGTTAAGAGGTTTAAAAGAAAACGTTATTATCGGTAGATTAATTCCTGCCGGTACCGGTTTCTATCACTTAACAAATGCTTCTGAGGAAAAAGACAGAGAAGCACAAAAACGTGCAGCAGAAAAGAATAATGCAAGAAAACCGTCTGCTATCTTAGAAGAAATAGAGGGTATGTTTGGGACTCCCGAATTAACCGACTATACAATTGAATAATTTCATTATTTCTTAAAAAATGACAGTAACTTTACAGTGTAGAGTTACTGTTATTTTTTGGAGAGATTATGAAAAAATTTATATTAATGTTTATGATTTTGTTTTTGCCTGTTTGGGCATCTGCCGATGAAATACAAGATGTTCAATGTTTTTTTAATCAATATATTGATGCTGCTAATAATTACAGCAGCGATTATTTTAAATATTATACCGATGATGCTAAAATCATCAGAGTAGTTGAAAAACCTGACGGGACAAAAGAGTCGGTTAATATACCGATAGAGCGTTATAAATCCGAAGCAAAAAAATCTACAAAACTTATGAAATTAAGAAAGTATAAAAATCGTTATTTTAACGTAAAAATTACACCGTTAGGACAAGACTACAAAGTTGCAGCTATGCGTATGCCGTCTACAAGTGATTATAAAATTCCCGCATACTTTATTATAGGAAAAGATACTAACGGAGAATGGAAAATCAAAGAAGAATCCATGAATACTAAAGTTCAAAGATTTTTAGATAAAAATTAAACAATTTCATTATTATCGTTTAGTTGAACAATAGATGGTTTATAGGTTTTTGCTTCATCGGGAGTCATTTGTGCGTATGCACAGATTATAATTTTATCTCCGATTTGAGCTTTTCTTGCAGCGGCACCGTTTAAGCAAAAGTCTTTGTTTCCGCTTTTTCCTGCAATTATATATGTCTGAAATCTTTCGCCATTATTGATATTTAAAATATCAACCTTTTGACCTTCCTGCATATTAGCTTTTTCAATAATATTTTTATCAATAGTAATTGAACCTACATAATTTAGGTTTGCATCGGTCACAGTAGCTCTGTGGATTTTTGAATATAAAAATTCCAATAACATAATTAATCTTTCTACGTTATAATTCTATCAAAAACAAAATATAGTTAAATATATAAATAAAAAGTTTTTTAATATTTATTATTGAACAGATGTTCTATTATTTAAAACAAGCTAATTATGAATCAGCCGCTAATTTTTTCAAATATGCTTTAATTTGTTCAACTTGTTTGGGCTTAATATATTTGAACTGTCCCTTTTTAAGCCCCGATAAATCAACCGGTCCCATACTTAAACGTTTTAGTGAAATAACGCTGTGCCCTAAACAATCGAGCATTTTTCTAATCTGTCTGTTTAGTCCTTGATAAAGCACCATTTCAAGAACGGTATTTTTACCCTCAAAATCAATTATACGAGCTAAAGCATAAGCAATTTGGTCTTTTTCTATCTCAATACCTTTTTCCATTAAGGTTAAATCATTTAAAGTGAGTTTACCTTGAGCACAAACTCTGTATACTTTGGGTACTTTAACGGAGGGGTGAGCAAACGAATTAATAAAATCTCCGTCATTAGTAAGTATTAAAAGCCCTGTGGAATCTTTATCCAATCTGCCTACGGGTTTTAAATTATGGACTTCTTCAGGCAGAATGTTATAAATAGTTTTTCTGCCCTTTTCATCGTCCATTGTTGTAATATAGCCTGCGGGTTTGTAATAGCGGATATAAGTGAGCTCTTGAGGTTTTATAATCTTATTGTCTATAACAACCTTATCTTTTTCATTTATAAGGCATCCCAGCTCTTTGATTTTTATTCCGTTTACAAACACTTTGCCTGATTCAATTAATTCATCGGCTTTTCTTCTGGAGCAAAAACCTGTTGATGCTATATACTTATTTAATCTTACTTGTTTACTTTTCATTTCTACATGATACAAAGATAAATATAATTAATCAATACGGGTTTTTGTGATACAATTTGAATGTATACAGTTGCAAAAGAACGGAGATATTACATGAAAGAACTTTCAGCACTTCAAATCGAGAGATTAAAATATCAGCCGAAATTACCAAGCTCCTTGGCCGGCGGTATAAATAATCTTACTATGACAGAGGGAAATAAAACAGAATCTGTTAAAGACCAAGAACAAATTAAAGAATTATTTAAAAATACATACGGCAAGCCCGTTGTAACGTTTAATACTTCAAATAATAAAGAAGTAAGCGAAAAAAGAAACATCGGTGTAATATTATCAGGCGGACAAGCCCCCGGGGGTCATAACGTAATCGCAGGGCTGTATGATGCTTTAAAACAAGCAAACAGCGAGAATAAATTATACGGTTTTTTAGGCGGGCCATCCGGTATTATAGACGGTAAATATATTGAATTTACAGATGAAAAAATTAATGCATATCGTAATACCGGCGGTTTTGATATTATAGGTTCTGGCAGAACAAAGCTTGAAACGGAAGAACAGTTCCAAAAAGCTTGGCAAGTATGCAAGAACTTAAATATTACAGGCGTTGTAATAATAGGTGGAGATGATTCTAATACAAACGCAGCAATGCTGGCTGAATGGTTTGTTAACCATAATGCAGGCATTCAAGTTATAGGATGCCCAAAAACCATAGACGGCGACCTTAAAAATGACCAGATAGAAATTTCTTTCGGTTTTGATACCGCTACAAAAACTTACGCAGAACTTGTAGGCAACATCTTAAGAGATGCTAACAGTGCTAAAAAATATTGGCACTTCATCAAATTAATGGGCAGAAGCGCAACCCACGTAGGACTTGAAGTTGCACTCCAAACTCAGCCGAATATTACTTTAATTTCGGAAGAAGTTGAACAAAAGAAAATGTCATTAAAACAAATTGTTGATAATATGACGGAAATTGTTGCAAAAAGGGCTGAAATGGGCAAAAACTTCGGTATTGCTTTAATCCCTGAAGGCTTAATTGAATTTATTCCCGAAATTAAATCAATGATTTCAAACTTAAACGACACTTTAGCTTCTCTTGAAAATGATTCAAACTACAAGAATGCAGAAGAAAATACTAAGTTTGAAATCATAAAAGGTAAATTAAATTCAGATGATAGCGTAGTATTTTCTTCGCTTCCTACCATGATTAAACAGCAATTACTTATGGATAGAGACCCTCACGGAAACGTTCAGGTTTCTAAGATTGAAACGGAAAAACTTTTAATTGAAATGGTAAGTGCAAGATTAAATGAAATGAAAAAGCAAGGCACATATTTGGGCAAATTCTCTGCTCAATGCCACTTCTTCGGATATGAAGGCAGATGTGCATTCCCATCAAACTTTGACGCTGACTATTGCTATTCATTAGGCTATAACGCATTTGCTTTATTAAAATTTGGTTTAACAGGCTACTTATCATCAGTTAAAAACCTTTCTGCTCCCGCATCAGAATGGGTTGCTGGCGGAGTTCCTTTAACAATGATGATGAATATGGAAAAACGTCACGGCGAATTTAAACCCGTTATTAAAAAAGCGCTGGTTGAGCTTAATGGTCCCGTATTTAAAGAACTTGAAAAAAATAGAACCTCCTGGGCTTATGAAGATAAATATATATTCCCGGGGTCTATTCAATACTTCGGACCATCAAGTGTCTGCGATATAACAACGGAAACACTTAAACTTGAAAACTCTGCTAAATTAACGGCTGTGTAAAAAACAGAAACCATAATAAAAAACCTCGTATTCATACGAGGTTTTTTATTATATAATGATTGTATGAAGAATATAAAAAATATATTAATAATTATATTGGCAATTTTATTTATATCACAACCTGTTTTTAGTTCTCAAGAACAACCGAATGTTGATTTTGGATCCTATATGAAAAATCTTCAGAATAAAATCAAAAAAAATTGGAATCCGCCAAATGAAAAAGGACGTTATGCAAGAGCAACAGTCCTTTTTACACTGGATAAAAACGGCAAATTAATAAAATATAATATTAAAAAATCTTCCGGAATAAAAGAATATGATAAAGCTGCAATAAAAGCTCTAAAATCATCCTCGCCTTTTGATGCCTTACCAAAAGAATATAAAGAAGAAACTGTAGATATACAATTTAATTTTGATTATATGAACAATTTACATTGAAAATAATTTTAAATCCCTAAAATAGGCAGCTCTTCAAATTCTCCGATAATTTTACAATCAAATTCATCGTTGCCAAAAGTAATCATTTGAGCCAAAATAGCTCCTAAAATAGCTTCTAATTGCGCAACAGGAAGCATATTGACGGGCAGCTCTCTCATATTATATTTCATTCTTAATGTGTCCTGTAATGACTTACAATCGATAGGGGTTCTGTTTCGATAAGCATAACAATTCCCCATTACTTTTTTCATATTATCAATATCAAACCTAAATATATCTATGTTTTTTGAACTTAATTCTTTAAAATACTCGCTTCCTCGTAATGAAAATCTGTTTGTCCAATCTTCACGATTTATCATTTTTTTATCAAAATTTACCAAATCATAAGTTCTGGAGTTATATTTCCACTTATGGTCAAGCATAACTTGATTTTCGGGGATAGAAACCATAATTACCGCATTTTGTTTCCCTGCAAAATTATCAAGAAAATATTTAACATCGCTCATGGAAAAGAGTTTATCAAGAGTAATTATATGCAGATTACTGTCTAAAACGGCAACGGCTGATTCAATTGTGCTTAATCCGCCAAGAGATATTCCTATAAATGAAACTTTAGAATTCTTGTCTTTAATTATATCCATAAATCAAATCTTTAATTTTATGCTACTATTATATAAGAATAATGTCGGAGAGTAAAATATGTTTACGGTAGATAAAGAAGAGATATTAAAAGGATTGGACAATTTATCGAAACCGTCGGTACTTGTAATAGGGGATATGGCGATTGATGAAATGGTATACGGTACTACTGACCGTATGAGTAGAGAAGCTCCAGTACTTATTTTAAGACATTACAATACAAAAATTATTTTAGGCGCCGCATCTAATGCAGCGCATAATATTGCCGCTTTAAACGGCGGAAATGTTAGTGTTATAGGTTTATATGGCGATGATTATTATGCTCCGATTCTTTTAAATGCGTTTAAAGAGGCGGGCATTAATACCGAATATATGGTAAAAGATAAAAATCGTGCAACTACCGTTAAATCAAGAATATCAGGCTCCTGCTCTCAATCCGTTACTCAGCAGATAGTTAGGATTGACCGTGAAACAATCGACCCGTTAACGCCTGAAACGGAAAAGAAAGTTTTGAAACAAATAGAAAAAGCTATACCTAAGCACGATGCCGTTATTTTATCGGATTATAACATTGGAATACTTACTGATAAGGTTATAGCAAAGGCAATTGAGTTATGCAAAAAATATAATAAAATTATTGTTGTTGACTCTCAAAAAGATTTGAATCGTTTTAAAGGAGTTACTTCCATGACTCCAAATCAGCCTGATACCGAAAAATACGTCGGGTTCTTTATCAAAGATGAACAAACTCTTAAACAGGCGGGAAAAGTTATGCTTGAAAAAACCAACGCAGACTCCGTTCTTATTACTCTCGGCGGTGACGGTATGGCGTTATTTGAAAAAAACGGTAATTATGAAAAAATTCCCGTTTTCAACAAAACTGATGTATTTGATGTAACAGGTGCCGGCGATACTGTTGTCGCTACTTACACATTGGGGCTCGCAGCCGGCATGAGCAAAAAAAATGCGGCTATAATCGGTAATCTCGCAGCTAGTATTGTAATCAGATATTTTGGTTGCGCTACAACTTCAATTCAGACATTAAAATCGGTTTTAGAAAAAATGGATACGGATACTTATAAAATAAAAATTTAGGAGACCTTATGAAAAAATTAAAATTAACTGATTATATAATTATTGCTTTAATTCTTATTTTAGTTGCAGTGGGAACTTTGGCGGTATTAAAAAAGAAAAGTTTTTCCAAATTGCCCGTTGAAAAAGAAGTTCTTATACAATTTGAAGTTTTCTTTAGAGGGGTAACAATATCGGATTCCGTTGCTCCGTTTAAAGTCGGTGATGATGCTTTTATTACAATAAGAAATGTTCCTTATACAAAGTTGAAAATTGTTGCAGCAGACGGGCAGCCCAGAATGACTGTTATCCCCGCTAAAAATGAAAAAGGATTTGCTATTATGGAAGATGTTTCTACTCCAAATCTTTTCGATTTAATAGTTAAACTTGAAGATAAAGCTAAAAAGACTCCCGATGGTTACGTTGCAGGCGGAAATAAAATTAAAATGGGTATTCCTGTTGTTATAGAAGGCGAAAAATATAAATATTCAGGTACTATTTCTAATGTCTATGAAGTTGAAGAAGCTCAAAAATAATCATGAAAAATCTTTCATCCTCAATATTTAATATATTAAATTTCATACTTGCAGCAATTCAAAATAAAACGGATAAACTCAGAACCGAAAGTTTAATATTATCCGGCATTGATGTTTTTATTCTTTTCGGGATAATTTTAACTTACGTTATATCGACTGCGGCTGACACAGAGAAAATTGGCGCAATTGCTTTAATTGTACCTTTGTTAGTTTTTATAAAAATGTTAATAACAAAAGGTGAAAAACTTGAACTTGAAAGGTGCAATTTTTATTTATTAATATACCTTTTAATATGTTTAATATCCAATTTTACTTCATCAATGCTGCCTCAAAGTTTATACGGATTTTCTAAAACGTTGCTATATTTCGGGTTTTACTTTGCACTTTGCCAATTTTTGAAAAACGGGAAAAAATATATACCTGTTTTGCTTTTAACGCTCGGAATAATTGTATGTGTTGAAAGCGTTACGGGAATTTTTCAAAACATAATCAGAGTCGAGAATATTTCTACTTGGCAAGATACAAGCTATGTTAATCCCGAAGATGTTTTATCCAGAGTATATGGCACACTAAAACCATATAATCCGAATTTGTTCGGAGGGTATATGATTGCAATATATCCTGCGTTATTGGCATTAGTCGGATTTTCGGCTGTAAAAAAGAATACAACAGCAGCTATAATTTTGGGGATTTTTGCTTTAATCGGCGCATATACCATTTTTTTAACGGGATGCAGAGGTGCTTATCTCGCTTTATTTGTTATAATCCTCGGACTTTTAATATGCTTATATGATAAAATTAAAGCATATTTGAGTTTGATTATAGGTACAGCCGCCGTATTTGTGGCATTAAACCATGGAATCTTAAAACGCTTTATGTCAATATTTATAATGAGAGGGGATTCTTCTACATCTTTCAGATTAAATGTATATAACTCTGCCATACAGATGTTTCATGATAACCCTATATGTGGAATTGGGGTAGGAAACAAGGTATTTAGAGAAATATACGGGCTTTATATGCTTTCAGGGTTTGACGCTTTAAGCTGTTATTGCGTATTTTTAGAGATGGCAGTCGAAAGCGGAATATTTGCACTTTTGGCATATCTTGCTTTTTTAGGCTCTATAATTACTTCGGGGATAAAAAAGTTTATTAAAACAACCGACAGCCACACTAAAATAATAATCTTTACTTCTCTTATATCAATAATAGCGGTAATGGTACACGGATTTTTTGATACGGTTTATTTTAGACCTCAAATTCAATTGGTTTTTTGGACAATGGCAGCAATTTTAACGGCAACGGTACGGGAAGAACAATGAAAATACACGAATATCAGGCAAAAGATTTATTTAAAAAATACGGAATTAATGTTCCAAGCTCTATATTATGTGATAGTAAAGAAAAAATAAAACAATGTATAGAGCAAATTAACCCGCCGTGTGTAATAAAAGCTCAGGTACACTCGGGTGCAAGAGGTAAAGCAGGCGGAGTAAAATTGGCACATAATTTTGATGAAGCTTTAAAAATTGCCGATGAAATTTTGGGTATGGAACTTACCTCTAAACAGGCGGGTACTAAAAAAGTAAATAAAATTTTAATTGAAAATGCGGTTGATATAGATAAAGAACTTTATTTAAGCTTAACTTTTGACAGAGCTAATGAAGCAATTGCTATGATTATCTCAAATCAGGGCGGTATGGATATTGAAGAAACTGCAAAAATAGCACCTGAAAAAATATATACAGAACTCATAAAAGATAACTTTAATCCGCTCCAAACAGTTAAAAAACTCGGATATGATGATGAAATTAATACGCAAATAGTTAGTGTTGTCAATTCTTTATATGAATTATTAAAAGAAAAAGATGCACTTTTGGTTGAAATTAATCCTTTAGTTATAACAAAACAAAAAAAAGTTATAGCACTTGATGCTAAGATAAACTTTGATGATAATGCGCTATTCAGACACGAAGATATTTTGGCTTTAAAAGACGAAAAAGAAGAAAACCCGTTTGAACTTCAAGCTCAAAAAGACGGACTAAATTACATTAAGCTTGATGGGACAATAGGTTGTATGGTAAATGGTGCAGGGCTTGCAATGGCGACAATGGATATAATCGGGCTGGCAGGGAAAAAAGCGGCTAATTTCCTTGACGTAGGCGGTGGTGCAAGCAGTGAAAAAATCGAAAAAGCTTTTAAACTTTTAATTTCGGATGAAAACTTAGAAGCCGTATTTATCAATATTTTTGGCGGTATTTTGAGGTGTGATTTTCTTGCCGAAGGTGTTAAAAATGCTATACATTCATTAAATATCAATGTTCCTGTTATTGTTAGAATGGAAGGTACAAATAAAGATGCGGGAGCAGATATTTTAAATAATTCGGGATTAAAGTTTACGGTTGTAAATAACTTAAATGAAGCAATAGAGGTAATAAAAAATCTGTAATGTCTATATTTATTAATAAAGATACAAAATTAATAGTCCAAGGAATAACGGGCAAAGAAGGTTCTTTCCATGCAAAGAGCTGTCAGGAATACGGAACAAAACTTGTCGGCGGGGTTACTCCGAAAAAAGGCGGAGAAAAAATACTTGGAGTAGATGTATTTAACACCGTAAAAGAAGCCGTAAAAGAAACTAATCCTAATACAAGTATGATTTTTGTACCTGCAAGATTTGCTGCAAACGCAATAACAGAAGCAGCAGAAGCAGGGATAAAATTAATTGTCTGCATAACAGAGGGCATCCCCGTCTATGATATGATGGAAGCAAAAAGGGCAGTAAAGTCAAACGGGGCAAGACTTATAGGTCCTAATTGTCCGGGGCTCATAACTCCCGAAGAATGTAAAGTCGGTATTATGCCTTCCAATATACATAAAAAAGGCACTGTCGGAGTTGTATCAAGAAGCGGAACGCTCACATATGAAGCTGTATATCAATTAACACAACTCGGAATAGGACAGTCAACTTGTATAGGGATTGGCGGTGACCCTATAATCGGAACAAGTTTTACAGATGTTTTAGAGGCTTTTCAAAATGACCCTGAAACTAATGCCGTTTGTATGATTGGAGAAATAGGCGGAAGCGCTGAAGAAGAGGCAGCCGAATATATTAAATCCAATGTTACAAAGCCCGTTGTAAGTTTTATTGCCGGCTTGAGCGCACCCGAGGGTAAACGAATGGGACATGCAGGCGCTATTATATCAGGCGGTAAAGGTACTGCTCAAAGTAAAATGAAGTCTTTAACCGATGCGGGTGTTATTGTTTGCCAAAATCCTGCTAATCTCGGCATTACAATTAAAAATATAATTAATTCTTAGTTTGATTGTTTGAATCCGTTAATTTTTCAGGATTGCCGTTATCGCAAGGAGTTTGTACGGTATCTGTTTTTGCTGCTGTTTGGTTTGTATTTTTTACCTGATTTACTGTTTTTTCGGCGTTATCTTTAACGGATTGCCTTATCTGTGCGTTTCTTGCATCTTTTATTATATCAGTTAACTCCAATCCGTCAGCTAAACAAGCTCCTGATGTCATTACCCATAATATAATACAAAATATAATTTTCCCCATAATTTCCTCCTGTTTTATATATTTTTTTAAAAAAGAGAAAATTATTTATGCACTTAATGTATAATTCCATATCGGTATTTTATTTTTAATATTTTTTCAACGGAATTATTTATTTTGTCGGGGTCAATAATACCATTGTTGACGGATTTTTCTAAATCATTTATAAGTTCAATAATTTCTTTTGTTGTATCTCTGAAAATGAACATATTTACGCCTGCGTTTATAGCTCTTGTGCAGGCATCAAGCTTCGTAAATCCTTTAATGCCGTTCATTTCCATATCATCTGTTATAATAATGCCATCAAATTTAAGTTTTTCTATTAAAATATCGTTAATTATTTTCTTGGAAACCGAAGCGGGAATTTGGTCTTTTTCTAATGCACTATAAACAACATGGGCAGCCATAATTGCCGGAATACCTGATTTTATGGCTTCGGCAAAAGGCTTTATGTGTATGTTTTCTAAATCTTGTTCGTTTAGGTCAATTATGGGTAAAGTCTTATGAGAATCGGCACCTGCCCCGCCATGTCCCGGGAAATGCTTCCCTACCGTTATAATCCCATATTTTTCATATTCTTTTATAACTGCTTTTGACGCTGCTATAACATTTTCACAAGAAGAAGAATAAGCTCTCTCTCCTATAATCGGGTTATTTTCATTTGTATTGACATCCAAAACGGGAGCATAATTCATATTTATTCCGTAGCTTTTAAGCTCCAGCGCTATTTCTTTTGTTTGGTTGATTAAAAATGAAATCCCCATTTCATAAGCATATTTTGCGCTTAAATACTTTTTGCCTTTATGAATCTTCTCTGTTCTTTCAACTTTCCCGCCTTCTTGGTCAATACTGAAAAATAGCGGAAATTTTGCTGTTCTTTGAAGTGAATTAATTAATTCTTTAAACTGTTTTTCACTTTCGATATTGCGGGAAAAAAATATTACACCGCCGAGTCCTGTATTTAAAACCTCTTTAAAATATTTATCTCTTTCAAAAGAACTGCCCTCAAATCCCGTTATAAACATTTGAGATATCTTTTGTTTCAGAGTTAATTCATTTATATTCATTATTATCTCTTAATTTTAAATATTTTGAATTCGGATGGCTCTAATTTATCTATTTCAATAGTTTTTATTCCTGATGCGAAATAGTGCGGAATAAAATCTTTTTTATCAGGTTCATAAATATACTCACAATCAAGTACATAATCTGCCGGTATTTCTATTTTTTTATTTTCAACTGCTTTATTGGTTTTAATTGTATATTCCATAATGCCTTCAGAATTTTGCTTTAAGATTTTTTCATCGGCAGGCAGATAGTTAGCTGCTATAATCAATGATTCCTTTACGGTTTCTTTTGAAATCATCCAGCTTACAAATCCTGATTTGTTTTGATTTATGATTTGAGCTTCACCGTCTGCGGTTAATTCATTATTAATTGCAAATCGCCTTATTGCATCAAATTTTGAATAAAAATCTTCATCATCATTTCTTATTAAAGAAACTTCTTCTTGTATAGTTGCTTCAATTCCGTCTTTAGAGAATGATTCATCTCCGTCAACGTACATACAAGGACGCATTGCAAGCTTTCCTCCGGGTAAAAACTTAAATTTAAACCATTTAAACAATGCTTCATCCTTATCCATTAAGCCTAAATATCTGTTTACTGTTCTAAAATCACCATCTTGATTGTTATATGTCTTTAAAACGGATAAAAGTGAATTTTTAATAATTTCGCTGTTATAATCCTGAAGTTCTCTATTGTTGTTGATAACTTCGGCGGGAATTTTTTCGTAATCGGTTTTTGTGTCATTTCCCCATAATACATCAAACTTCATGTCCTCATGATAAGCCTTATAAAATGATCCCCATAATCTGTATTCGGCAAGTGCCGCAAAATACGGAACTTGCTTTTTCATGATTTCATTTGCCTTTTTCAGTACAAATCTCGGAGCACGGTAGCTTATGGGACGCAGGTTTTTCTCGCTCATTTCGTCTACAATAAAGTCTGTATGCGACATTCTATATCCGTCAAAGTTATAATCTTCCTGCAATTTTTGTATATATTCAAGATAAAAATTAATAACATTTAAGTTATATTTTCCATTTTCCAGATAAACAAAATAGTATGGAGTTTCGCAATCGGATTCGGCAAATTTTGATACATCATGCCCGTTGGCATTGTAATGTGTAAATATCGGATAGGCTCCGCCCTCTGACATTTTATCAAAAACAGGTATTCCGCTTGAACACCAAGCTCCGTCAGGTAAAGTCCATAATCCCTCTTCTATAAGTGCATTAATTATTTCGCCTCGTTTTGTGATATCCGTATCTTTTTTGATTTTATTCGGTTTTGTATTTTCAATCTTTGCAACAATATTGCGCACACGTTTTTGAAGCTTTTTTTGTTCATCCTTTTTTGTCATAAAATCGGATAATTCTTTTCTTTTTGCTTCAAGCTCTTCCGTAAATCTGTTGTATATCGGCATAAATTCAGGTGTCAAATCCGCCGAACCGCTCTTGAGCGTAGTTTTATATATATTTCTTACTATTGTCACGTCATCTTCATCAAATTCTTGTGAAAGTTTGATTGCGGCATAGTTTAACGACTTAGAAATCTCTTCGGTTAAAAATTTAACATCAATCCATCTTGCTATTTCGGGGTGAACCATAACTGTTTTGGAAAATCTTCCGTTTTGAGGAAATACATCATAAATAACAGGATGCCCTGCCAATTGCGCAAGTGTTATAAATAATTGAATTTGTTCTTTTACACTTATGTTAATATCAGATAATGCTTTATCCGTAAGCTTTTTGCTGACTTCTTCAGAACCTGCGGATAAATATGCATTGCCAAAATCTCGAGGCTGGAACGGTACAAGGTATACGGTTGTAGAAAGAATATTTTTTTCCTTATTTCCTGATGGTAAAATGACTATTTGCCTTAACCAATCAATAAATTTGGCAGGTGACATATCTTCAGTACCGTCACCTAATGCTGCTAAATTAATAAGCTTTATATCATGTTGTTCTTGTTTTATCCAGTCAGCATTGGTATATCCGAGCCTTTGCAAAACACTTATTTCATTATTTACTATGTATAACTTATTATCTTTAAAGGTTTTATTCAGTTCAAGTTTCTTTTCAAGACAGTATATTACCTCATTGGGTTTAAGTTCATTTATGGCTCTTGCTTGAGAATAAGGTAAATATCCGTACTTTTCAATAAGCTCTGACAGCTCTTTTTTTCTATTCAAACTGATTTCTTCTTTTGAATATAAATCTCTAATTTTTGAATATAAATTGTTAAATATTTCGGATTTATTGATTTCCTGTTTTTTAAAAAGAAAATTAAACATACAGTCCGCCTCTATAACCTTATAAACTCCTGATTCAACCTTGTGCCGTATTTAAGTACTCGGATTTCGCTTTGTTATAAATACAAGCTCGAAAAGCTCATTTTTCGCTTGCACATTTTGTAACCTTTTAAAGCGACTGCCCTAAAATTTCGCAATAAGAAACATTAGCGAAATTTTCTCGGACAATTTTAATATAGTATTATTTTTGATTTAAAGCAAGATAAGAATTGTATCAAAATTGCATTAATCCGAACATAAAAAACATCAATAACTTAAAAGATTAATCTAAAGGTTTAGATGAATTTATAAACCGTTTGATTGATGCAAAGAAAAAATAAAATTTATAAAATAATTAAGCGAGGATAGTAGTATAATCGTTGGAGAATTGATGAGCACAGTGGTAAAAAGGTTATTTTTATTAATAATAATGTTTTTATTTACCGCAATAAATGTTTATGCAAAGGATAATTCTTTATCTGGTATAACCGTACAATATTCCGATAATCAGGGCTATAATATTGTACTCAGAACTGATATGCCTGCTCAAATTAATAAATCTGTTGATGAAAACGGAGATTTGCTGTTGACATTAAAAGAAACTCTACCGGCAGAATCTTTTGATATAGTTTATGATAATGCCGAAGAAACTTCAAATATAATTGTTCAAAAGAAAAATCATAATACAAAAATTTTAATTCAGGGCGATAATATCTCTCAAGCCAAAATTTATTTAAAAGAACTTTCAACAGGGGTTATGAAACCGATTGAATCAAATAAAGGTTTTATTTCATTAATTTCAGGTAAAAATATTTCCGCAATATCGATACTTTCAATTATATTGTTATTAATAATTAATTTTAGGGCTAAATCAAAAAGACAAAAGCTTGCAAAAGCTGGTGCTCAACAACTTAAATCAAAAATTATTGCTAACACTTTAAGAAAGAAAAATTTGATACAGTCAAAAAATATTCCCTCTATTAATTATAAAGTTAATACTTTTGCAACTGTTCCTAATGATTTCATAATTAATCAAAATGAATACTCCGAACCTGAAAAAATCAAAAAAGCAAGTTAAACTCTTGCACAAAATTGTTAAAAATATTATTATAAATTTATACAACAAATAAATGAGTAATTTTATGCAAACATTAAGAGCGTCAGAATTATTTAAAAATGTAAATACAATTTCAACTTACCCGTTTGAAGAAGAAAAAAATATAAATCTTGATTTTTCAAACATAGACAGTATTGACTTGAACGCCATTAGGGTATTATTAAAACTGCAAAAAGTCGCATTGTTAAACAATAAATCATTGACAATTAGCAATGTAAATTCACAAGTCGGAAAAGTTTTGGATGTTACGGGATTAAATAAGACATTCGCAAATGTGGCAGAAAACCCTATCACAAGAAAGTAAAAAATGAGTGCGCAATTTTATATAGTAGCAACTCCGATAGGAAATTTGGGCGATATAACTTTAAGGGCGCTTGAGGTTTTAAAAAGTGTTGATTATATAGCTTGTGAAGATACACGTGTAACAAGAGTATTGTTAGAAAAATATAACATAACTTCCAAGGTTTTTGATTGCCATAAATTTAATGAAAAAGAGCGTAGTGAAAAAATCATTTCTCTTATTAAATCTGGAAAAACGGTTGCACTTGTTTCGGATGCGGGAACTCCGTTAATATCTGATCCCGGAAGCGTATTAATAAAAGAATTGCATAAAAATAATATTACAATTACTTCCATTCCGGGGGCTTGTGCCATAACTGCATTCTTAAGTATGCTGCCGAGAGAAAATGAAGAATTTGCTTTTATCGGGTTTATTCCTCGTTCAAAAAAAGAACAAACAGAAATTTTGACTAAATGTTCTCATACAAACTGCATATTTTATGAATCCCCCAATCGCTTAATCGCTACACTGAAAAATATTTCGGATAGTTTTGGCACAGATAGTCAGATAGCCGTTGCAAGAGAACTTACTAAAATGTATGAAGAAGTTAAGATTGGTAATGTATCTGAGATTATTGATTATTTTGAAACCCATACGTTAAAAGGTGAACTTGCGGTTATGCTGTTTAAAAAAGAATTAAAGAATGAGTCTGACGAAGAATTAATAAACAAAATCAAGCTTTTAAAAGAAGAAGGATTCAGCATAAAAGATGCAGTAAAAATTATTTCTGTGTTGTATGGCGAAAATAAAAATAAAATATATAAGCTCGCAATGAAATAAATTTAAAATTGTACAAGAACTTGCGGTTTGATTGTTTTGAACAGTTTGTTTGATGTTACAATGATAAGTTTTTGATGAGGGTGTAGGCGAATAGCCCTGCAGCCTCACATCAGACGAGAACAACTTTTTTGACAATTTTGATTAGAGTTGTGCGAAGCGTGAGAACCTGATAAGGCTATAATTACTATTAAATCTTATTTATAGTAATTAGTACATAATCAACATTTATGATAAAATTCAACTATGGAAAATAAGAAATTATTATACATAATAGCAGGTGGAAACGGCTCGGGAAAAAGTACTTTAGCTGAGGTTTTGCTTAAAGAAAAAAATCTTGATTTTTTAAATGCTGATGAAATTGCAAAAGAAATTTCGCCTAATGCTATTGATAAAGTTCCAATATCGGCAGGAAAAGTTTATTTTAAAAGATTACAACAATATTTTAATAACAATAAGTCTTTTGCCGTTGAATCAACATTATCGGGCAATAATATTATCAGAATAATAGAAAAAGCTAAAAAGCAAAATTATAAAATTATTTTGGTATATTCTTTTTTGCAAAATTGTACTTCTTGTATTGAAAGAGTTAAACAAAGAGTAAAAAATGGCGGACACAATGTTGCTGAAGCCGATATTATCCGCAGATATTATAAAAGTATAATGAATTTTTGGACAAAATATAAAAATATAACCGATGAATGGACATTATTCTATAACGGATATGATTATGCTCCTTCAATAGTTTCTTTTGGACAAAAAGATAAATATGATATAATAAATAAAGAATTACAAAATAAATTTGAAAGTATATTCCAATTTGCAAAGGATAAAATAGAAAATAATGACAGATAAAGATGCTTTAGAATTATTGAATATGTTTACAACGGCTTGCAAAATCGCGAAATCAAGAAATAAATTTGAGTTCAGATTAAATATGCAAGAAGCCACTCTGTCTGAATTATTAAAACAAGCTTTTCCCTACTTAAAAGACGATATAAACAGAAATAATATTGCTAAAAGTATTTTGAATAATTAATTTTCACAAGGAAATTGTTGGGTTGAAACTCAACCTACTTGCTTCTCTTGCATCAAATTCCGTTTCCAGATGATGTATTGTATCTACAATAAAATAATCAGTTAAATTTTCATCAGTTATATGTGTATCTTTACATATTTTAGCATAATCACTTATTTTCCCCATGTTCACTCCTTCTATTAAAAATCACGTAATAAATTAACTATATAAAAATTTAAGAAAAATGCTAATTGTGGAATAGAAGATATAACTATTCTTAACCAGCGATATTTTTTATTTAATAGCCAACCTAAAAATTTATAATTTAATAAAAATAATATTATTTCTGCAATTATTAACAATGGACATAAATATCTTTGTTCTATAAGTAAAAGAAAAAATCCTAAAATAAATGACATAATGATATTTGAAAAATATATAATTAAATATAAAATCCAAAATATATATTTATTTTTGATATTTTTCTTTTTTAATATATCTTTTTGTTGTTCATAACTCATCATCATATATCCCTATTTATCTTTTTCTTTCCAACAACTATAATCAAACGGAAACTTCCATTTAGATTGTAGGTTGGGTTTTAACCCAACAACTTTTTTAACCAATTTTGTTTATTGACATTTCCTTGCTCTATATTTTCTTTATCAATCATAATAATATACTTTCATATAATTATTCTATATTACATTTTTCATTTAATAATTTGTCTATATAATCGGTTTTTCCATTATTCAACATACTTTTTGACTCAATATATTTATTAATTACAATTTCATCATTACACATATTTTTATCATTAATTTCATTTTCTGTTTGAAGTATAAGTGTTGAATATTTATGCAGGAATATAGGATTTCTTTGTTTGTATATTTTCCCTAATGTTATTCCTCTATAATCTGAAGGAGAAGTTAATTTTGTATAATTTAATATTGAATCATTTGTTATCAAAATGGTTGTTAACTTTTTTACGGTTTCAATATTTTTTTCCTGCTCAACATTATTAATATAAGATAGTGCTAACTTTTGGTATAATTCAGTTCTGTAAGGGAGTGACCAAATTCTAAATTGCCAACCGTTTTTATTACCTAATCTTGTTTTATTAACATCTCTCAAATAAAATTCGGATAATATTTTTTCTAATTCTTTAGTATATTTTTCTTTATAGTTATTAAATTCTTGATGGTTATTCGGATAGACCTCACACTTTTTTAAAGATTCTCCTGCTAAATCTGTGCAGACTGTTGATTTTGATTTGAACTTGTTATATTCCAAATCAATTAAATAAAATAAGGCAATTCCTGCATATTCATTCTTTGGAAAGTATAAATAGGCTTTTTCATATTGATGAAATAAAGAATTCCTTAATTTATATGCTAATTTTGATTCATGTAATTTTTTATTGTCCAGTGTATTTAACAGACTATAAGTAAGAATCATACGAGTATTTTTAAAAGTTGCTAACGGATATTTTAAATCAAATTTGAGTGTAGTAGTAAAACATATACAAAATGTCATAATAATAAGAAAAATACAGACTATCCTTTTAACTATCAATAAAAACAAAACGAATAAGTATAAATCATAATTATTATTTTTATACTTATTACGAATTTTCTTTTTTGTATCTACACATAATAGTTCACTTAATAAGGGTATTACAAGCACCCAAATAACATAGGGTATCAGAATAATACCTTTTAATATTTCAAATATTATATTATGTTTTATTTTTCTATTATTCATATAACCAACGTTTATCCACTAACTTTGTTTATTAACTTTTTTCTGATTTATATTCTCTTTATCATTACTCATAAAAAATACCCATACTTGTAAACAAAGTAATTATATCATTTTTACCCCCCCCCAG
>CANQLG010000031.1 GCA_947624645.1 Candidatus Gastranaerophilales bacterium
TCAAATTTTTTCATTAATTCTTTATTGCGTTCAATTAAATTCATATTATTTCCTTTGTTTTAACACAACTCGCCGTCACCAAACCCGAACTGTTCCAAGCTTCCGCTTTTAGCTTGAACACAGATATATTGTAAATCCGTCTTTGCTTCCATTGTTCTTTTGGCTTCGGACATAACTTTTACACAAGACCCCTCTTTGACTTCAATTGTTTCATTATCAAGTGTCATTGTTCCTTCACCTTTTATAAAGATATAGATTTCTTCATTTTGTTTGTGTTTATGACTAAAGGGTAATTTTACACCTTTCGGCATTGAATTAACTGAAATTTCACAGCTTGTTAAACCTAATGCATCATGCAAAAATGCTTTTCCGTTTTCGTAAGTTTTCCCGATTTCATCTAATTTCCCGATTTCAAAATTTTTAAAGTTTGTCATATTTTTCTCCTTTTTTTATATTTTTTCCAGTAATTTTTCAAGTGTATCCGCTTCAATATCAGATAAATTTTTGTATAACATATCGTTTAATCCGTTTGATATTTTTTCAAATAATGGTTTAAAATCCGATCCTTTCTTGGTCAAAACAATATATGTATAGCGGCTATCCTCTTTTGAAGTTTCTCTTTTCACATAACCCAGCTTTTCAAGTTTATCAACTAAAACAGTAACTGTGGGTCTTGTTCTATGTATTTTATCCGATATATCTTTCATTGTCATCTTATTTTGCTCATAAAGGCAGACTAAAATATCTCCATGGGTTGGTACAAGCCCCTCAACTCCATTTTGTTTCAATTCTTCAATAATAAAACGATTTCCATATTCTCGAATTTTTGAGATTAATGACAACAAGTTTTTCATAGAAAGAATTATAGTTAGACATCTAATTATTGTCAAGAGATTGTTATTTAGTGAGGTGTGTATCTGTTTCGTATCAATTAAAAAATTCTGAAATTTGTGTTACCTTTTCCGAAATAATCAGCTAACGTATACAGACTCATTGATTTTGCTTTTGGCTCAAAAAACTAACCGTAAATATAAAATTACTCAATTAACTACAAGTGTTTTTGAGTTTATTTTGGTTAATATTTATATGAATACTTAAATAATAAAAAGCGGGCGAAGGGACTCGAACCCTCGGCGTCAACCTTGGGAAGGTTGCATTCTACCACTGAATTACGCCCGCATTGGTGTTTATTCTATTATATTTTAAAAAAATTTTTTTGTAACATTTTTTTTTAAAAATAAAAATATAATCTTATATGTATTAAAATATAATTATGGCTAGGATTAAGCAATTAAGTGTAAATTTAATAAACCAAATAGCAGCAGGTGAGGTGATAGAACGGCCTTCCAGCATTGTTAAAGAATTAGTGGAAAATTCTATTGATGCACTTTCAACAAAAATAGAAATTTCTGTTTCTAATGAGTGCAGAAATATTAGGGTCGCAGATAACGGTTCGGGTATTCATCCTGATGATATTGAACTTGCTTTTAAAAAACATGCTACAAGTAAGCTTAGTGATGAAAATAGCTTGTTCAATATTGAAACACTCGGATTCAGAGGGGAAGCACTTTCTAGTATTATTTCCGTTGCAAGGGTTACATGTATTACTAGGACTAAAGATTTCGATTACGGCACTAAAGTTGAATCAGAAAATTCCATTGTTAAATCTTCCAAAATAGGATGCGCTCAAGGTACGATTATGGAAGTCAAAGACTTATTTTTTAATCAAAGCGCACGATTAAAATTTTTAAAAAATGAAAAAACCGAATTTTCTTATATTCAGGAACTTGTTCAAGCATTAGCTCTGTCTCATCCCGAAATAGCTTTTGTACTCAAAAATAATGATAATATTATTATTAATACCACACAAAATTCGGATTTAATTACCAGAATTACCCAAATATACCCGGCTGATATAATAAAAGAACTTAAAGAAGTTAAAAAAACAGATGTTTTATCGGGGATAACCATTAGCGGATATGTCTCAATTCCAAGCTATACACGCTCAAGCAAAAAATCAATATACACATTTGTTAATTCAAGATGTATAAAGTGTCCTGTATTACTCAAATCAATAGATACCGCATATAAAAATATGCTTCCGAACGGCAGATATCCTTTTGTCGTTATTAATCTTGATATAAACCCCGAAGAAATAGATGTAAATGCACATCCCACAAAGCGTGAAATAAGGTATAAAAATCCTAACCAAATATTTAGTTTTGTACAAAGTGCAATAAGTCAGGCACTTTCTTCATTGCCAAAAACTTTTGAGACTGTTGAACCGGAAAAAAAAAGGCCGATAAATATTTTACCGTTTATAAAACAGCCTCAAAATGAAGATAGTGATGATATTGAAATTACATTTAACGTTAAACAACAGGGAAAAAAAGAATTTATTCCCGAACAAAAAAGTATGGAAATAAATTTTGAAATACCATCTAAATTAAAACGGGTTAATGTTATAGGTCAATATAATAATACTTATATTCTTGTTGAAAATGAAGATAATCTTGAAATTATAGATCAACATATAGCCCAAGAACGATATATATATGAGAGTTTGAAAAAACAAAAGGAAGTTGCATCTCAATTGCTTATAGTTTCGGATGTTTTGGATGTTGATTCAAATGATATTGAGATATTGGAAAACAATAAATCTAAGCTTTTAAAATTCGGATATCAAATTGAAAAAATTTCTGATACACAAATTATATTTAAGAAAATTCCGCAGCTGCTTTCAAAAGTCAAACCGATAGAAATTTTATCGGAGTTATTGAAAAATCTTAAAACATCAGCCGATAATGATTTAGATACGATAGAAGAAAGAATTTTAATAACTACATCTTGTAAAGCATCGGTAAAAGCGGGTGAAAAATTAACATTATGGCAGATGGAAGAGATAGTTAAAAATCTCAGGACAACAAAAAATCCCTATACTTGTCCGCATGGCAGACCCATATCACATTATATTCCATTGAAAGAAATCGCCTCTTTTTTTGACAGGAGTGTAAAATGATAAGTTTTTTGGGATTATGTATTAAAAATTTTATACAGACGTTAAAATATATATTGGGCGGAAACGTAAAAATCTCATCAATATTGGCACGAGCTGCCATGATAAGTTATGATTCATTGCCGATAGCGTTAAGTATAGTTTTTATAGCGGCTGCGGTTATAGCACTTCAGGTATCTAAACAATTTTTAATGTCGGGTGCAGAAGCATATGTAGGCGGGTTTTTAGCGGTAGCATTGGTACGTGAACTTGCACCGGGGTTTGCTGCCTTAGCTATAAGTGCAAGAGCAGGAACAGCAGTTAGTGCTGAAATAGCTAATATGCAGGTTACTTCACAGGTTGATGCCATTAAAACTTTAAAAATAGATCCTATCGGATACTATTTTGCTCCGAGGATTATTGCAGGTGCCTTGACCGTCCCTATGGTGGTAATTATTGCGGAACTATTTGGCGTGTTAGGCGGTATGATTATTTCTTATTTTACAATAGGTCTGCATCCGAACAGATATATGTCATCCGTTTGGCTTTGGCTTAATACAAGGGATATTTATATAAGTGTATTTAAGGGATTTTTGTTCGGCATTATTATTCCATTAATATGTGCTACACAAGGGTATGAAACCCATGGCGGCGCAAAAAATGTAGGTATATCAACAACACAAGCTGCAATTAAATCAACGGTTTTTCTGTTAGTTACAGATTTAATTGTGGCAATTATATTCTATGTTAATATTTTTTAACTTATTGATTTTTAAAGAAATAGCTCTTTGATTCTTTTTCCCCGTCTTCAGAAGCTGAATCATCATTGATTCCTGCTAATCTTCTTAATTCTTCCGGACGTTGAGATTTAGCTAAAGCATCTTGAGGAGTAATAAGACGTTTTCTAAGCAAATCTGCCAAAGCCATTTCAAGAGTTTGCATTCCTAATCCTGCGCCTGTTTGAATTGCGGAATATATTTGAGCTGATTTCCCCTCTCGTATCATATTAGAGATAGCATTATTTTTAACTAAAATTTCTTGAGCCATAATACGACCTTTTTTAGTGCCGTCAGGCTGAAGTCTTTGAAGCAGTGTTTGGGCAAATACGGCTTCCAAACATCCACCCAATTGAACTCTTATTTGTTGCTGCTGACCTTCGGGGAATACGTCTATTATACGGTCAATAGTTTGGCTCGCAGATGATGTATGCAGCGTTCCAAATACCAAGTGACCTGTTTCAGCAGCGGTTATCGCCAAAGATATGGTCTCTATATCACGCATTTCGCCTACCAGTATGATATCAGGGTCTTCTCTTAATGCGGATTTTAGTGCATTGGCAAATGAACGTGTATCTTGGCCCAGTTCTCTTTGATGAATTACACTTTTTTTGGATTTATGTACAAATTCGATAGGGTCTTCAATTGTAAGAATATGTTCGCTTCTGGTGTCATTAATGTAATCAATCATTGATGCCAATGTTGTTGATTTACCTGAACCCGTGGGACCTGTTACCAATATTAAGCCTCTTGGTCGTTCGGTTATTGTTCTGACTACTTCCGATAAACCTAAGGTATCAAATGATGGTATTACGCTTGTAATTGTTCTGAATGCAGCAGCATAAGTTCCTCGGTTTTTATATATATTTACCCTGAATCGTCCTACATTACTTATACCATAAGACATATCAAGTTCCCAGGTCTGTTCTAGAGTTCTTCTTTGTTCGTTATTTAGCATGGGGAATAATAAATCTTCTATACTGTCGGGAGTAAAAGCATCATATTTTGTTCTTAACAAATTGCCGTCTACTCTTATAACCGGCGGTAGTCCTACCGACACATGCAAGTCACTTGCTTTATACTGTACAACTTCTTTTAATAAGTCATCAATTATCATTTTCTACCTCATTATTCTTACTATATAATGATAGCGTTTTATTTTATTTTGTACAAGTTTTTTGTAATTTATACTTTGTCCATACCAGATATATAGGTATACCTGTTGCAATAATAATTAATGTTTTCATTGAATTTGCAAATTTATGTATTGTTAAAGAATATAATATAAAACTTCCGACTAGTATAAAAAATAATCCAAAGATACTGTTTACTTTACTTTTTAATGTTTCTTTATTTTTAAATCTGTATACAAAGATTCCGATTGCGGTCAAAACATAGAAAATTAATGCGGCATAAATAACATAATCCAGTAGTTCACTGTAATTACCGCAAAAGATAATAAACATACCTGACCAAAAACATTGTAAAACAAGTGAATTAACAGGGACATTAGTTTTTTCATTAACTTTTGCAAGATTTCTGAATAACAAATTATCTTTAGCCATTTGATAATAAACTCTTGCTCCTGTCATAATAAGCCCGTTTGCACTGCCTGTTGCAGATATCATAATTATAACGGCAGTAATAATTTCACCGATGGCTCCTGTAATTTTTCTCATCAATATAACAGGCACGATATCTTCAGGTGCCGTTTTGATTTGCTCTATCGGAATAGAAAATACATATAAAACGTTGATAAATAAATACAATATCATTACAATGATAACACCCCAAAACAGAGCAAGGGGGATATTTTTTTCGGGTTCTTTTACTTCGGCGGAAATAAATGTTATGTTATTCCACGTTACCATTGCAAATATAGCTCCGACCGTTGCGGCTGAAATCATTTCAAGATTAGAGAAAGAAAAACTTCCGACAGTATTTATAAAATTAGAAGAAATTATTTCCCAATTACAACCTAAAAATAAGCCGAAAGTTATTATACCCGCAATAGATAATACTTTTGTTACCGTAAAAATATTTTGAGTTATAACTCCGTATTTTATGCCTCTTGAGTTAATAAAGGTTAAAAGGATGCATAGAAAAAGCCCGCAGAATTGTTGGGTGGAAATTTTTAATAGCGGCATATTTATAAGATAAATGTTAGAACTGATTTGAGGTAATAAAATACCGAGAAACTTGCCCACTGCAATACATACAGCGGCAATGGTAGCTGTTTGTATAACTAAAAGTAAAGACCATCCGTATAAAAATGCGATAAAATCATTGAACATTTTTTTCAGAAACATATACTGACCGCCGTCTTCTTTAATATTTAAGACGGGTTCAGCATAAGCAATTGCTCCCGATAATGAAAACAACCCAGCTATTATCCAAACCAGCAATAAAAACCAAGCATTACCGACTTGACGAGCTATATCTGCCGACACCAAAAATATTCCGCATCCGACCATTGAGCCTACAACTACGGATATTGAATCATTTAAATTTAATGTCCTTTTTAAATCATTGCTCATTTTTAAACCATACTTTGTTTAACTTAAAAATTAAATTATGTTTTATGCAATATTCTTTTAAATCAGATTTTATATCTTTTAATAAAACAAATATGGCAATTAAGTTAGGTGCTGCCATAACTAGATATGTTGCATCGGTAAAATCTATAACACTTTTAATATTCATAGATGAACCTATAATAATAAAAAGACAAAATACCAATTGATAAAAGATAATACGTTTTTTCCCCTCTCCAACAAGAAAAGACCAGGCTTTTTGTCCGTAATAAGCCCACGAAAGTATAGTAGATAGTGCAAACAAAATAATAACAACAGCCAAAATATATGGGAAAAATGGCAAAACACTTTCGAATGCGGAAGAAGTCAGCTCTATACCCGATATACCGTCAGTATAATTTAGATATTCTCCTGTCAAAACAATAACAAAGGCCGTCATTGAACAAACTATAACCGTGTCCAAAAAAGGTTCCATCATGGAAACAAATCCCTGAGAAACAGGCTCATTTGTTTTTACGGCTGCATAAGCGATTGGACTTGAGCCGATACCTGCTTCATTTGACTGAATTGAACGTCTTAACCCTATAATTATAGAGCCAATCATACCTCCCGTTACGGCTTTTGGGAAAAAGGCTTCATGAATAATTGTATATATTGCGTGCGGAATTTGGGTAAAATGGCAACAAATAACAATAAGGCAAGATATTATATAGATAATACACATTAAAGGTACTACTTTAGAGGTAACATTAGCTATGCTTTTAATTCCGCCGACAATAACAAGCCCGACAAGTATTGCAACAAACAGACCAAAAATCCAGCTGTGCGTGTTAAAGAAACTGTTTGTTCCGCCCGTAATAACTATAAATTGCTGCGCAGCCTGATTTGTTTGCAGCATGCATCCTCCGCCGACAGTTGCAGGAATAAATGATATCGCAAAAATATAAGCAAGAGTTTTGCCCAAACGGTGAAAACCTTTTTTTGCAAATCCTCTTTCAATATAAAACATGGGACCGCCTGATACGACACCTTCGGTATTAATATTTCTGTATTTTAAAGAAAGAGTAACCTCGCAGAATTTAAGCGCCATACCGAATATTGCACCCATACACATCCAAAACATAGCTCCGGGGCCGCCTATTGATATAGCAATTGCAACTCCTGCCATATTGCCTATCCCTATTGTACCAGACAGCGCAGTTGCTAATGCTCCGAAAGAGGAAACTTCTCCTTTATGTCCTTCCGTATCTTTTTTATGAAATATTTGGAAAAGCGAGTGTTTAAATCCCCATATCGCTATTCCTCTTAAATAAAAACTGCAAAATATACTCGTTGCTATCATCAAAAATATTAATACAGGTACTTGGGCACCCAAAATATCCACGGGGGCAAATATTACCTGTGAAAATTTGTCTGAAAACGGCGCAAAATACTGCTCTATATATTCATCTATTCCCATTAATTTTATTCTCTTTTCGGCTTTTACTCTTTTTTTAGGATAATAAAAATAAGTCTGATATACAAGCAATATGATATTTGCGCTTACAAAGTGTTACAAATATAAGCGATTTTTTAACAATTGGGTTATTATTATTTTATGGAAAATTCAAAAAAAATTAATTTTATAATCCTCTTTGTTTACCTTTTTATAACAATATTTGCGCTTTTCCATCATGAGATTTGGCGTGATGAAGCTCAGGCATGGTGCTTGGTCAGAGATTTAAATTTTTTTGAAATAGTAAATAATATTAAAATTGAAGGTCATCCTTGTATTTGGTATTTAATATTGTTCCCTTTGACAAGACTTCATTTGCCTGTTGAATCAATGCAAATTTTGAGTTTATTATTTGTTTTTGTATCGGTTATTTTCTTTATTTTTAAATCACCATTTAATTATTTTCAAAAAATATTGATAGTATTTAGTGCAGGTATGCTGTATTATCTGCCGATTATTGCAAGAAGCTATTCTCTTATTCCCATACTTATTTTTATTTGCGCATACTTTTATCCTAAAAGATTTGACAAACCATATATGTATCTTTTACCGATTTTATTATTATCTCATGTCCATCTTTATATGCTTGGCTTCTGTATAGTATGCTATTGCATTTATATTTATGAAATAAAAAACAAATTAACGTTAAAAAATTTAATTCCCGTGAGTTTATTATTTATAAATTTTGTTTTTATAGGGTGTTTATTTCTTTATTCCATGTCGAGAAATTATGCATTTACGGATGAAGTCAGAAATTTTTTAGGAATATTCGGAGCCATAAAGCTTGTTTCTAAAGCATTTTTCTACAAAATATTTGTATATATTAATTTTTTAAGAAAATATGATAACGTTTTAAGTGTATTAATATTTTATCCCGGTGTCGGATTAATTTTATATTCTTTATTTAAATCGGATAAAAAAATATTTTTAATTTGTTTTTTCAGCATAATTTATATTTTTTTGGTCTACGGCTATATATTTTTTAACGGAGTTTTATACCAAAAAATCTTTTTGATAATGTTGATATTAATATTTGGTATGTGGAATACAAAACATAATGTTGCGGGGAAAACAGGGTTTTATATTTTGTTTTTAATAAGTTTGATAATTTCACCTTTAGTGGTTTTTGAAGAAATAAAATTTAATTTTGCCGGCAGTAAAGAAATTGCTCAATATATAAGAAAAAATTTAAACGGTGAGAATACATTTATTGCAGTAGGGAACCCTTATTTATATTCTTCACTAAGTGCATATTTGCCTGATAAAAAATTTTATAACGTTATGTCGCAATCATATATTTCTTTTTATACATACCAAAAATCAGAAATGGATAAGAGTGAGGAATATCCTGAAAATGCAAAATACAGTATTGTTCAGGAGGATATAAAAATACCGAAAGATTCAGGTATAGAAAAATTATTTGATTCCGATAAGGCTAATCTAAGCTCTAATACCCAAAGAGAAGTTTTCAGCATATATTATGCAAAAGAATAAGAAAAAAGCTATGAGAATTCATAGCTGTAGATTAGGGATATGTGTATCATCGTTTTTTCCAAGGAATATAGGTTAATCTTAACAGTAGATTTGAGTTTTTAAATCATACATAATTATGAATAAATTTTACTTGTGATTTGAAAGAATCGTATAAAAGAAGTATGTACGAAATTCAAAATATAAGTAACAAAAATAATATAAATATGATATATTGAAAATATGAAAGGCAAATATCCGAGAGAATATTTTAAAAATACTAATATAAATAAGCCCATAGAGGATATATGGGATGATATTGATGCATATAGCGGCGAATTCTTTGAGGATGAAATAGATTTTCATAAAAAAATTGATTTTATAATACCTTTACCCCCGTTAAATTATAAAAATAAAATTACAAAGGGAATAGTATTCTCGCAGGGAATGGAGTATCTATTAAAATTATATCCCAGGCTTCAAGAAATATTTTTTTGCGGTGCATATACTATGTGGTCAAGTTATTCTTGGTGTGATAAAGCTGATTTTTATCTTACCTGTTATGAGAATAAAGCACGTGAAGAGTATTATAAAAATAAGTATCCTAATAAAAGAAATATAATTTTTGTACCGCTTCAAGATGCAGACTTTACAAATGAATATCGAATGGCTCCTACTTTTTATGAAGCTAAAACAATAGATGTATTAACTGTTTCGACAGCTTTGGAAGTAAAAAATTTACCTGTTTTGGCTCAAGCAATAAAAATCTATGAGCAAAAATATAATACAACTCCCAAAGTTACTTTCATACTTGGTTCTAAATTAATAACAAAAGATAATAACGGTAAATTGGATTACTCAAAAGAACGTGAACGTACTCAAAATCAACTAAGACAAGTTGAACAAATTCTTGGGAATTCAATAAACAAAGTAACTTTTCTTCCGTGGGTAGATTATTATGATTTGGCAAAATACTATTCAAGTGCAAAATGCTGTGTATTAACATCGTTAATAGAAGGAAAAAACCGTTCTTTAAATGAATCAATGAGTTGTAATACACCTGTTGTTGTATTTAAACAGCATAATCAATGGGCAAGGGGAAATTATCCGATTTTTTTCGGAAACAGCGGAGAACTTGTTGAAGAATTTACACCTGAAGCCTTAGCTGATACTTTATATAAAGTTATTAATAACTATAAAAACTATGATGCACGAAAAAATTATCTTTTATACAACGGCAGAAAAAACTTTATAAATAAACTTGTAAGCTGCATTCCCTACTATAAAGACAATATACCTGATTATGAGGAAGGACGTATACACGATAATATTTGGGTAGATTTAGCTTGTCAGGAAAACTACCAAATTGGTTTTTATAATTTTCTGTACGGTAAAAATCTTGCGATACAACATGTATGTGGTTTAAAAGATATTGATTCACTTGTAAAATTTTTCTACTCACGGTTTGGAATACGATAATATATCTATACTTTTTATTTATAATATGACGGTTTATTTAAAAAAAATTTACTTTATGATATATATAAATACGTTAGGGATAAAGGGAAAAATATGAGTAATAATGCGGTTTTAATGCAAGCTCAAACGCTTATAGACAGTGAAGAATATGATAAAGCATACGAAATGCTGAAAAATGCTTATGATAAATTGAAAGATGATGCTGAATATCTTGAAAAAACAGCACTTCTTGCAAAAACAATGGAACTTAAAGATGAAGCAAAAAAATATTGGGAAGAACTTGTAAAAGTCGACCCTAATTCTATTGTAGGTTATTCTGAACTTTTAGATATATACATAAACACCGATAAATATAAATATTATATAACAAGAGCAAAATATAAAGTATTAAATCAGCAGATACCGCAATCAATAGATGATTATAAAAAAGCTATAAGTAATACCACCGAAGAAGATGAGCTTATAAATGCAAGATTTTTGCTTGCAAAGGCATATGAATATGTTGGCAAGACCCAAAACGCCATAGATGAATATTATAGGATATTGGAACAAAAAGACGATATGGCGATATATTATAAGCTTGCAGACCTTTATTGTGAAATAGATGACAGATTTTCAGCCATTAATGTATTAGAACGAGGAGTTAAGGCATTTCCTGCTGTTAATGAGCTTGGAGAGTATCTTGCAGGGCTTTATATTAAAGAGGGGAATTATGATAAAGCACTTGAAAATGCAAGAAGCCCTTATACTAAGGTGAAAGCATACCTGATGAAAGGAGATAACGCTCAGGCTCTTAAGCTTTTAAATGATAATAAAGATGAAAAAAATGCTAATTATTTTGCACTTTTGGCTGAATATTATTTTAATCTCAAGGATTGGGATAAATGTTTGGAAAATGTTGAAAAATTTGAATCCGTTTCGCCTCAAAATCCATTATGTTATCAAATGAGAGCGCTTGTTTGCGATGCAAAAGATGACTCATACGGATATCACTATAATATGGGGAAATGTTATTCTTATAAGCAGGATTACGAGCTTGCTTTGAATGAATATCTTAATGCGCACAGATTTGATTCCCAAAAAACAGAAGCTATAAAAGAAATAATAAAAATTAATGAAGCCTCGGGCGACAAAACAAGTTTAATGGAGTTTTATGAAAAGCTTGTACGTCAAGAACCCGACAATACTTTTGCACTTGTGGGCTTAGGTGATGTTTATGCGGATTTATATGAATTTAAAAACGCACTTGAATACTATGAAAAAGCAATAAAAACAGGCACAGCGAGCTATGAAGTATATTATAAAACAGGTCTGT
This sequence comes from Candidatus Gastranaerophilales bacterium, assembly GCA_947624645.1. Taxonomy (GTDB): domain Bacteria; phylum Cyanobacteriota; class Vampirovibrionia; order Gastranaerophilales; family Gastranaerophilaceae; genus Avigastranaerophilus. The sequence continues at coordinate 12,065 of CANQLG010000031.1, forward strand.
GCTATGAAAAACTAAAAGATTTATCAAGCGCAAAAGAATCTTATGAAAAGTATCTAGCAAAAGCTCCTTTATCTCCCGATACGGAAAAGTTAAAAGAAAAATTAGCTAAAATGGATACATCTTCATCCCTTGCCGTCAGTGCCGATGAGGGGCTGATTGATAAAATTATGAAACTTTTCGGCAAATAAGTTTGAGCCCAAAGTATATAAATATTGCCGATAATACAACGAAACCAAATACTATAAGGCTACGCTCGGAAGTCAGTTTTATCTCCGAAAATAAGGTATTGCACCCTATAATAAAGGCTAAAGTTGTTAACCAGAATGAAAAAACTTCTCTATTTTTTTGGATATTTGCTATGGCACTTAGGTTTATGGGCATGGTGTAGTTTAAGAAATAAATTCCTACAATGTATAAGATAGGGTTATTTATCCTAAAAGCAATTAATGAGGTATATAAAATATTTGTTTTTGCTGTTTCCGTTTTGTTTTCTTTTTTTGCTCTTGTGTCATCAATTAAATCTGCATAAGCAACATTGCGGTGCCAATGAAGATTTTTTATTTTTTTGTTCATTATTTTTTTGTTCTTGCTGTTCTTTGTATCTATTTAATTTTTTTCCGCATATGTATCCCGAATCTTAACGGATGCAATTCCGTTATGGAAATCACTTGCTGTTATGTATTTAGGCGGGATAACAATTTTCCCTTTTTTATCAATATAGCCGTATTCGCCCTTTTTAATTTTAGCAAGACCTTCCGAAAACCCGCCTGCCGGATAAAAATCTCCTTTTATGACAACATTTCCTTGCTTATCTATATAACCCGCAATCAAAATCTCATACAAATTTCCTTTTGATAACTGTTGTTTTTTCTTATCAGTTATATTTGATTTAATATAAAATTTATTATCTTTTATTTCTCCAAAAACAGCCTTATCTAATAAATGTTGTTCAACAGGATAATTTTCTGGCATAACAGCTGTATAAGAATTACTGTCAAAATAAACTTTGTATATTTTATCGTAATAAACAGGGGCAAGTCCTTCATGAAACTCACTTCTTTCAGAACATATATGGTTTTTCCAATTAAAAGTATCATATTTTCCGTACGTATAACATAATGCACCCAAAAACTGGGGTTGAATAACCCAATTTCCCTTGCTATCAATAAACCCAAGTTTGTTATCTTGAATGGCCCCCGCCAGACCTTCACTAAAATTTAAAACTAAATCATACTTTGGCAGTATAACCCAATTACCTTTTTCATTTATTATTCCCCATTTATTACCTTTTATTCTTACCGCAGCAGTACCGTTTCTAAAATTCAAATCACCTGCCAGAAATTGCGGTTTTATTATTATATTGCCTTTTTCATCTTTATAACCAATTTTACCATCATTATCATAAAATCTTACTAATGACCTTTCATTTTGGGCTTGTTGTTTGAAATATGATTGATAAAGCGGTTCTGCCTGTTTTTTGGGAACTATTTCTCCTGCTTTATCTATATAAACTTGTTTTGAATAATAAATTTCAGGTGAAATAATATCCGCACCGGTGGTTTGTATTGATAGAATTAATGTTAGAATGGTTAAAACTATTAACTTCTTCATATTTATATCTCCATAATATTAATCCGATAAAAAAAGAAACGGCATTCATTGAAAAATACATCTTAAAAACGACAGTTTAAACTCTTTTAAATATAACATTACTCTTCCTCAAAGTGAATAAATTAATTATACCTACCATATTAAAAAACAACAAGTAAAAAATTATAAAATTATTTCATTGATTTTGTTATTCTGAACAAAATATCTAAGTCAGGTTCCGTAATAGTTTCAAGGCAGTTAATAATGTAATTTTTCTTATATTTTGCATCGTATTTAAGGTGTTCAAATTCAAACAATTCGGGCAGAGAAACATTTAGTGCTTTTGCTATTTCATTTAAAAATTGAGACGGAAATGTAACACCGCATTCAATATTGCTTATATGTTTTTGGTCGGTACCTAAAATATCTGCTAAATCCTCTTGTGTTAACTTTTTAGCAGTTCTTAATTTTTTAATTCTTTTCCCTAAAAGTTTCTTAATTGTGTTCATAATTTAACAATAATATTTTTTATAAAATTTTGTTATTGATAATTTTTACTATTTATGGCATAATTAGAAAAATTAAAGGATAAAAATGACTCAAATAAAAAATAAAAATACTGATATAAATGTTTTTAATAAATTAGAATTTACAAAAAAAGAATTAATTTTTTTATTACTGCTATCAAATAGTTTTAGTAGAAAGCAAATTATTGAAAAAATGAATATAAAGAATACTTATGAATATTATAGTATTTATCGTGTTCTGTTGAAAAAATTAAATGCAAAAAATACAATTCAGGCAGTCGTGGCAGGGATAAAATACGGCATAATAAGAATTTAAATTATTACCCTCTTTTATTTTTTTAAATATCCTTTGAGGCTAATACTTATCGTATTTAAAGTGATTTTTATTTTATAAATATAAATCAAAAATTGTCTCAAAAAACAACAAGTAAAAATATTTAATCAGGCACTTTAAGTTTTTTTTTTAGAATGGATAATAAAAATATAAGGATATAAAAAAAGGGAAACATTATGACAAAAAGAGTTTTGCTTTGTATTATGGACGGGTGGGGAATCAGTAAAGACAGTCCCAAAGATGCAACAAAAGTTGCTTCTACCCCAAATTTAGATAAATTTTATAAAACAGAACCCAATATTCAAATATTTGCTGACGGCGAACATGTAGGGCTCCCCGACGGTCAAATGGGAAACTCCGAAGTAGGGCACTTAAATATAGGTGCGGGCAGAATTGTTTATCAGGAATTGACCAAGATTAATAAAGAAATAAAAGACGGCAGTTTCTTTAAAAATGAGAAATTTTTAAATGCCGTTGAACACGTAAAGAAAAATAATTCCGCTCTGCATATGTACGGGCTTGTATCAACTGGCGGAGTTCACAGCTCTCTTGACCACATACTTGCTTTAATTGAGTTTGCTCATCAACAGGGACTTAAAAAAGTTTACTTCCACGCATTTTTAGACGGGCGTGATACACCTCCAAAAAGTGCGGTTGAATTTTTGCAAAAAGTTGAAGATAAATTAAAAGATGCAGGTTTGCCTCCTGTTGCATCAGTTTCAGGCAGATACTATGCTATGGATAGAGATAACCGCTGGGAAAGGATAGAAAAAGCATATAATATGCTTGTTCTAGGCGAGGGTAACAAGGCAGATAGTGCTGTTGAGGCTGTTAAGGCTTCCTATGAAAAAGGTGTAACGGATGAATTTGTTGAACCGACTGTTATTAATGTTCCTAATTCACGTATAGAGGATAATGACGCAATAATCTTCTTTAACTTCCGCCCCGACCGTGCAAGAGAAATCTCTAAAGCCATAAACTTTGAAAACTTTGACGGGTTTAATCGCAAGGCGGTAAGACAAAATATCTATTATGTAACGTTTACGCAGTACGATGCAACATTCCCGTTCCCAGTTGCATTTGAACCTCAAAAACTTACAAATATTTTAGGCGAGGTTCTTGATAAAAACGGAATAAAACAGTTTAGAACAGCCGAAACGGAAAAATACGCACACGTTACGTTCTTTTTTAATGGTGGTGTTGAAGCTCCGAATAAACTTGAAACTCGTGTATTAGTTAACTCGCCTAAAGTCGCAACTTATGACCTTCAGCCTGAGATGAGCGCACCTGAAGTTTGCGAAAAAGTTCTGGGGGCTTTGGATAATGACGAATACGGATTTATTTTGGTAAACTTCGCTAACCCTGATATGGTAGGTCATACCGGTGTTATGGAAGCAGCGGTTAAGGCTTGTGCAACAGTTGATACTTGCGTAGGTAAAATCGTTGAAAAGGCAAAACAAAAAGGTGTTGCGGTTGTACTGACAGCCGACCATGGGAACGCAGAATATATGGAGGATAGAACCACTCACGCTCCATATACGGCACACACAACAAATCCTGTTCCGTTATTTGTTATGAATGCGGGTGATATAAAATTAAAAGACACAGGAGCTTTGTGTGATATAGCACCTACCGTTCTTGATATAATGGGAATAGAAAAGCCTCAAGAAATGAGCGGAAATTCGTTAATTAAATAATTTTAAAGCCCCGTTAAAGGGGCTTTTTTAAAGATTTAATTCTTTAGCCAAAGCTGGAACGATAACTTCCCAAGCTTGGGCATTAGGATGTCCGTCTATTTGTAGGTATTGTTTTGAATATTTTTTTAAAGAAAATATATAATTTCGAAAATTAATGTCGGGTTTAAAAATTTTTATGTGTCTAAATTTAAGGAAAGTGCATATGAATTCTATGACGAACAATAAAAAAAATAAAACAATAATATTGACAAAAAATATTTTAAATAAATTTTTCATATAGTTATTTAAGTTTAAAATTTATATCGTATGATATTATTATAATAATGATAATATAAAAGGGCAATATAATGAGTTTGACTAAGATAGAAGATTTACCGACTGTATATAGTGCAAAAGAAACGGAAGAAGCGATATATAAGTTTTGGGAAGATAATGAGTGCTTTAAAGCCAATGCAAAAAGCGAAAAAGAACCCTATTCAATAGTAATACCTCCGCCTAATGTTACGGGAGTGTTGCATATGGGACACGCACTTGACGGAACTTTGCAGGATATTTTGGTACGGTATCACAGAATGTCAGGTTATGAAACACTTTGGATGCCGGGGACTGACCACGCTGGGATTGCAACTCAAAATGTTGTAGAAAAAAATTTACGACAGGATGGTAAAACCCGTTTTGATCTTGGTCGTGAAAAATTTGTTGAACTAACTTGGAAATGGGCTAATGAACATAAAAGCGCTATATTAAACCAATTTAAAAGACTTGGTGCATCTTTTGACCTTTCAAGAGAAAGATTTACGTTGGATAAAGGATGTTCTGATGCAGTAAAAGAAGTATTTGTGAAACTTTATGAAAAAGATCTTATCTATAAAGGTGCATATATAGTTAACTGGTGCCCAAGATGTCAGAGCGCCATATCTGATATTGAAACCGATTATGAAACGGAAAAGAGTAATCTTTGGGAGATTAGTTATTCATTGAAAGATGAACCGGGAGCAATTGTTGTTGCAACCAGCCGTCCTGAAACAATATACGGTGATGTTGCGGTTGCTGTTAATCCTAATGATTATAAATATAAAGATTTAATAGGAAAAACAGTCCTTATTCCGTTAACGGGAAGAGAAATTCCGATTATTGCAGATGAATACGTCGATAAATCCTTCGGAACAGGTGCATTAAAAATTACGCCGGCACACGACCCTAACGATTATGAAGTAGGTAAACGTCATAATTTAAAGCCGATTTGGGTAATTGATGAAGAAGGAAAAATGAAAAGATGTGCGGAAGTACATCCTGATATCCAAGGTTTAACAAGGGAAGAAGCACGTAAAAAGACTGTTGATCTTCTTAAGTACAATAACAGTTTGGTTAGAATTGTACCTATTGAACACAATGTAGGTAAATGTCAAAGATGTAATACAACAATTGAACCGTTATTGTCCGAACAATGGTTTGTCAGAATGGCACCATTAGCAAAAGCAGCTATTGAGGCGGTTGAATCGGGTAAAATAAAATTTGTACCCGAACGCTGGACAAAAAACTACTTAGGTTGGATGACGAATATTCGTGATTGGTGTATTTCACGCCAATTGTGGTGGGGACACCAAATTCCGGCTTATTATGATAAAGAAACCGGTGAAATGGTTGTTGCTAAACAAAACCCTGACCCCAGTAAATATACACAAGATTCCGATGTATTAGATACTTGGTTCTCATCGGGATTATGGCCGTTTTCTACAATGGGCTGGCCTAATACGGATGCCGAAGATTTTAAAAAATTCTATCCGACCTCTACTCTTGTAACGGGTTTTGATATTATTTTCTTCTGGGTTGCAAGAATGATTACAATGGGTGAAGAATTTACCAAAAAAGCTCCATTTTCTACCGTATATATCCACGGATTAATTCGTGATGAAAACGGGCAAAAAATGTCTAAATCAAAAGGTAATACAATTGACCCTGTCGGAATTATAGATAAATACGGATGTGATGCGCTCAGATTTACTTTAACATCACTTTGTACATACGGCGGACAGGATATTAAAATCAATGATGAAAAATTCGAATACGGAAGAAATTTTGCCAATAAGATTTGGAACGCTTCAAGATTTGTATTGATGAATCTTGATGGTGTTGATAACAATGATATTGATTTTGAAAACCTGACATTAGCCGACAAATGGATATTAAATAAATTAAATGAAACGGCTAAAGAAACAAACGATAATATAAAAGATTACAGAATAGGCGAAATGGCGCATACTTTATATGACTTCTTCTGGAATTCATATTGTGATTGGTATGTGGAAATAGCAAAAATTCAGCTTCGTGATGAGAACTTAAAGCTCAATACACAAAGGGTATTAAGATATGTTCTTGATATGACCTTGAGATTATTACACCCGATAATGCCGCATATAACCGAAGCTATATGGCAATTACTGCCAAAAAATAATGATGTAAAGGCAATAATGCTTTCTAAATACCCGATATATGAAAATAAATTGGCATTTACGGAAGAAAATACTCAAATGGAGCTTGTGTTTGAAACAATCAAATCTTTAAGAAACGTAAGACAAAGCTTTAATATACCTGTTTCAACTACAATTAATATAGAAATACTTGCGGAAAATAGTGAAGAGAATATATTTAAAAAAGTAGAAGCTTATATCCACCATTTGGCAAAAGTTGTAGATATAAAATATGTTGATGAAAACCATAAGACTGAAAAACAATCAGCATCAGCCGTTGTAAGTAATTCTAAAATAATAATTCCTTTAGCAGGTTTGATTGATATTAATGAAGAAATAAAACGTCAAAATAAAAAGCTGGAAAAACTTTTAGCGGAAAAAAACAGTCTGCTTGCAAGAGTCAATAATGAAAAATTTATGTCTAACGCAAAGCCCGAACTGATAGAACAAACAAAAAACAGAATACAGGAAATTACCGTTCAGGAAAAAGCTGTTGATGAATTAATCAACTCTTTGAAGTAGTCAAAAATAAAAAAAAATGATATTATTGAATTAAGATAGTTAGTGAGGGTTAATATGAGCGAGACTTATACATTATATACAAGGTCAAACTTTGACGGGTTAGTTTGTGCGGCTTTATTAAAAGACATAGGATTAATTGAAGAAGTTAAATTTGTACATCCGAAAGATGTTCAAGACGGTAAAATTCAGTTAACAGAACATGATATAACTGCAAGTTTACCCTATTCATCAGGTGTTTATATGGCATTTGATCACCATTCAAGTGAAGCGGTCAGAACCAAAGAAGTAAAAGAAAATTATATTATAGAGCCGGCTGCTCCATCAAGTGCAAGAATTATTTATGAATATTTCGGAGGTGAAGATAAATTTACTTCTTTGTATGATTTAATGGATGCTGTTGATAAAGCGGATTGCACAAGTTTTAGTCAAGAGGATGTTTTGAATCCGCAAGGCTGGGTTTTACTAAACTATTTAATGGATCCCAGAACCGGTCTGGGTCGTTTCAGAAACTTTAATATTTCTAATTACAATTTAATGTTAAAACTTGTTGATTTATGTTCTCAAAAATCAATAACAGAAATTATGGAAGATCCTGATGTTCGTGAAAGGATTGAACTTTATAATTCCGAAAAAGATAAATTCTCGGAACAAATTAAAAGATGTACAACATTGGACGATAATATTGCAATTTTGGATGTAAGAAATGAAGAAATTATTCATGTCGGAAACAGATTTATGGTTTATGCACTGTTCCCCGAATGTAATGTATCAATTCATACTTTCTACGGAAAACAAAAACAAAATACGGTTTTTGCGGTAGGAAAATCAATAATAAATCGTTCTTGTCCGATAGATGTTGGGGCTTTGATGTATGAATATCAAGGCGGAGGACATATAAATGCAGGCACCTGCCAGGTTAATAACGATAAAGCCCAAGAAACACTTGATAGTTTAATATATAAGATTAAAGAAAAAACTAAAGAAAACAGCCCCGAATAAGGGCTGTTTTTTTGTCCTTCATTTCCTGATTCCTATTAGTTTTTTCTCTTGTATTAAATTATCCTCCTTTTCTATCCAAATTTGACTTATAGTCTTTTTATTTTGGGATATTACAATTTTTTTCAATATTGCATAATTTATATCGGTAAAATTTATGCTGTCCGATTCTTGAATATAAAAATCTGTTCCGCCACAATTAGGGCAGTATTTGGTATCAGGCAGGATTTCGGAATATCGTGTGTGAGAGTGACGTTTAATATTGCAGCACGAACATCTTAGGATATACCATTTGTTTTTTACCAAAGCTCCGCAATCAGGACAATATGCTTGTTCTACATCAACAGGAACTTTTGAATGTGAGCATTCTTGGTTTTGTATTAGGAAATCGAATAACATATTTTATATATAATTATATTTTTTTTAAAGTCAATTGTAAAAAAAATAAAAAAATGAGCATTTTTTTATCAAACAAATACTTTATATATATATAGTATAGAGGATAAACAAATGAGAGTTGATTCTTTTTCCTGTAATTATAGAAATAATGGTAATTTAGCAGATTATACTCCACGGGCAAACAATGATGGTTCAATATTTGCATCTTCCTCAGGTAATGCGAACGGCAAAATAGATGAACCATTTAGCCAAGGAAATATTGGTGATTGTGCCTTATTATCATCGGTATATTCGCTTTCGTTAACGGAAGATGGTGCCAAGGCTATAAATGATGCAATTAAAATAAAAAAAGCTCCAAACGGAAATACAGAAGGTTATGAAGTATACTTTACAGGCATAGACAAAACGTATACCGTAACTCCTGAAGAATTAGAAAAAGCAAAAGAATTTCATGGCGATAACAAAACAGAAAGAGTATATAGTCGTGGTGATGATGATATGACGATTTTGGAATTGGCTATGGAAAAATGTTTTAATGATTCTGATGACCCTACACTAAGAGATTTAGTTGATAATTATTCATCATCTAATCTTGAAGACAAATTGAACGGAGTAAATCCTTCTTCCGTATCATATCTGTTAACGGGTAAAATAGCTGATACAGTTATAAAACCTAATAGTGAATTAAGAAAAACATTTATTCCTTGTGCTACATACAGTATTTATGATAGAGACGGGAAAGAATTATGTTTGGAAGAAGGCGGTAAATATACTGCAAAAGGTTTGAGCAGAGATAAATCATATATTTATTTTGAAAATCCCAATGATAAAAATAATGATATAATTGTACCTACAAATTCTTTTATCCAAGATATATATATACCGAATATTGAAGAAGCTTCTCAAAAAACATATCAACTAATGGAAGATTTTGAAGAAAATAATGATAATTCAATGTTGGTATTTGCGACAATGAATCCTGAGACGGTCACAGATGTTGATGGAAACAAACTAGAGCTTATAGGACCTCATGCATATGGAGTTAGCGATATTGAAGATGATGTTGTAACATTGGTTAATCCTCACGATAGCTCTGAACCGATTAAGATACCCGAAGAAAATTTATTATCATTAGATAGATTTTATTTATACGGATTAGATTTTGGCGAAGAAGAATTTAATCAATAGAGAAAATGTCTTGCAAATCAGCATAAGTAAGAGTTTTGCCGATATTTCTGTCAACCGAGATAACGGAATCTACCAAGTTTCTTTTATCCTGTTTAAGTTTTTGGATTTTTTCTTCAACCGTATTTTTGGTAATTAACCTGTAAACGAATACTTTTTTAGTCTGACCTATACGGTAGGCTCTATCGGTTGCCTGATCTTCTACGGCAGGATTCCACCAAGGGTCATAATGGATTACGTAATCTGCACCGGTTAAATTTAAACCCGTACCGCCTGCTTTTAAACTTACCAAAAATATCGGAATGGTCTCATCTGTATTAAACCTTTCAACAACTTCTTGTCTGTTTTTGGTTGAACCTGTTAAGTATTCGTGCTTTATGCCCTCTTTTATCAGCCACTCTTTTATAATGTCTAACATATCGACAAATTGAGAGAACAAGAGTATTCTGTGACCTTCCGAGATAATTTCTTCCAGCATTGATTTTAATTGTTCAAATTTTCCTGATGTTTCTATGCCTTTTTTATTATCTTTATCATAGAGTCTTGGGTGACAACATATTTGGCGGAGTCTTAAAAGCGCAGAGAATATACTCATACGGCTCTTTTCAAGTCCGTTTTCCGCAATTGATTTGAACAGTTCCTCTTTTGTTGAATCAAGCACTTCAAGATAAAAATCATGCTGATCGGGAGTAAGCTCGCAGTATGCTATATTTTCTACTTTATCAGGAAGATCTTTTGCTACATCACGTTTCATACGGCGTAGAATGAAAGGATAAATTTGTGATTTTAATCGTTTTTCAACTATTTTTTCGCCTCGGTCTACAATCGGAGTTACATATCTGTAATTAAATTCGGATAAATTAAGCAAAAATCCCGGCATCAAAAAGTCAAATACACTCCAAAGTTCTTCCAGTTTATTTTCAATCGGAGTACCGGATAATGCTAATTTATGCTGCCCGTTCAACATCTTAACTGATTTCGCCGTTATGGACTCGGGGTTTTTAATATTTTGTGATTCATCAAGTATAATATATCTGAATTCAAACTTTTTAAGTTTTTCTATATCACGTCTTATAAGCGCATAGCTTGTAATAACAATATCGCATTTCGGTATTTCTTTAAAATGTTCTTTTCTTTCTGTTCCGCTTAATTTTAAACATTTTAAAGAAGGTATAAACTTTTGGACTTCGTTTTCCCAGTTAAATACAACTGATGTCGGGCAAACAACAAGGTTGGGCGCTTTTTTGTCTTTTTCCTTTGCCTTTTCTAATAATGTCAAAGCCTGCAATGTTTTACCAAGCCCCATATCATCTGCCAATATTCCGTTTAATCCGTACTTATACAAAAACCACAGCCAGCTGAAGCCTTTATATTGATATTCTCTTAATTCGGCATTAAGGTCTTTCGGCAATGGTGCATTATCCATTGTTGAAAATGTTGATATCTGCTTCCAAAATGCGGAAAATCTTCTGCTCATTTTTAATTTAAAGCCTAAATTTTGCATTTCGGATAACAGCCCTGCTCTAAAGGTTTTTACTATATATTTATTGTCTTCATTTTTATAAACATCAAATGTATTAAATGATTTTAAAATAGAAAATATATCCTGTCCCGGGACTTCTACAAAACCATAGTTTTTAACTCTTAAATATTTGTCGCCTTCAACAATAAGGTTATAAATTTCATCAAAAGATATTTCTTCATCGCCGACTTTACCATATAAATTAACTTCAAAACTATCGGTAGAATCAAGTGAAAAGTCAATATCTGCAATCATCTCAAAAGGCTTGGGTGATAATTTAAAGAAAGACATATCGTCTTTTTCTTCAAACTTCCAACCGTCACCGGCACGTTTTAAGTAGTAATTATAAAAATCTATTGCATTTTCTTTTTCGATTGCAAGGTTATTTGTCTGCATCGGCGCAAATTTGCAGGCTAACAGCATTTGATATGCGCTTTCTTCGTGGGCAATATTCCTTTTTACCCAATATAAAAGGTCTTCTTTTGGTTTTTTTATTGTTACATAAGGACTTTTTGAAGCAAGTTTTGAATATGCAACTCTCGTGCCGTCATAGTCAAATTCTAACTCTGCCTTTAAAGCTCCGTCATAATCAAGCCCCATTGTAACAACATTAATGGGAGGTTTTTGCTCAAGTGTTAATTTATCTATGATTTCAGATACTTCACAAGGAATAAGCTCTCTGAGTTTCGGTAATTCTTCATATAAAAACTTTGCTCCGTCCGCATCTTTTACATCAGTGAAAGTTGATTTTATGAGATTTTGAGGCAATGCAGATAATGCTATATTTATCGGGAATATTTTATTTTTATATCTGCCCCATTTTAATTGGCGTGAAAAATATCTTACTTCTTCAAAAGGAATTATATCTTCTTTGTCAGGACGTTTCCAATATAGTGATAATAAAACATTTCCTACCATGGAAAAATTAACTGAAATAGATAATTGCCACTCTTGGGGACAAAATACAAGCTTATCTTTTGTTTTCCCGTCAATAACGTCATCGGCTTTTGATAAAAGTTGGAAAAATCCGTCAAATTTAGCTATCGGAATATCATACCAGCCTGCTTTTTTATCTAATCGTGAATTTTTCATTAACTGTTGAAATATGGCAAGTTCTACTTTTTGAGAATTATTTAATTCAAAATTTTCGTCTGCTTTTTGAGCCGCTATAACTGCTTTTAATATTCCCTCTAAATCTCTTATTACTTTACCCGAGTTTCTGTCCATAACCAAAACAGAAAAGAAATTTTGGCGTCTTTTTGCGTTAAAGTGAAATATATATCCGCCCATAGGGTTTTCATTCATTTGAGTTTCACTGTCAGAATAGTCGGGTTTAATTTTGAATCTTCGCTCTAAAAATTCATCATATACGTGTTCGTTTATTGCTTTAAAAGCAACCGCTATTGCGTGTTTGCACCATTTTTCTTTTAACGGGCAAGAACAAGTCGGTTCAACTCCCGTTTTTTTAAATTTTAATTCGACATCATAAAATGATTTAAAATTTCCTTTTACCTTAGCTTTAACTCCTGTTTTTCCGACCTCAAATGATGCCACCTGTTCTTTTTGGTGGTATTCGTAGCCTCGTCTCCAGCTTCCCGGTGTTGAATTATCTTTTAAATACTTAAAATTGAAGTTGCACTCTGTCATGAAATCTCTTTAGTAACTCTGCAAAAAAATAATCAATTTATTGAATATTTAGCAGAAACAACCTGTAATCTATTCACAACAATTATTATACAATAATCAAAAAAAAAGGCAATATTATTTATTATGCTGCCATTCAAATTTTGATGTTAAAATTAATTTATGAATATAGAAGAAAAGATATTTAACAGATTTTCGCCCGAACAAAAAAAACTTGAAAAATACGGGTTTAAAAAAAAGAATAATAAATTTATAATTGAAAAACTTTTTAAAGATAATTTGTTTAAAGCGGTAATTCAAATAAACCAAAATGGTCGTATTGAGGGTAAAGTCTTTGATATGGAAAATAATGATGAATTTTTACCGCTTAGGATTGAAAATAACCAAGGTGCTTTCGTCGGTGAGATTAAATCCGAATATGAAATTATTCTTGAAGATATAAGAAATAACTGCTTTTCAAAAAACTATTTTATTTATCCTCAATCAAACAGAATAACTAATCTGATTATAAAAAAATACAACAATAAGCCTGAATTTTTATGGGATAAGTTTGAAGGCTCAGGCATTTTTAGGAATCCCGATACAAAAAAATGGTATCTTGCTGTTTTAGATGTGGATAGAGGAAAACTCCAAAAAAACAAAAAAGGAATAATAGAGGTTGCTAATCTTAAATTGGCACCTGAAAAAATAGAAAATTTGCTGAAACAAAAACATTATTATCCCGCTTATCATATGAATAAAAAATATTGGATTAGTATAATTCTTGATGAATCTGTTTCTGATGATAAAATTATGGAGTTAATTGAAGAAAGCCATAATTATAGTCAGCATAAATAGCTGCCGATGCTTAATTTTATGAGAATTTTTTGTATGCTAAATTTTAACTAATTATTACATTCTTGAAAATGATAATAATTTAGTTTTTGAAATAATGTATTGTTCCTTTTTGCATTGAAGCATATATTATTTAATTTTTGGTGTTGACGGCTTACAAAAAAAGTTAGATAGCTTTAACATCCAATTATAGATAAAGGTGTGATGTTTTTCATTTACCGTTTGTTTTGTATTTTTCAAAACTTTTTCATCAGTTTTATTTGATACGGTTTTAATATTATCATCGGCTTTAACTTTTTCAGTTTTTTCATCTTTGCCGAGAGCAATTCTAAAGCCCATAGT
>CANQLG010000032.1 GCA_947624645.1 Candidatus Gastranaerophilales bacterium
CTGAAATTGACAAAATCGAAGTTGTAGGGGACAGATACTCAAAAGCACAAATGAAAGCAACAAGAAATTAAGGAAAAATTATGAAAAAAACAATATTTGTAATAGGAGCAGGAAAAGGGCTCGGAAATAGTGTAGCTAAAATATTTGCACAAAATGATTTTAGAATTGTCCTTATATCAAGAAACGAAAAAAATCTTTCTAACTATTCAGAAGAATTTAAGGCTAACGGCTTTGAAGTTTATACAAAGGCAACAGATGTATCGGATTTTCAAAATTTTAAAAAAACATTTGAAGAACTGATTCAGCAATATTCAACTCCCGATGTTTTATTCTTTAATGTCGGTGTAACTGTTGCAGATAAAGATGTAAAACTTTCGCCCGAACTTTTCTCTGAGCGTTATAAAACAGATGTAATATCAGCATATAACTGCATAGAACTTGTGAACACAAAAGAATTTCAAGACAAAAAAGGCACTATTTTAATTACGGGCGGAGGATTGGCAATAAATCCTTATTATGGTTATCTGCCATTATCTATGAATAAAGCAGCCCTAAGAGCTATGGTAAAAGCATATAGTCCGATTCTAAAAGAAAAAGGTGTTTACATAGGAACTGTTCAGATTACAGGAACAATCGGTGCTGATGAAAAATTTGCACCCGATAATATTGCAAAAATTTATTGGAAACTTTATCAGCAAAAATCGACAGAAGAAATCATCTATTAAGGAAAAATTATGATAACTTTAAATAACGGAGTAAAAATCCCACAAATTGGCTACGGAACATACCAAACAGCCCCTTCTTTAACACAACAGGCTGTTGAAAATGCTCTTAGTGTCGGCTACAAACATATTGATACCGCTCAATGTTATGAAAATGAAAAAGAAGTCAAATTAGCTCTTGAGGCTTCAGGCATAGCGAGAGATGAGATTTTTGTTACAACTAAATTATGGGGATGCTATGCCTACAATGATACAATAAATTCCATTGATAAATCTTTACAAAAACTAGAACAAATTGATTTACTTTTAATGCACGAACCAATGGGAAACGTGAAAGAGGTTTATCGAGCTATGGAAGATGCCTATAAAAAAGGGAAAGTAAAAGCTATCGGCATATCAAATTTTATGCCCGACAGATTCATTGATTTAGTTAAACATTGTTCCGTTGTTCCTGCAATAAATCAAGTAGAAACACATGTTTTCAGACAGCAGAATGCTCTTAGAGAATTAGAAAAACAATACGGCACGATTCATCAGGCTTGGTCGCCTTTGGCTTGCGGAAGAAATAACATTTTTAACAATGAAATATTGAATAAAATTGCTCAAAAACACAATAAATCTACCGCTCAAGTCGCTCTAAGATTTTTATACCAACAGGGTATTATAATTATTCCAAAATCAATGCACAAACAAAGGATGATTGAAAATCTTGAAATAACAAACTTTGAATTGACCGCTCAAGATATAGAAGAAATAAAAACTCTTGATAAAGGAAAAAGTCTTTTTAACTGGTGGTAATTTTTAAATTTGCAGTTAAATAAATCTTAAAAAGTAAAAGGCTGATAATTAATTTATCAGCTTTTTATTATTATAAAAATTTTAAAATTATCTTGCCGAAATAATTAAACTAAGTAATCCCAATAATCAAACTAAGTGTTTCTTTGCATCAATAAATCCTAATTTTCCCATAAAATTCAAGTATTTATTTGGAATTATTTTAAGGGTTGATTCTGACCAATTTACTCCTGTAATTATGCCAGCTTCAATTGCATTTTTAATATAACTATATATATCATCTGTTTTTATACCAATTCTGCCACTCATTAACGTTTTAATAAAAACATCTTTAGTTATGAGTAAAAACAATTCATTATTAACTGCAAATTGTAAAAATATAGCATAATTAAGCAATTCGGTAGAATAATTATTAGTAAATAGTATTTTGTATATTTCGGAATGTTCTTTGTTTTTAAATTTTATAAAAGCTGATTCTATTCCTGATGCTATACGTGAAGTCGTTTTATTTGTATTATATACAAACTCATTTCTATCTTTAATAAGGGAATCAATACTATCATTTTCAGCAAAATAAGCCTCAAATGCTTTCTGAATAACATTTAATTCCTTTATACTACCGATGATATTTACATCAGTATTGTATTTTATTTTACCATCAATACCCTTTTCACTTCTCATGGTTAAATCTTACCATGAACATGCCTGAAATAGTTGTTTGTAAAAATTTATCACCAATATTTTAATTATGACCTAATCTGACATAGAGTCCGTTTATAATATATAGGGGAAGTATAAACTTTTTTCTGATTTAATCGTTATAATAATACAAGAGGTAACTATGAAAAGATTTCTACTAACTTTATTTATTTTGTTTTTAACTGCAAGTTTTGGTTTTTGTACAACTAATTCTTATGATGCTTATGGTCAAAAAAATGGTTCATACAAGAAAAATGGTTCAACTATAAATCAATATGACAGATACGGTCAAAAAACAGGAAGTTATAAACAAACTGCAAACGGTTATAATTCTTATGATAAATATGGCTCTAAAACAGGAAGTTTCAAAACAAATGGTTCAACTACCACTCAATACGATAAATACGGATCAAAAGTCGGGAGTTACAAAACAAATTCAAATGGGGTTACAACTTCTTATGATAAATATGGACAAAAGACAGGCTCATTTAAAAAAGATTCTTCCGGCAGAATTACAGAGTATGATAAATATGGAAGAAAGGTTGGGAGTTATAAATAATTATTTTTTATCATTATCATCTATATTTTTAACAAGTTTTATTATATCCTTACTGATACTTGAAAGAGTTATTAAAACTAAAATTATAAGTAACGTAGTCATTTGTTCACCTGATAAAATTATATAACAATAATATTTTTAATTATTTTAATTTGTGACATTTACAATCAATATAAGGACATTGACCGTTTTTATCTAAATGCAAAATTCTTGGAGTTATGTATTCAACATCAAAATTATGGATTTTTCCTAACTCTTTGACTCTTTTATAATACATTTTTTCTTTTCTTGGATTCTCAAGAATTAATACGACTTTTCCTCTTTTTCCTGTCATTCTTGCGTAATGTTCAGCTTGACCGACACTTTCTGCCCATTTATTTGCAAAATCAAATTCAACTGCATGTGTTTTAGTTAAACAATCGACTCTTGTTAAATCTGTATTTTCATATTCTTCTACACCACAATGTTTAGAACACCAAGCATGCTGATAAGAGGATTCTGAATGTTGATGTTTAACATATTTAAATCCACTTCTCGTATAGCCATATTCAAAAGCCTGAGCATTAGATGTTAAAAATAATATAAATGCTATAAGAATAAATTTTTTCATGTTTATATTTTATTTTGTATCTATGTCAAATATGGACATAGGCTAACATTCTACTATTGTGGTTTAGATTTGATGTTTACAATATTCATTAAATTTATAATGTTTGCTTCTGTAAGATACTTTAATCCCAAATCATCCAATACATTTAAATAGTTTTCTTTAAATGTAGATTTTGAGTTTTCATCTGCGAAAAAAGGTAAAGAAAGAGTTGAAAGTTCGTCATTCAATAACCTTTCACTTCTCAAATCTAAAAATTCACATGGATTATTAACAAGATAAGAGTTAAACAAGTTATAAACATTGAATGCTTTTTTTGCACATTCTCTAATGTCTATTTCTATATTCTTACTTGCATCGGAATCATTGTGACAAATGACTTTATCTCGTGCCTCCTTAATATTTTTCAAATGCTGATCTTCAAATAAACCTGCAAAAAATTCTTTTAATTCAAGATATTGTTTATTTTGTGGAAGAATATTTTTGACATTTTTCCATAAATTTGTCAATGTTAATGCATTCTCTGATTGTTTTCCGCAATCAAATAATTTCCCCAAGATATTAATTTGAGTATAAGTATGTCCAATATTTAAAATATTCCGT
Organism: Candidatus Gastranaerophilales bacterium; assembly: GCA_947624645.1. Taxonomy (GTDB): domain Bacteria; phylum Cyanobacteriota; class Vampirovibrionia; order Gastranaerophilales; family Gastranaerophilaceae; genus Avigastranaerophilus. The sequence continues at coordinate 3,986 of CANQLG010000032.1, forward strand.
AACATATAACTATTTAGAATGGAAACATCAAATTTATTTCCTATTATTCTTTTGTTTATTGTTTCGTAGCTAATTTCAAATAATAATAGTGTTTGCATCATTTCGTATATGCCATATCCTGTTTTATTTTCTCTTCCACATAGATAATTCTGAATAATCAATTCGTATTCTTTCATATTTATATCCTTTTCATTGCACCTATAACTTGCCCAACAACTGCAAATTGTTTTGTTTTGTCTATTTCAAATGGCTCATATTCTTTATTAAATGAAACCGCCGTTATTCCGTCAGCCGTTTTCTTTAATTGCTTACAAAACAATTCAGAATCATAAACAAAGGCATAAACTTTACCGTTGTTTATGTAGTTTTTAGATTCATCAACAATTAGAGCATCTCCGGATTCAATCTTATCTGCCATACTGTCACCTCGTGCAAAAACAACAGATACAGTTTTAGGATTTCCTCCAAAATCTCTTATAAAATTAACATTAAATTCGATGGTATCTGAAACAAAATCGGCGTTTGAATAAGTTCCTGTGCCGCAACTTAATTCAACATTAGTGTAACAACAAAATATGATAAGTACGGGGCTAAGACAGGCTCGTTCAAAAAAGATTCATCGGGTAGAATTACCGAGTATGATAAATACGGAAGAAAAGTCGGAAGTTATAAGTAAATTATTTTATAAATTATTATAAAAAATTTAAAATTATCTTGCCGAAATAATCAAACTAAATGATTCAAATAATCAAACCATGTGTTTCTTTACAAGAATAATTTGAGTTGAATAGTTTTAACGAGTTTCGCAAAATTGAATAAGTTATGTAACAATTAGTATTATTTTTATATAATTAGGCTATGGGATATTGTTACTATTGCAAACAGGATAAAGATTTAATCAAAGCACATGTTTTACCACGTAATTTTTATATAAAAGATTCTAGCGGAGTTTATCAAGGTATACACAAAAACGGAACTTACAAGAATTGGCAATGCGGTTTTTATGATAAAGAGATTTTGTGTGGTGATTGCGACAATATTCTTGGGCAATATGACAAAGAAGCATATAAATTATTACTAAATATTGATACCAAAAAGCAGAAAACGGAGTGGAATGGTATTAAAGTATATCATTACAAAAAAGAAGAGTTTGATTATGATAAAATAAGAAAGTTTTTTATTGCTTTAATATGGAGAGCTTCAATTTCTAAATGTGGCTTTAATGGTGTAGTTAATTTAGGAAAATATGAGGATATTGCGTTAGAAATATTAAAAGGAAATAAGGAAAATGAGAATCTGTTTAAGGTTATTGTTTTATCGGAAGACAAACCAAACGATTTTACCAATGTGCATTATATAATGAAAACAAGAATAGAAACGCAAATTGCATACGCTGTATATTTTGCCCAATTTGTAGCTTATATCATACCTAATTATAAAAGACCAAACACTCGTACTTTTGAAATATTTAATAAATTAGCATTAAGTACATCAGATTTTATAATAGCAGAATCTCCAATCGTTGCAGATGCAAAAAGAAAATTTTTAATAAAAACATTCTCCGAGGGTATAAGAGCTTCTAGAAAAAACCACCCCATATAGCCCCTCTCGTTGTGATTTATGATTTCGTGGTGGCGGACAAAAGTTTTCGCTTGTAGAATTTTTCTCGGTTTCAAAAACCCAAATCAAAGATTTTATCTAAACTAGCAAACGATTGACGGATTCGATGCAAATACAGGAAAAATCAAAGAACATGCTCCAAAGATTGCTTATATTTGTCAAAAATTCAATGTGGAGTGTTGTAATTTAGAGCAATTTATGGAAAAAGAAAATTGGACTTTTTAAATTTACTTAAATATTGTTGAATAAACTGCGTGCGATTTTAATTTTTTAATCAATTCAATAATTTCTATATCTTTTTCTTTTAGTTTATTATTATTTGTAGGAAATTTTGCAACCAGTAAAATACGAATTGTAGGAATAGAAACACCTAATTTAATTAAATCTCTAATCATGGTCAACCATTCAATATCATTTTGACTAAATAATCGTTTACCCTCCTGAGTATGTTTAGCCCTATAAGGTTTTATTAAACCTTCTTCCTCATAAGTCCTTAACCTATCACTTGTAATACCTAACAATTTTGCAGCTTGGCTTATTTGATAAAATGGTTCATCAGCTTTTATCTTTTGCATAATCTACCTCACTTTTAATTATAATTCTTTGACAATTACAATTAAATTTAGGTATTACGAGTTATATAATTTAATAAAATATTTACTTACTTAAATATAGGTATTATAATTTATATATAATTAAATTATTCGAATATAGCAGATATTTAGGCTTAAAAGACATTTTAAAACTTAATTGTTAAATTTTATGAGGTGCAAATGAAATCTCTATTGAGAACCGCAATTGTATTATCTTTCATATATTCATACACTATTTCGCCAGTATTAAGTGCTGATAATATAACCATTAATATTAACATTCAAACTCAGCCAATGGAAATGTTCATGGATGGTAGCGATATTCCTATGATAAAAAAAATTGCAGAAAGACAATGGGTAATTCAAAATGAAAATTATATAAAAGAAGATTACATGCAATTAAGTAAACAGGCTATTTTAGAAAAGAAATACGAAAAAGCTATTCAATATGCAAGCATTGGCCTTGAATATGTTGCTCCTCTAAATAATAGTTTTGGCGAGTATTATAGAATAAGCGGATTTGCATTTTTAAAAAATAATGATTATATTCAAGCTATAAAAAATTATAATATTGCAATCAATAATTATAAACTAAATAATTCAAGTATATATTACGAAAGAGGTTTGGCAAGGCATAACATTAATGATTTGCAAGGTGCGATAGAAGATTACAATAAAGCCATTAGTTTAGGGCTTAAAAGCAATGATAAACTTATTAATGGTGATAAAATATACGATTATACGCAAGATAAAATACAATTTTCAAAGGAAACTCAACTAAAATATTTTATTCTTCCTATTATGGTTAAATATGGCAAGTTAGCACTTATAAGTGAAAACATTAAAAAGGGTAAGAATGAAAAAGTTTTAGATTTTTATGCGAAATGTATAAAAAGTGGCAATAAATTAGCTGAAAGTTATAATAACAGAGGAGTATATTTTCTTGAAAATTATCAATTATTCAATGCTATTAATGACTTTCATGAGGCATTAAAAATAAACAGTAAATTACAAGAAGCTTATTTCAATCTGGCATTAGCGTATTATACAAAAGAAGAATACCAGAAAGCTAAAGAATTTCTAAATTTATATCTGAAAAATAGTATTCAAAAGGAATATAATACCACCAGCTATGGAACAAGTTTATACAAGACAAATGAATACCATGAGAATTTTATAATTGATATTTTAAAAGCTAATATTGATATTAAATTAGGTTATATCAATAATGCGGATGTAATTTTTGAAAAATATAATATAAAAGATTTTTCTGAAAATCCGTCACAAAATAAGCTATCAATGGATTTATTGCCTTTGTTAGCGGGGAAATCTTACAAAAATTTTTCGGAAAACAAATTTAAAAAATCAAGAAATTACTTATATGAACTGCTGACTTCTGACTATAAAACATTTACAGATACATATAAACAAAGAGGAAAATATTATTATTTTATAGAAAAAAATAGTTTTGATATTAATGAAAAATATGAAGTTATAGAAAATGCTTATATTTTCAATAACATTGCGTTAATAGAATTTCTTATAGGACAAGAGGATTTAGCAATAGAAGATATACAAAAAGCAAAAGAAATTTCTTTTAAATATAACAATATTGATTTATATAAAAGCATTGTAAAAACTTACAATTTTATTGTTACAAACAAATAGTTTATATGTAAAAGCAATATCATAAAATGAATCCCTTAAAACCCTGATGAATATATTGAACAATATATGGTTATTTTATTAGATGCCGTTCAAAACCGAAATTTTAGTGTGGAGAATTTAGCGGAGTTTTCCAGCGAAAGACAAATTTTGTATATACTATATTAAATTTTGTAACAAACTAAATTTATATCGAACACATCACCACAAGAGAAATTTAAATTTATTTTCACACTTTTCTCATTTAACCAAGCCTCTTGACTGTCTTCATGAAACTTGTTATTATGCCACTATATGTTGCAAATTGAAAACTGAATATTAGTTTTGGGTATTTCCAATACATAAATATCCCCCAGCAGTCCTAACCTCATGCTCGGTTATCAAACAGAGGCTACTCCGATATTGAGTATTGAGGGGTTAAGAAAGTAGAAATTTATTGCCCGCTAATATTTAGTTTGTAGAGATTAGTTTATTAAACCTTTCCTTATACGGAGTTATGTGTACAACTTTAGGGCAATAAGGAAAGGAGCTTTTTATGAGCAAAGAATTTGATAGCAAAGAAAATACTATCAAGCAAAATGGTAATGGACGGCAATACTCAAATTTGTATTCAGTTAAAGAATTTTCTAAAACTTATAAAATCGGTATAAATACGGTTTATAGATTATGCAAATTAAACGACTTTCCATTTATACAAATCGGCGGGAAAATTTATATTGTCGCTGATGAGTTTATTGAGTGGGTAAATAAAAATCGTGGAAAGGTGGTTTAATTATGGATTTAGAAAGATTTATGACTTTTGATGAAAATTATTTCGGACACAAATTAGGATTTCATACAAAAAGAACCTCTTGCCTGTTTGATTATTCAAGACAATATAATCATATTCCATGGAAATATGCTAAATCAGTTAAAAACACAGATAAAATTTCTATTTTACAAATAATTTATGCTTTAAGTGAAATTACTGGTAAATATTTATGGCAAAAAATTATTGATTTTATTTATAAACTAGACGATTTTGAAAAAATTTTTGAAGTTGATGAATTCGGAAGAGGATATATTTTATATGAAAAATATAAAATATACGCATATAAACATAAAAAGTTATTTAAGTTAAACAAAGTAAAGAAAAAGGAGGTAGATTTATGGCTCTTGCGTTTGTAAGGATAGAACATTCGGTTAAATTTAATACAGTTAGAGAAGCAACGAGGGAAGCCGATACTTTAAGAATGAATATTATAAGATACTCAAAAAAATATAATATTCCTTGTACCGCAATGATTGGAATAAGTACAACTAATTTAAGAAATGCGGAGGTTGTGCTTGTTAAAGAAGGTAAACATAGACCTAAAAGAAAAATTTTATCAAAGACGAAACGAGCAGGAATTCCTGAGCAAATTGAACCACATCTGCATATTATTTTAATTTGCAAATCAGATTATACTGCATTATCAAACTACCTTATAACAAGAATACGAGAAAGATATCCAAATAGTAATTCAAATTGGTGGGGGAGAGATATTGAATATGATTATGATATAAACAATAACATTTGTGGATATAGTGCGACAGCAAATTATTATATGATTACAGACCCATTGTATTATATAAAATATGTAATCAGACAGTCAAGTTCTATAAGGTATGTAGAAGATTATACTGGCGAAATTGATTTTGATTTCAAAGGACAGGTAAAACTTAATTTAAAATTTGGAAATGAGCATACTTATTTTCACAAAAAAATGCGTAAAAATTATATCGAACCTATCGAAAAATATGAAAATGAGCAATTGTCGGAATTTTAGTGTAATTATATAAAAAATTATTTTATATGATAAATCCCCCCGCATGTTGTGTACGCAATCATCAACAATTTCGTTAATTGAAATATGCCAGAATGCACTGATAGTTACAGTTCCAAACAGTTTTTAAATAATTATTTACAAAATCAAAATTTGTGAGGGCAAAAGGTTATTTAAAGATTTCATTAGAGATAAATGATTGGTGCGAGAAGAAAAGAAAATTATATACAATGTGGAATTTATAAGAAAAATTAAAATTTTTCATAATTACGCAGATAATATGTCTATTTTTATCAACCAAATTTATAAAAATTGATTAAGAAATGTCTTTAAATAGCTTATAGTCTAAACCAACAACTTTCAACCATTTGAAAAGTATTTGTTTAGGGCTACTTTTAGTATTTTTAAACAAGTTTTGCCCAAAACCCTTTACAAATAAACATCAATATCCAATAATGCAAAAGTTACACATAAAAAGGAGCAAAATAATGACTACACAAGGGAAAAACATTGCTTACATTAGGGTAAGCACATCAGAACAAAACACCGATAGTCAATGGGAAATATTAAAAAAATACAACATTGACAAACCTTTTGAAGAAAAAGTAAGTGGCAAAGATACGAATAGACCTAAACTTATGGAAATGCTTGATTATGTTAGAGAGGGCGATACTGTATATGTCAAAGATTTTTCAAGGCTTGCAAGAAGCACAAAAGATTTATTGTGGATTATAGAAGAATTGAACAAAAAAGATGTAAAACTTGTAAGTCACAAAGAACAATTTGATACAAGTACACCGAGTGGCAAATTAATGGTTACAATGCTTGGAGCTATTTATGAATTTGAAAGAACAAATTTATTAGAAAGACAAAAAGACGGAATTGCTATCGCTAAAAGAGAGGGGAAATATAAAGGCAGGAAGAAAATATCAAAGCCTGCAAATTGGCAAGAAGTTTACGATGAATGGAAAACAAGAAAAATTACGGCTAAAAAAGCCTGTGAAATATTGAATTTAAAACCAAATACTTTTTATAATTTCATAAAAGCTGCAAGAGGGGTTGCATAATGGCAAAACGAAGAAGTAATGGCGAGGGTTGTGTATATAAAGAAAGCCGTTCAGGTCATTGGGTAGGTAAATTTGTAATCGGTTACAATGCAAATGGCGAGAGAAAATACAAAACTTGCAGAGCTAAGACCGAAAAAGAAGTCATAGCAAAACTAAAAGATTTAATCAATAAACATCATGCCGGTATAAATGTAAGTTCAAACGGCTTGAAAATTGGAGAATTTTTTGATGATTGGTTTTATAATTCTGCAATACATGGATTAAGGACATCTACAAGTCAAAGTTATGAAATGATAATAAGGCGACATATTAAACCACATTTAGGAGATATTTTGTTGTCTGAATTATCAAGCAGAGACTTACAAACTTTTTATAATCATTTGTATACAGATGGAAGAATTGACGGCAAAGGAGGTTTATCGGTAAAAACAGTTGAAAATATTCATCTTTTAATTAGTAGCGGAATAAATTTTGCACTAAAAGAGGGTATAATTATACGAAATCCATTATTGAACGTGAGATTAAGGCGAGAGGGTAAGAAAGAAGTAGAAGCTTTTACAAGAGAAGAACAGCAACAAATTATTGAAGAATGCAAAAATAATTATTATGGTATGGCAATCAAGTTTGATTTTTATACAGGTTTAAGGGCAGGCGAATTATTGGGCTTGACTTGGAACTGTGTAGATTTTGCAAATAATACGATAAGAGTAAATAAACAAGTCCAACGAAATAAGAATTTTAGCACTACTGCCAAAAACAAAACTACACTTGGCTTTGTGCATAATACGAAAACAGAAACATCAACAAGGACAATAAAAGTTTTACCCCAAATTATGCAGGAATTAGCAGAATACAAAAAAGAGCAGGATGTTTTAAAACATAGAATTGGAAAAGATTATTATAAATACGATTTGGTTTTTCCGCGACAAGACGGATATTTTACAGATACTGCAACATTTTTAGATAATTTCAGCAAGATACAAAAGAAACTTGATATTCCACACCGTAATGTTCACGCAATGCGACACACATTTGCAGCAAGAGCATTAGAAAGCGGAATAAAACCTATCGTCGTTTCAAGACTTCTCGGACACGCAAGTATTCAAATAACATTAGACATTTACGGACATGTGATACCTGACTTTGTTGAACAGGAATTGGAAAAATTAGAGGAAATATATTTAAAATAAATATATATTTTTTAGTTGTTAGTAGATGTTTACCATGTATTATAAATATGGGATAAAGTATATCAAATTTGTGGAAGTGTAGCATGTACAGATTTGAAACAACTGAACAAAATAATCAAAAAGCCAACGATTATGAAACAAAAGCATTATTATATCTATTGTCCTTTAGAAAAGATAGTAATAATATAGAGACTTTTGCCATTGATTGCTTTAATGATGTAACAGGATGCAATAAAAATTATAGTGTTTTATGGGATGTGCAATCTAAAAATGTTCAATCATTAAATCCAAGTAAAATAGGGAGCCATTTAATAACTTTATTTCATAATTATGAACACAACTTTCCATTTAAATATTTTATATTTTTAATGCCTAAATTAAAGGATATGTATTTAAATAATGAAAACAAAGAAATTTTTTGTTTCAATAATTTCAAAGCAAAATATCATCAAAAGATACAACAAGGTTTACAACAAGAATATAAGAGAAGATATAAAACGCCAATAAACAGTGGTAATATTAATAATTTTTTAAATAAAGTAGTTTTTGTAATTGGGAATAAGTCAAAATGTGAATATGTAAAAAACATAACTAAGTTTAAGACAAATATAGTACAAGATAAATTTTTCGAAGATATTTTTGATGAAATCCGTGATAAACAAACTTCTTTTAAAAATATAACAATTCATAATTGTAGCATAAATAGACCTTCAGAAATTACCAAAACAAACAAAATATTTAAAAGAGTAGATTTTGATGCACTAATAATAAATAGATTTATTGGCTATGATTTGTTTAAAAACTTGAATACTATCCCAAATTCTTTTTTAGATAGTATCAAAGATTTTGATACAGAAACAAGAAAAGATATTATACAAAATGCTAATTCGGAAATTGCTCGTTGTCTATTTGATAAAAATAACAAAAAATTATTTTGGATATTTTTTGAAAAATTAATATATACAATAAAAATGAATTTAAAAAATTCATCTGAAGGATTATATAATATTATTTCAAATTTAAAAATAGAATTTCCCAATGAATTATCTAAATTAACAATAATATATTTAATTTCACTAATTAAAGATGGTTGGCAAAATGAGGAATAAATATGATAATAAAACGAATTGCTATTGGAAACAAAACAGAATCTTTTATAGAAAATAGAATTAATAATGGGGTAAATGTAATATTTAGTGATGATAATAATAAGGGTAAAACTATTGTTATACAAGGAATGATGTATGCTTTAGGTAATGAACCAGCATTTCCTATGGGATTTTTACCAAATAATTATTATTTTTATGTGGAATTAGAGTTAAATAACAAAGCACTAGAATTCTTAAGACATAAATCTACAATTTTTATAAAATATAATGAAAACTTATACGAATTTAATTCCGCAACAGAATTAAAATATTTTATAGACAAAAACATAAGTCCTTTACCTAGAATAGTAAAAGATGGACATGAAAAAATTGCTGATTTAAGTCTAATATATGAAACTTTTTTTGTAGGTCAAGACAAACGTAATACCTCAAATATTATTAACTCGGGATACTATAACAAGAAAGATTTTGAAAACTTGCTTGCTTCAATGTCAGGTAATTTAATCTCGGATATTTCTTTAGAACAGAAAAATAAAAAAAATAAAGTTTTAGAAATAAAATCCGAAATATTTAACACCAAAAAACTTTTGCAATTGACAAAAGATAACAACAATTTATCTAAATGGGTAAATAAATATGAGGACCAAGTTGATATTAAAGAAATTCAAAATGCAATAAAAGGATTTAATAAAGAAATATCGGAAAATAAAAGAAAAAGAAAAAATGAAATTAATAGGAAATATAAATTGGAAAATTTATTAAGTGAACTAATTTCACTTAATAAAGAAATTAATGTCGGTAAGATTATATGTAAAAAATGTGGTTGTGACCAAATTTTGTATACTAACAACGATGTGACTTTTGATATTAGTAATATTATGGTAAGAAATAAAATTATACAGTCTATCCAATATCAAATCAATCAGAAAGAGGAATTAATTGATGAATATACCCAAATAATAAACAAGGCGCAAGATAATTTAAAACAGACTTTAACAGAAATTCCAGAAGAATTTCAAACTATATTACTATATAAAGATGAAATACTTTCAGAAAAAGAATATGATACTAGATTATCCCTGTTAAATAAGGAACTAGAAGAAATGCAAAATTCTGTTAAAACAAATGAAGAACAAAACAAACAATCTAAAGAAGAATATAAAAACCTCAAAAATAATATTATTGAAAAAATGAATTATTATTATAAATATATTGATAAGCAAGGAAAACATATATTTTCCGATTTATTTACTACAAAAAATCTAATATATTCGGGGAGTGATGAACAAGAGTATTATTTTAGCAGAACTTTAGCCATAAACGATTGTTTAAAGCATGATTTCCCAATAATTATTGATTATTATAGAGGCGGCGAAATATCTACAAATCGTGAAAATTTAATGATTGAGTGTTTTAAAAATTTAAATAAGCAAGTTATAATTACATCTACACTAAAAAAAGAAGAATATTCTGCAGATAAGTATAGTGATATTGAAAATATAAATGTAATAGATTATAGTCCAAATAAAGATAGCCAGATATTAACACCATTTCAAAATAATTGTTTCAAAAAAATAATAGATAATTTTAATATAGTGATTTAGAGGATATATGTACGAAAAGTTATATAATAAATTTATACAAGAACTGAATAGTAAAATATCAAATGATAATTCTGCAATATTCACTATACATCTTCAAACGGTTTGAATGGAATATTAAATAGTAAACTAATTTGGTTTTCGAATACTAAATTTTTGAATGATGAAGAAGAAAGATATTACACATACAAATTAATTGTCGATGAAGTTAACAATTTACCTGAATCATCGCTAAAGGATGAATTGTAACACATTCGTCTGCACATGATGTTGGAAAATCATAATTCAGATAGTGAAAAGTTAAAAAATGTCGAGATGATAAATTAAAATTCGTGGCAGTTCGTGAAAGATACCGTCGGTTTAAAGGCTAGAGATAATCGCTCATAACCCGAAGGTCGTTGGTTCAAATCCAGCTCCCGCAACCATTTTAGTCCCAATCGGGGACTTTTTTATTTTTTCCTTCCATTCGGAAGGATTTTTTATTATAGAGCTTACTTATACAGGCTCACAAGGCTCGTTGTTCGCCTGTTGCTTTGTAAAGTTCGCAATGACGAAGTATTGTGGCTTACATCTCTGCATAGTGTCATGCTGAACTCGTTTCAGCATCTGACCAATGTAAGAATAAGATATATAATTCCATACTCCTCAGACCCTGAAACGCTCACAGAGGACAGAAAATAACGCTTGCGCGCTATTTTCTAGTCAGTTCAATAACGCTTGCGCGCTATTTTCTAGTCAGTTCAGGGTGACACATGGTTACCGGGTTTTGTCATTCTAAACTGGCGAGAATTTAGCGCAAGAGCGTAATTTTCTGTCCGCATGAAGTATTTCAAAACTTGAGAATCTTAAAATAATCTTGAACCAGCTCAAACACCACCTGTTTTGAATTTTTAAAATATAAATTAACTATATCAATATCGTCAATTTTATTGTGAATGTTTGCAAAACAATGGGCGAAAGTTTCGTTTAAGGCAAGGCGGGAAGCTTTTTTAGGGGTTGAATTTTGAATATAGTGAATTAATCTAAAGCAATTATCGTTTTTTATTTTATCCCAATTCGCGCTCAAATCTTTTTTATAAGCATTTATAAATTTAGGATTTGAACTAAAATATGGTTTTTTAAAATTATATTTATAATAATCAATTAAATGCCCTATCTCGTGATATAAAATTGCGCCTAAGGTTTCTTTTGCTGCTGTTTTATAAAACACAAAAATTGTTCGATAATCGTCGCTTAAAAGCCCTCTTATCGTGTCTTTTTGAACTTTTTCAAGATAATTTTCTTTGTAGTAGCGAAGCTCTTTATCAATATTTTTGCTATCAATTAAATCACAAAATTTATCAGCCAAAACTATTTTAAAACCAAGCTCAACAATTATTTTCTTAATTTTTTCATCAAGATTATTTATTTCACTATGAAATACTTTTAAATATTCCTTAGGCGCGCTTGATTTATTTTCAACAACAATTTCCATCAGATTTTTATATTTATTAATGATTATTCCCAGTAAAACCCATCAGCCCTCATGCGCTCTATGACTTCTTTTAAATCCTCATCGCTTGCCACAACCGACAATCTGCAATATCTTTTTGCTTCTTTATGAATTGTATCAAATGCAGTTCCGGGGACTATAACGATTCCTGATTTTTCAAGCATATCCCTTGCAAAATCTTCGCAATTATCATATCTTTTGGGTATTTCAAGCCAGAGATAAAAAGCACATTTTGGCATTTCGATATTGTAGCCCAGTGATTTTAAGCCATCGACAAACTTTTGGATTTTGTTTTTAAATTTGATATTTTGTTCATCGATATATTTTTGCCCTTCTTCACTTTCCAATAAATCCGCTCCCGCATATTGAAGGACTTTGAATATCCCCGTATCGACGGTCGATTTCATTCTTGATAACATCGTAATGATTTCGCTGTTTCCGCAGGCAAACCCGAGCCTCCAGCCTGTCATTGCATAAGACTTTGAAAAGCTATACATCTCAACTGCGCAATCTTTTGCCCCTTCGATTTCAAAGATAGAATGAGGTTTGTAGCTTTCATCATAATATAATTCACAATATGCATTATCTGAAATTAGCACAATCCCTTGGTTTTTGCAAAATTCAACGCAATGAGAAAGATAATCAAGACTGCAATTGCACCCGAGAGGATTATTCGGGTAATTTATTATTAAAGCTTTGATATTATCAGGATTCAAGCCTTCTTTTTTAATTTCATCAAGCGTATCATATAAATTTGGCATAAAGTTATTTTCTTTTGCCAGTTTAACGCCAAAAGCTTTACCTTGAGCAATTTTAATCATTTGGATATATGAAGCATACCCCGGAGTCGGAGTTAAAATTATATCTTTTTCTTTTTCTTCATATTTCGGATTAACAAGAGCCCGAATGAGATTTGATAAGCCCTCTTTTGAACCGATGAGAGAAAAAATTTCGTTTTTTGGGTCTAATTCGACATTAAATCTTTTTTTCATATAGTATTGAACGGCGTTAAGAAACTTCACTTCGCCTTTTGGAGTGGAATAAGTATGCAAGGAAGGCTCTTTAAGGTATTCATTTACTTTTTTTACGACAAAATCAGGCACCATATCAATCGGAGCACCCATAGAAAGAGCTATCGGGCTTCTGTTTTTTTCTTTAAGCATCTGGGTTAATTCAATCTGCCTTGCTTTAATTTCAAACATTATATAATTTCGCATATTTGCGATTTGAGAATTAAAAATATCTTTTTTCATAGTTTTTTTAGGCTTCCTTTAAATTATTAATGCTTTTATTCCATTATAAAAAATTATAACATTAAGTAAAATAATTTTAATTTTCTTTGTAAAATCTTTATAAAAAAACAAAAATGAGGTATAATAAGAAAAGCGAGATGGAGACAATCTGCGCTAGAAACGGAGAAAACTTATGCACATTCATGTAAACGGACGTAACATCGAAATTACCGATGCCATCAAAGCTTACGTCAAAGAAAAAGCAGGCAAAGTTGCAAGTCATTTTGAACAAATTGATGCAATTGATGCGGTTCTATCAGTAATCAAAAACCCCTCCGTTAGTGATTCTCATATAGCAGAGATTAACTGTAAGATAGGTGGTGAAACAATTAGGGTTGAAGAAAAAGCTGAAAATATGTATGCTTCAATCGATTTAGTTTGTGACAAATTAGAACGTCAAGTCAGAAAATTTAAAGAAAAAGGATTGGCAAATGCCAAAGGCGGGGTTGAATCAATCAGAACAACCCAAACGCAAATCGAAGCTTAGATTTTAATTTTTTTTAAGCCCCTTGATTTTTAAAAGTCGGGGGGCTTTTTAAATACATTTCCGCTTCTCATCGATAACTTAACGCCCGCGCAATCTGACTCGGTGCAACTACACCTTCTTGTGCGGGCTATAAACTAAGCCAATTGCGCTATTTAACAGCTAATCCAGAATCTCTCCCAGTTTATTCAAAACAAATTTCATTGCGCCCTGCTGGTCGATAAAACATCTTTTAGAGTTGTTTGAAACTGTTTGATAGAAAATATCGTCGGTTAAGAGTTTTTCTAAAATCTTATAAAATTGTTTTTCGTTTTTAACGACAAATGCGGCTTTTTGCCTTTCGAGAATCGAATAGATGTCTTTAAAATTCTTTATGCAAGGGCCGCTTAGGGTTGGTTTAGAATAAATTATCGCTTCAAGAGGATTGTGACCGCCCGTTTTATTAAAGCTTCCGCCGATAAAAGCAACGTCTGTTATTGAATAGATTTTTGATAGTTCTCCTAAAGTGTCTAAAATAATTATGTCATTATCTTTAAAAGTGTCGTTTTTTGTTCTTTGACCGAATTTAATTTTTGTTTTTTGGCATAATTTTATAACATCATCCATCCTTGTTAAGTGCCTCGGGGCAAGGATTAATTTTAAATTCGGGATTTTGTTTTTGAGCTTTTTATATGTTTTTAAAACAATCTCATCTTCGCCTTTGTGGGTTGAACCTGCAATAAAAATTTTATTGTTTTCCCCTGATAAATCAATATCGCAGTCTTTTTTTTCAATTTCAAATTTGAGATTTTTCATAACAAGAACTTTTTCTTTTTTTGCGCCAAGCTCAATAAATCTTTCTTTGTCTAATTCGCTCTGGCAAAATATCCCGCTATAGTTATTTAAAACAAGGCTTATAAAATTTTTGATTCTTTTATAGCTCGGATAGGATTTATCTGAAATTCTTGCGTTGATTAAATATAAAGGGATTTCTTTTTTATAGCAGCAATCGCTAAAATTGGGCCATAGCTCCGTTTCGGCTATAAGCACGACAGAAGGTCTTATTGCATTTAAAAAATTTTCAACCGCTCCATAAATATCAAGCGGAAAATATGTTATAAAATCTGCAATTTCAGCATATTTCTTTTGCGCAAGTTCAAGCCCCGTCTTTGTTCCTGCGGTTATTACAAGAGAATAATCAGGATAAAATTCTTTTATTTTTTTAACCAAATTTTCTAAAGACAAAATCTCCCCGACAGAAACGCCATGGAGCATTATCACATCATTTTTTAATGTCGGATATTTAATTTGCGCCAATTTTTCTTTTAAGGGTATCTGAGGTTTGTTTTTGAGTTTTCTTGTAAAATCGATAACGGGTACAATTTTTTCAAAAGTTTCGGCTTTAATTGATTTATATATATCAAAACAAGTTTTTTCAAATGAAAATGACATTTTTGCTCCTTAGAAATATCTTTATTCTAGCACGATATTAGCTTGTTGTCGAATTGAAAAAAACAATAAGAAAAATTAATTTAAATTATATCCTGAATTTAACTAAACGGAGCAAATCAAATAATGATAATAACCGAACCCGAGTCGATAAACATAAAATTTGAAAATTTTTCTCAAACATTAAAAAATGAAGATATTTTTGAAAAAACAAAAAGACTCGACATTGTCTTAAAAAGCGGAGTTTTAACGGGGAGTGAAGCATTGGGGATGATTTGTCTTGATAAATTATCCCCAATTATGAAATTAAAAGAAAAAAACGGCTTTTGCCATGATGTTATTATGCTCGGGTCAAATTCATATTTAAATATCGCCAATCACCCAAAAGTCATTCGTGCCTCCAGAAAAGCTCTTGAAAAATTTTCAATGGGAATGGGTGCTGTTTCTAATTATGCGGGCATTTGTAATCTCCATCGAACATTGGAAGAAAAAATAGCAAAATTTTATAATTGCGAAGATGCGATTGTTTTTCCTTCGGGCTATGGAACAAACCTTGGCGTCATAACGGCGCTATGTTCAAGTAATGATATAATAATAAACGATAGCGCCAACCACGCTTCAATTTTTGACGGAGGCCAATTATCGGGAGCAAAAATCAAAGTCTATCCCCACAATAATATGAAATATTTAGAGCGAATCTTAGAAAAAATCCCAAATGATATAAAAGGAAGATTAATCATCACCGATGGCGTTTTTTCGATGGATGGCGACATTGCTTATTTAGATAAAATTGTGCAATTAGCTAAAAAATATAATTGCAAAGTAATGGTAGATGATGCCCATGGGCTCGGTATAGTTGGCGCTACGGGGCGAGGAAGCGCTCAAGCTAAAGGAGTATTAGGGCAAATTGACCTCAATGTCGGGATGTTATCTAAAGCCGCAGGAGGCCTTGGGGGCTTTTGTGCTTCAACAAAAGAAGTAATACAATATCTAAGGCTTTATGCCCGTACATATTTTTTCTCAACGGCATTAAGCGCCAATATCGCAGGAGGGCTAATTGAAGTATTTAATTTGTTTGAAAAAGATAAAGCCGGAAGAAAAGAGTTATTAGAAAAAGCAAGATATTTAGATGACAGATTAAAAAAAGCGGGTTTTGAAACAGGGCACTCTCAAAGCGCAATTATCCCCGTTATGATATATGATGAAAAAAAATTATTCAGATTGTATCAGGAATTAAGATATGAAGGATTGTATGTAAATATCGTGACTTATCCCGCAACAAGAAGAAAACTCTGCCGATTAAGGTTATGCGCCATGAAAGATTTATCATATTATCAATTAGACAGAGCGATAGATATTTTAATTAAAAAAGGCAAACAATTTTCAATTATATAGTTTTTTATATACTCTTACTTTTAAAAGAATTAAAAAGGCATCGGCAAATATCTTCGCCGACACCTTTACGGAGAGAAAAAAGTATATTTTATTAACTAATATTTTTTTAGCCGCCCAAAAGCTGCAGAGCCGTTTGTTGAAGCATATTCGCTTGAGATAATACCGCAACATTCAATTGCTGCATAATCTGTAACCTTGTCATTTCGGTTGATTCCTGAGCAATGTCGGTATCAGTGTAGACGGTTTTGGCTGATTCCAGCGACTCAATTCTTGATGACATCATATCATAAGAACTTTGCATTCTGTTTTCATAAGCGCCCAAAAGACCTCTTTTTGCGGTTAAATCGGCGATGCAATCTTGAACTTTCGCCATATATAATCGGCAATTTGTGTTACTTGGGTCAAATGCGCTTTCAAGCTTTGCAATTTCTTCATCAGTTCCTGCATCATCGCATTTTTCCCATTCGCTTTGATGTTTTGTGGCATCTTGTTTGTACCATTCCGTTTTATAAGACCCGTCATCTTGTTTCACCTCTACCGGAATTATTACATCATCATCTTTTATTTTTGCGTCGGGGTTTAAATATGCGGGCAATTCGACGTCTAACTGTTCAACATGGCAATTGGTTAGGGCTTTTGAAATATCCAAAATCGAATATTCGCTTGCGTCTGAGCCCATCTGGACGACAATGTCAGTTGTGGAGCCGTTTAGCATTTGTCGGCCGTTGAAATTTGTTGTTTCGGATAACCTATCTATCTCTTCAAGACGTTCGATAATTTCTCTGACTGCTGCGGTGTTAGAATCAATGTCGTTTGTACCGTTCGCCATGTTGGTTAAAAGGTCGTTGATTCTTTGAAGATGGTCTCCGATTGTGACCATTCCGTCTTCTGCAACGCTTAAAAAGCTTGTTGCTGTCTGGATGTTGGCTTGGGCTTGTTTAGAGCCTCGAATTGTTGCCTCCATGTTTTGTGAAATTACCAATCCTGCCGCATCATCTCCGGCTCTGTTGATTTTGTAGCCGCTCGACAATTTCTCCATTGTTTTTGTCAGATTGTCTACTGCGCTGTTTAACTTAACGCGTGCATTATAGGATGGTATGTTCGTTCCTAATGTTACAGGCATTTTCTTTCTCTCCTTTTTTTGATATTTGATTTATCGTAAAAATTTTTTCATACTTTAGTTGTGTTTGTTTCATACTTTAGTATAAGAAAACCCTGCTTTCGCTTTTATATTGCACATTTTAGCCGCATTAGCGCTATTGTGAAAATATCCTCTGTTCGTATTAGAAATTTTATTTTTTATGATAAAATTAGTTTGCTATGCCTCATTATTTAATTAAAAAAGATAATATTATCAATGGTTTTGTCGAGTTATCAAAAGAATCGGGCAATGACACATTTTTCCATTTAACGAAAGTCTTAAGGGTTAAAATCAATCAGGAGCTTGATTTTATAGACAGCGAAAAAACTCTCTATGAAACAAAAATCGTCTCAATTACAAAAGATAAGCTTATTTCAAAAATCATCAAAAAATCCTTTTGCGACAGATTCTTAAATTATAATATCTGCCTTATTCAATCAATTTTAATGACTGATGCGCAGAATCTTTTAATATCAAATGCAACTCAATCGGGGGTTAAAGAAATATACCCCGTAATTAGCGACAACACGAGTGTTAAAAAATCGACCGTACAAAATGAAATAAAGCTTGAAAAATGGAATAAAATTGCCCTTGGCGCTTTTGAACAATGCCAAAGAGCAGATATTGCGCTCATTCATCCCGTAATGGAGCTTAAAGATGCGTTATCAAAATTTAAAAAAGAAAATATAATAATTTTTGCCGAATGCAATCAAAATTGCGATATTGATGAGTCTTTAATCGATGTTGACAAAAACTCCAAAATTGCTCTTGTAATAGGCCCTGAGGGCGGGTTTTCAAAAGATGAATTTGAATATTTCAAAAATCAAAATTATAAATTGGCGACTCTGGGAAAATTAATCTATAAAGCGCCAAATGCCGTTGTTGCTGCTGTTTCAAACATTGTCTCAAGATTGCAAAAGGATTAAAAGGGTTAGAAGCGATGCGCATTGATTTTAAAGATGAAATTTTAGATTCCCTTAAAACTATGGTGCTCGATGATGAAACAGATGAAACAGAGCACGTGTTTCTCGTTGGCGGATATTTAAGAAATTATTTTTTAAATGGTAAAATTTCCTTTGATAGAGACCTTGTCTGTATTGATTCCAAAAGCCTTGCCCTAAAAATCGCCCAAAAGCTCGATGGAACTTTTATTGAACTTGATAGCGAAAATAAAATTTATCGTGTTGTTTTAAAAGATAAAAAAAATTATTTCGATGTTTCTTCTATTCCTTCCACAACTAATGACGACATAATAAAAGACATCAAAAGGCGGGATTTTACGATTAATTCTATATTTTACGATATAAAAAATAATGAAATTATTGACCCTCTGGGTGGAATTGATGACATCAAAAATAAAACCTTAAAAACAGCGTCGTTGGATAATTTTTTAGATGACCCTTTAAGATTTCTTCGCCTTTTTCGATTTATGTCGCTTTTGGGTTTTGGGGCAGATAATGAGCTTTTAAATTTTACCAAACAAAATTTTTCTTTGATTAAAAAAAGCGCTAAAGAAAGAATAAATTATGAAATAATTAAAATTTTTGAGGGCGATAGTTTATCTCAAACATTATTAAAAATGTATGAACTTGGGGTCTTGGAAATTGTTTTTCCATTTGTAGGTGAGATTAAAAAGATTCCAAAAAACTCTCATCATCACCTTGATTTAATTCATCATTCGATTGAAACGGTAAAAAATATAAACAGCAAAAATCCGCTATTGAGACTTGCGGCACTTTACCATGACATAGGAAAACCAAAAACATGGACAATTGATGATACGGGCCGCCATAGGTTCATTTCACATGACATTGAAGGCGAAAAGCTTGTTAAAAAGGAATTAAAAGACCTTAAATTTTCAAATAAGCAGATAAATTATGTTTCAAAACTTGTAAGGTATCATATTTACCCTGCATCTTTGATTAATTGTAACAATAATACCAACGGGGACAATAAAAACAAGGCTTTTGCAAGGTTTGTAAGAAAAATGGGAGATGAAACGCTTGATGTAATTGAACTTGCCCGTGCGGATAGGTTGAGTGCGCTTGGAGTTGACGTGAGCGAAAAAATGGTTCAAGATGCGCTAAATCATCTTGAAAATTTAAAAAAATATTATTTGGATATTAAAGATATTGTAAAATCGCCAAAGAGCATGCTTGATGGAAACGAGATTATGGAAATATTAAACCTAAAGCCTTGCAAAAAAATCGGCGAAATTATGGAAAAGTTGGTTCTTGCGCAGATTTCAGGGGAGATTAGAACAAAAGACGAGGCAAGAGAATTTGTGAAGGGGTATGAAAAAATTTAGGGGGCTTTGGGTCTGATAAGGTATGGTAACTCACAAAACCCACCCGTCATTGCGGGTAAAATACCCCGTCATTGCGTATAAAATACCCCGTCATTGCGGGCCCCGACCCGCAATCTGTAAAGAAAGAAATATCCAAAGTGAAGAGACCCTGAAACGCTCACGCAGATCTGAAAATTACGCTTACGCTATTTTCTAGTCAGCTCAGAATGACGAAACTCAGCAACCATGTGTCATTCCGAACTTGTTTCGGAATCTGACCAGGTAAAGCAACAAACATAAAGTAAAATTATAAAATTACATTCTAAACTCCTCAGACCCTGAAACAAGTTCAGGGTGACATATCGGAGCATTTATAATTTCCATGTGCACTTAATGAAACATCATCCCGAGAGGGTTGTCTGAGCGAAGCGAGTTCCCGGAAGGGATGATGTTGAATTTAGTGCACGTCCTAGCAACCCACATGGTGCGAGTCCTCTTTCTTTTCTTTCCGTCCGCTTTCTTTTCTTTGATGGGCGATTGAACAAAGAAAAGAAAGCGGACAAATTGATAAAATCAATTTGCTAAAAAATATTTTTGACTTTTTTCAAAAGAAAGAAAAGTGAACATCCCTAAACGTGAAGATTATGTACGAAAACCAAAAAAGTCTGTGCACTAAGCTCAAGCCAATGCATTTTTAAATTTATTCTCTATATTCATCATAAACCATCTGCATTGCCTTTCGCTAAGTGCACAGAGAAAAATATAAAAAAATAATAAAAAAAGTGCCCAGGTTGATAATGAAATAGGGCACACATCAAAATACAAAAATTAACATGAAATTTATTCTAGTGGCATATACACTCCCACCAAGTTTCGGTATCATATACGTGGCCATCTCCTACGCAACGCCCGTGCTGAGATGTTTGTCCTCTATCACTCTCCCAGCAAAAATCTGCTGTACCCGGGTGGCCATATTCTGGCCAAGAGCCGCCAGGACAAGAATATGCTAGTACCCAGCTACAGCTTGCACCATCTCCACCCCCGCCGCTGCTACTGCTTGGTTCGTAGCAATTGCCTACAAGTAAATCATATCCACTTTTGCAACTATCACAATAATTATCATCTGAGCAATGATTGCAATGGTCTACGTTGCATCTAATTTTTTTGCAGCTAAAAGTGGTGCTCCACCAATAGTCGCGGACTACTTTATACCCACTTGAACAGCTTCCCGTGCATGTAGTTCCATTAGTACATGCCGT
The DNA here is from genome assembly GCA_947624645.1 of Candidatus Gastranaerophilales bacterium. GTDB lineage: Bacteria > Cyanobacteriota > Vampirovibrionia > Gastranaerophilales > Gastranaerophilaceae > Avigastranaerophilus. Next base: position 25,414 of record CANQLG010000032.1, read on the forward strand.
ACATCCTGCTTGGCATGGAGAACATACCGTGCCATTCTTATACCATGCGCCTGAACATGTAGTACATCCGCTTGCGGTACATGTGCTGCAACCCCAGCCAAAAGTCCCATTGGCACAGTTAGCGCATCCGCTCCCATTCCAGTACTGCCAGCTTTGGCATGGCGCCTGGCATGATATTTTATCTCCCGAAATCCAATTTGATGGGTTACAACACTGCATTGTTGTTCCACCCGGGCAATAGCAATTGGTGCCGGAGCAGCCGCTTGCAGAACAGTTTGT
>CANQLG010000033.1 GCA_947624645.1 Candidatus Gastranaerophilales bacterium
TGGATAATTATAAATACCTTAAAGTTTTTTATAATGACAAATTAGTCGGAACCTTAGCTAAAACGCCCGACAGGCTCGTTGCTTTTGAATATGATAACGAATGGCTTAATTGGGGTTTTAGTATTTCACCGTTCTCACTCCCGCTAGAGAAAAAAGTATATTTACCAAAATTTGAACCGTTTGACGGATTATTTGGGGTGTTTAATGACAGTCTGCCTGACGGTTGGGGAAGATTACTTGTTGACAGAATATTGCTTAAAAATAAAATTGACCCTAGCGAGATTGATAATTTGAATCGTCTTGCGGTTGTTCAAGAAAGCGGTATGGGAGCTTTAACATATAAGCCCGAGCACAGATTTGAAACTTCAAAAGAAGAATCCGATTATGATAAACTTGCTGCTGAATGTTCAAAAATATTAGAGTCTCAAAATTCGGATAATTTAGATGAATTGTTTAAACTTGGAGGCTCGTCGGGAGGCGCAAGACCGAAAATTCTTACTAAAATAAATAATGAAGATTGGATTATCAAATTTCCGTCTTCTCAAGATTCTAAAAATATAGGAGAACAAGAATACAAATATTCGCTTTTGGCAAAAGATTGCGGAATAAAAATGAGCGAAACTCAATTATTTTCGTCTAAAATATGTTCCGGATATTTTGGGATAAAGCGTTTTGATAGAGAAAACGGCAGAAAAATTCATATGGTTTCAGTCAGTGCCTTATTAGAAACAAGTCATCGCCTGCCGAATCTTGATTATAATATTTTGATGAAGCTGACTTTAGAATTAACCAAAAATTACCAAGATATTGAGCAATTATACAGGCTCATGTGCTTTAATGTTTTTGCTCATAATAGAGATGACCACTCTAAGAATTTCTCATTTTTATATGATGAAAATAAAGAAGAATGGCACTTGTCGCCTGCGTATGATTTGACTTACAGCTCGTCATTAAACGGAGAACACGCAACAACAATCAACGGTGAAGATAAAAATCCGAGTTTGGAAAATATTTTAGCCGTAGCAAAAAATATTGGAATAAAAGAAAAATCGGCTCGTGAAATTGCGCTCGAGATTAAAGAAAAATGCTTGTCATTAGTTGATTAATATTTACCTGAATTTGAGCTAATTACAACATGTATACGGAGGCAAAGTTATAGATACATATTTTATGTTTTTGTAATTATTAGCAAGCAGTTTGCCTCACTTTTTTACCCATTCTAAAAACTTTAAATTTGCAACGGGGGGGGGTAAAAGTGGTATAATTACTTTGTTTACAAAGTTGGGTGTTTCTTATGAGTGAAGATAAAGAGAATATAGAACAAGAAAAAACAGACAAAAAATTAAGTTTAAAAAGAATTATTATTTTAATATTAATTTCTTTTGTTATTATTTCACTTATTATAATTTCTATTGCAAATTATCAAAAACCTGATTTAAAAACACAATCGTTAAAAGGTTTATTTAAATATGCAATCAAATCCAGTAAATTTTATTCCGTTGGTGGTGGGATTTTTGATTTAGGCGATGACAAATATATTCTTCTTGGCGGTACAAATAAAATAGGTCATAAATACAATACAGTACCTAAGATAGAAAAAAAAATTCACTATGAGATATTTGACAATAAAACAAAAAAAATTATCGAAACAAGTGATGATATTTTATATAACGTAAGCGGTTCGGTACAGTTAGATAATGGGAATTTATTTATAATCAATGGAACTAACAAATATAATAACAATAGGCAAGATGTTGAATTATCTATATTTGATATAAAGACAAAAGAAATAAAAAGCCTTAAGTTAACTAAAGAATTATTCCAAAAACCTGAAATAATAAGACTTGTCAAACTTCCAAATAATAGAGTCTTAATTTTGAATACTCATTATAACAATAAAGACATACCATACATATTTGATGCTAATTCAAATAAATTTTTTAAGGCACCCTGTTTTGCTAAAAAATTTGATAGTGATCTTTATGGCATTGCACTAAAAAAGGATAGCTATATTATAATTGGCAGTCGCCACCCCAAAACTAAAAATATAGAGGTATGTAACATAAGGGGAAATAAATGTGTTATAGCTAAATCAATATTAAGTTATAAAAATATAATGGGCATATTTAAAACTAAAGAAAATAAAGTTATAATAGCAAGACAATCTCAAGGGGAAGACACTGATATTGAATTGTTTGATCCTGAAAATGATACTATTGAAATAATAGGACGAATTCCTAGAGACAAAGTAATTTATCGTAAATTTACTCAATTGAAAAATGGAAACCTTTTAATTACAGGTGGAATTGTTGGAATTTGGGCACAAAGTGCAGTTAACGATGCATATATTTTTGATGTTAATAAAAAAGAATTAATAAAATTATATCAAAATATGAAATTTGAAAGAGATAATCATCAGCAAACAAAAGTATTAAATAATGGAAATGTTTTGATTTGTGGTGGTTCTGCTTATAACTATTGTGAAATATTTGTAATAAATAAGTAAGGGAGACAGTAAAATGCCAACTAAAGATATTAATAAAGATTATTTAGGTTTAGCTTATAGCAAGCAGGTTGCTTATATCTTCCTTTATTTAAAACTTAATTAAAAATTAGTAATCGGAAGGTTTTTGCATCAGATTAAAACAAATCTATAATCCCAAATCTATAATCCCCCAAAATGCAAGTAATGCAATTATTAAAAAAAAAGGCGTCATTAATATATCACCGATATCCCATATTGCAGCTTTAATTTTATAAACTGTTTTATCCTTTGTATTATTTATTTTATCTTTTTTTATTTGTTTTAAAATTTGTCTTTTTATTTTTTTATTTACTATTTCATTGTCTATTTTATCTTCCATAGAATAACTGTTTATTTTTAATATAGTATTATTTTTATCATCAATTATCAGTTTATAATCTCCTTGAACAGCCATAAATATATTGGATTCTTTTGACTTACCCAAATATTTCATTTTTATATCGGTATTATTTATTTTCTTAGAGTTTAAATCCTCGGGAATGATTAGATTTTCTTTTATTAATCCTGTCATGGGATACAGATAATCATATATAAACTCTACTTTTTCTTTTCCGTTTTTATCAATTATTCCCCATTTCCATTTATTACCATTTTTTGCAATTATAGAGTCGGAATCAGAAAATGAGATTACAATTTCGTATTCTTTATTATTTACGGAATACTTTATACTTCGATTTATCTTTGAATTTGCATCGGGAAATAAAAATTGATAATCTTGAGTAAATTTTAACGTTTTTATTTTCTTTCCGTTTTTATAAAAAATTAACTCTTTATTTATGGTTTTTGATTATCGGATACATAGATTACAAAACTTTTCGGATAATTTTCAAAGGGATATTCAACGTTTGAATTTATTGCTTCAAATAATTTATCGGAAGAATTTGTATTTTTTATTGTATCTAATATATCAATCTTATTTTGTTGTATAAAATTTACTTTTTGCTCTTCAAAATTAGTTAACTCTCTTGCTTTAAAAACTTCTTTTAAAGTAAAAATCAAATTTCCGTCTTCAATTTTTACTTCTTCATCATAAAAACTCGGACTGTTATTATAAGAATCAACTTCATAAATGTATAACGGCTGAACACCCAGTATTTTAGAAATTGCAGGCTGTATTATTTCAAAACTGAAATTATACGGACTACAAGAAGTTTGAAGCTTTTTATCATATTCCAAAGAATCTTTTTCTATACGGATTTTATTATAATAAACTTTTTCTAATGATTTCATAGGCATACAAAACCAGCCGGTATCGGGATAATTTACAAAATTTAAGCCTTCTATGGAATTATAATAATTTTTAATAATTTCAGGAAAATTACAATCAGGGCAGGTAAGTGTAATTTTATCTCCGTATGTGTTAACTGTTTTTTTTATTTTATAATGTTTAATTTTCTTTGCATTTTTTATATTTTGTTCACTTTTTATCACTTCACCTTCAGAAGTTATATTATCATCGGCAAAAGCTTTTAATGAAACAAATAAAAAAGTCAGAGATAAAACAAATAAAACGAATTTTTTCATAAAAATACCGAAACTTGTGAACAAAGCAATTATACCACTTTTACCCCCCCCCCCGAAGCAAATTTAAATTTTCTCTAACGGGTGAAAAAAGTGAAACCAAAAAATTTTTTTATTATAATTAATGTTGTATATTGAAAGAGAAAGTTGAAACATTGAAAATAGGTTTTTTTGCATTAAGAAAATTTGATGAACTCGGGTTATGTGAAGAATACAGCAAAAAATATAACATAAATTATGTATGGACAAGTGAATATCCAACAATACAGAATTTAGAAATAATAAAAGGTTGTGATGCCATTAGTATTACACCTTGTGAGGTTTCAAAGGAATTTATAGACAGGCTGTATGATTATGGAGTAAGATATATTTTATGCAGAAGTATAGGATATGACCATATTCCATTGCAATATGTAAAAGAAAAAGGAATGAAAGTTTCTGCAGTAAATTATCCGCCGGATTGCGTTGCCAATTATGCAATAATGCTTATGCTGATGACAAGCAGGAAAGTTAATCATATAATTTCAAGATCAATGGTTCAGGATTATTCACTAAAAGGGAAGATTGGCAAAGATATATCAAGCTTAACCATAGGGGTTGTAGGAACAGGTAATATCGGTTCAACCGTTATAAAACATCTTTCGGGTTTCGGATGTAAAATATTGGCATACAACATAGTTGAAATTGAAGATGTTAAAAAGCATGCCGAATACACAAGTTTGGATGAACTGCTTGAAAAAAGTGATATTATTACTTTGCATATGGCATCAAACGCTGATACACATCATATAATTAACGATAATACAATAAGCAAAATGAAAGACGGTGTTATTATAATTAATACTGCAAGGGGCAGTTTAATTGATACAAAAGCACTAATTAAAAACCTTAAATCAGGGAAAATATCTGCAGCCGGACTTGACGTAATAGAAAATGAAAACGGGCTGTATTATTATAATCGAATGGGTGATGTTATAGATAATGACGACTTGTCGGTATTAAAAAGTTTTCCTAACGTAATTATTACTCCTCATACGGCTTTTTATACGGAAACAACCGTATCAAATATGGTTGAAAAATGCTTTGCTTCCATGAAATATTATCAAGACAAGTATGAAAACCCCTATGATATAAAGATATAATTAGTTAAGAAAAATGTTAGATTATATCCGCTAACCCAACTGCTTGCTTTTACCCCGCCTCCGAAGCAAATATAGAAGAAACAAAAATGAAACAAAATCTTAACATAAACGTTTAGAATTTTAAAAAAACGGGCATTATAATATTGCGTTGATTTGTGCCTAAAATTAATTTGAATATAATTATAAATTTTATATAAAACTAAGAATATTTAATAAAGCTGCATAAAAATTGCAGTGTAGATATTTTTACCCCAAAAAATGCGGTTAAAATCAAAATTTTTAACCCCAAAATAGTTACGACGCCACAAAAGACGCCAATATTATGGTGCAAAAAAAGAAAGGATTTTTATTATGGAAAAAAATAAATTTTTAAATGAATCACCCGAACAAGTTGTTTTAACTCCTAACCCAAGAAGAATTGAAATATATTATGCACATTCTGCAAGAGCTTACGGACTATTTGACTCTGAAACAGGTACGCAGGTCAGCGAGTTTAAAAAAGGTACTACTGGACAAGTTGAATTCGCAGGCTTAGACCCAAACAGACACTATGATGTTGGAGCAATTGAAGGTATGGGAGATGAAAAACCTCAATTTGCTATTATTTATACTCGCTCTATGCGTGATGACACAGACACTATACTAAATAATTCCGATAACTTGCCTGTAATATATCCCCAAACCTATCTAGTAAATTATAAAGAAAACAATTCTGATAATGTTTTTGACTTAGTAGATAATCAAGGCGATAAGGTAGGAGAAGTTGCCAAATTATCTCCGACAAGCGATAAACCTGTGATAATCTATATTCAGTCGTTAAAAGTAAAAGACGACACACAAGAATAACAAACTTTGGCACAAGTCTGATAAAAAGCACCCCCCCCTAAGGGGGTGCTTTTTATTAATGTAAATCTATACGCTTCCTATTAATGTTTGTACTTAAATATTTGTATCTTATTAGAGTATCCACGCTTATAATCTTTTAAATAAGAACCTCCTGCTACTAAAATATCCCCATTTTTTAATTTTACAATTCCTGCTCTATAAACAGGGTAAGGAGGTGCAGATACTTCATAAAAAATATTTTTAGTTTTATCGTATATGTAAGCAGAATATTTATCTCTTAAAGAATGATAATCTGCTAATTTTCTATTTTTTTCCTCACCCTTTATGGAATTTGCATTAATTCCAAGTATTAAAACATTACCGTTATCTAATAAAACAGATTGAATTTTTGTTCCTGCTCTCCATGTTTTAGGAATATTATTATTGACAGGAATTTTTTCTTTAGTATTTATATTGTACGTATAACCTGAACTGTGATCGATAAAAGGTTGTATTGACAAATATTTTTCATTATCTAATTGAATAAACAATATCTCATATGGAAGATCGTCGGGATATATTTCAAATTTATTATCATTCACATTATATAAGCACCAAGAACCACATCCTTTACATTTTTTATTAGGATATGCCCAATAGCAATGAAATATGATATCGCCATTATTTAAATTAAAAAAATTTACTCCAACCTTTATTCTATGCATCATATTTTTGACTTCGTAATAATCATTTTTAGTCGGATCGTAAATTTGAAATCGCATATTTTCTCTGCCTTTAGCACCTAAATCTATAATGTTATTAAAAAGTAAAACATTACCATTTGATAATAATTTGGCTAAATTACCATCTGCCATTTCATATTTCATATTTTTTGTATCTTTGAATTCGTAAGTTTTGCTATCAAATATTTTTGTAGTATCTGTAAGATAAAGTTCTTTATTTGTTTCATGTTGGTTAGTAGAATTATGATTTCTTCTATTTTCATAAACATATCCGCCTGCAATAAAAACATCACCGTTTAAAAGGCTTGTAGCTGAATAGTTATAATATCTTTTATCATTTAATGGAATAGATTTTACGATTTTCATTTGGTTAGGATCAAAAATTTCAGCAGTATCAGCACTATCATTAAGCCCACCCATTATTAAAACATTCCCATCGGGTAATAAATTCGCAGTCGCAGGGGAACGAGGTTTATCCATTGTATCTTCTGCAACTACCCAATGTCCTTTATCGGGAATATCAATATTAAAATTACTACATCCGCAACAAATAATACTTATAAATAAAAATAGGAATGCAAAACTACATATAACTTTTATATTACTCATAAAAGCACCTTAATTCATAAACAAAGTCATTATACCACTTTTACCCCCCCCCACGGCAATAACTGATACAAGATTATTATAAAAATAAAATATCAGATGAAAACTTAATTAATTAACTTTTTTTCATCTTTTCAATAATTGAAGTTGTGGATTTACCCTCTACAAAGCTTATGAACTCTATTCTTCCTCCGTTTTCCATAATACCTTTTGCCTCGGGCAAAGTTTCTATTGTATAATCCGCACCTTTTGTATGAACATCGGGCTTTATTTGAAGCAGTAAATCTAACGGAGAATCTTCATCAAATAAAACTACATAATCAACACTTCTTAAAGCACTCAATACTTCCGCTCTATCATTTTCGTTATTTATGGGACGCCCCTCACCTTTTATGCTCCTTACCGATTTATCGGAATTTAACGCAACAATAAGTACATCCGCAAAACTTTTTGTTTTTTCCAAATATCTTACATGACCGACATGCAGAATATCAAAACACCCGTTTGTTGTTACAATGGTTTTGCCCTGAGTGCGGAGAGTTTTTATCAAATTATCCAAATCTTTTCTTTGTACAAGCATTTTTACTCCTAAAAAATGCGGACAAAAAATGAATTTTTTGTCCGCATTTGATGTTATTTCTTTTTTTGTTGATTTTGATTTTCAAAAGAATTATTTATTTCAGGATTATTTTTAGCGGACTCTTTAATCTTTTTTTGAATATTTTCGGGGTTATAATTTTCGTCATAATATTCGATTTTAGCATCTTTTCTTAGCGCTTCTATCTTATTTTTCAATATATCAACCTTATCAAGACTTTCTAAATAGTTAATAATATCTTTCTTTGTTTGTTCAAAAGAATAAGTTCCTGCTTCTTGTCTATCCGTAACCATAATTATATGATAACCGTACGGAGTTTGAACAACTTCGCTTATAGTATTAGGTGTCAGAGAAAAGGCTTTATCAGCGAAAGCCTCAACCATTTCTTCTTTAGCGAAGAATCCCAAATCACCGCCTCTTACCGCACTTGCACTATCTTGAGATTTTTCTTTTGCAACCGCCGCAAAACTTGAAGGTGATTTTTTAAGTTTCGCCTGTATTTCTTTTGCAACTTTTAACTGAGCTTGCATATATTCATTTACTTTCTCTGCTATTTCGGAATCAGAAATATTTTTATTTTCGTTTTTTAATTTAATTTTATATTGTTCGGGGTTTGCGCTTATTAATATATGAGAAGCTCTTACTCTCTTAGGATATTTAAACTTATCCTGATTTTCGTTATAATATTTTTTTGCTTCAATTTCGCCGACTGATACCATTGCTATGGAATCAACAAATTTTTTCATTTTAATTTCTTCTTCAAGATCCTGTTTAAACTTTTCATAAGTTATTCCGTTTTGCTTCAATACTTGTAAAAATTGTTCTTTTGTTCCGCCGTATCTGGAAATTATTTCTTTTTCGGTATTAACAAGTTCTTCTTTTGATACGGAAATTTTATTTTTTGTCATTTCCTCGTTCAAAAGTGCCTTGACTATCAATTCTGATACTACTTTATCACGCATCATAAGTGCAAAAACGTTATCAGGATCTTTCTTTAAGTCAATGCCCATTTGTGCGAACATGTTATTTGATGTAACAGATTCATATGCATTATCATATTCACTCTTAGTAATAACGGTATCGTTTACCTTTATAAGGTCATTATCATGATTTTTTATTGAACAACCCGTAAGAACGAACATTGCCATCAGGGCGAACATTACTGCTTTTAGTTTATTCATATATTTCTCCTTGAATTTTCTAACCTTTATCATTTGGATTATAATCATATCCTATCTTTAAAATATGATAAAATAAATTAGACAGAATGTTAAACAATTCTTCGAAATTTACATAAGTTCTGTTTAATAAAAGTATGCCGTTACCGTCAGGGCAAGTCTTTGGGGCAATTGTATATTTAATATATTTCGTAATATTTCTGTCAACTCGCATAGTGAAAATATTCCACTCGCCTTTTGACATGTTTGTATAAATTCTGATTATATTGTCCGATTCTCGGATTAAAGAAATACCGGCTTGAGTTGCTAAAAGCCTTAAATGCACTAATTTAATAAGATTATCAACATTTTCAGGGATTTTAGAAAATCTGTCTTTCCATTCCGCTTGGATAGCATCAAGTTCCGCAATGGATTTAACATCGGCAAGTCTTTTATATTCAATCATTTTTTGCTCTTTAGAGCCCACCCACTCATCAGGTATATATGCGGTAACATTTATATCTACGATTGCAGGTTTGTATTCAACAATTTTTCCGTTTTGAATCTCATTAACCGCATCTTCCAACAACTGGCAGTACGTATCAAATCCCACATTGACCATTTGCCCGTGTTGTTTAGTGCCAAGTACGTTTCCTACGCCTCTTATTTCAATATCTCTCATTGCAATCTGATAACCGCTGCCGAGTGTTGTAAATTCTTTGATATATTGTAATCGCTTAATTGCATCCGAGGTCAGATTTTTTGAATTTTTATACAGACAATAGCAAAAAGCCTGTCTGTCCGTTCTGCCCACTCTGCCTCTTATTTGATATAGTTGAGCCAGCCCGAATTTATCCGCATCGTGAATTATAATTGTATTGGCATTTTGTATATCAAGCCCCGATTCAATAATTGTAGTACATAAAAGCACATCATATTCCCGATTAAGAAAATCGGTCATAATTTTTTCAAGTTGATTTTTATCCATTTGACCATGCGCAACAGCAAGACGTATATATGGCATCAGAGTTTTAAGCTGATTTGCAACTTCATATATGCTCTCAACTCTGTTATACAAATAAAATACCTGTCCTTCTCGCTCAAGCTCATAATTTATTGCATTTTTTATTATATTCTCTTTAAATTCGCACACGTATGTTTTTATCGGAAGTCTGTTAGTAGGCGGAGTATTTATTATACTCATATCTTTTATGCCTGATAATGACATATATAAAGTCCTTGGTATGGGAGTAGCCGACATGGTCAGTATATCAATATTTTTCTTTAAGCGTTTCAGCTTTTCTTTATGAGCAACGCCAAACTTATGTTCTTCATCTATTACAAGCAGCCCCAAATCTTTAAATTGAATATCATCTTGTAACAGCCGATGAGTACCTACAACAACATCCGCCTCTCCAAGTATGAGCTTTCTTATTACTTCTTTTTGTTCTTTAGGTGTTTTAAATCTTGATAAAAGCTCTACTTTTACGGGAAACGGCTTAAATCGTTCAGAAATAGTTTGATAATGTTGAAGTGCTAAGATGGTTGTAGGAACTACAATAGCAGCCTGTTTTGATGACATAACCGCTTTAAATATAGCTCTTATCGCAATCTCTGTCTTACCAAAACCTACATCTCCGCATATCAGTCTATCCATCGGTCTGTCAGATTCCATATCCTCTTTTGTATCTTGAATGGCTTTCATCTGATCCGGTGTTTCCGTATATCCGAACGCATCTTCCATTTCATATTGCCATATAGTATCAGGCTCAAAAGCATAACCTTGCGAAATTTTTCTTAGAGCATATAAATTTATTAAATCTTTAGCAACATCTTCAACCGCTTTTTTTACTTTACTTTTTGTATTGTTCCAATCGTTTCCGCCCATTTTGGATAAAGGCGGCAAAACATTCCCTGAGCCTCTGTAACGGCACAGCATATTTATTTGTTCTGCCGGAATATATAATTTATCAGCACGGGCATATTCTATCGTTAGATAGTCTTTTTCTTCTCCATCGATTTTTTGTTTTGATAATCCCTTAAATATTCCGATTCCATGCACCATGTGTACTATATAGTCACCCTCTTTTATATCATTAAGGGTTTCTATAAAATCAAGGTTTTCCCGTTTATAATTATACCTTGTCCCCGTTATTTCTTTTGAACGCTTATTAAAAAACTCTTTATCCGTTATAATTATCAGTCTGCAATCTTCTATTATACTGCCTGAAAGTACTATATTATCAGTTATATATACACAATTTTTATCCAAAATATTATATGAATACGGAATTTCGTACTCTCTTAATATTTCTTCCAACCTGTTTTTATAATCAGTCGCAGTAATTATTTTATAATTTTCCTTTATTTTGGTTTTTATAAAATCGGCAATATCTTCAACACAAGAAGCAAAATAAGGAACAAGTTCGGTTGTAAGCTCTATATTTATATCAAATTCTTCAGATAAAAAATTGTCAAAATATATTTTTTCATAATCACTTGCGGAAGTTAAAAATTCTTTTAAATCCAAATGATTTAATTTATTTAACGGCAGTGTAAGATTATTTTTTATGTTTTCTTCATATTGTTTTTTAAGTTTTTCATCAGTTTGTTCGTATCCGGCTTTAAATTGGGTATAATCATCAAACACTAACAGATAATCTTTTGATAATAACTTTGAAATCGGTAATATATCGGGATTAAAATATGATTCATAGTACTCTATACCCTCAAAATAATTTTTTTCCTTTATATTTTCAAACATTTCAATCTGATTTTCATCATTTTTATCTGTAATTTTTTCAAAACATTTATATGAATCATCATCCAAAATAAATTTATAGATAGGCTGTAATATAACGGAATCAGATTTTTTAATACTTTTTTGACTGCCTGCATCAAATACTCTTATATCTGTAACCGTATCTCCCCATAATTCAAGCCTTACGGGATATTCATTTAAAGGAAATACATCTATAATATCGCCTCTAATACTAAATTCACCAATATCAGCCACGAGTGTTTTTCTTTTATAACCGAGTTTTACAAGTCTTGATGCCAATTCATTCGTATTAATTTCATCATTGATTTTAATTTCAATATTATTTTTTTTAAAAAAAGTGCTGCCGCAAAACTTTTCAAATAATGCTTTTTGCGGAATTATAATTATGTTATATTTTTCCTGATTTAATAAAATTTGAACCTGACTCGCATATTTATACAAATTTTTAGAATTATTATCATATATGGAGCCATCCTGATAAGGGAAAATAACAGGATTAAGAGAAAAAAGTTTATTCAAATCATTTTGGTACTTTAAAGCACTTTGTTCGGATTCAACAACAAATACAGTTTTTTTCGAATTTTTAATGGCTAATTGTGCCAAAATAAATAATTTAGCGCAGTTAGTTATCCCGCTTAAGGCAAAAGAAGTCCGTTTATTAACAAGCGCAGAAATTTTATCGGCATATTCACAATTTAACTGTTTTATAAACTCTTGCATTACTTTATTTTAAAACTCTTAAATAAATTTATCAATTATATATATGATGCATTGATTTTGAAAAAATAATATACTGTCCTTACAAAGGGAGTATAGTATGAAAAAAATTTTTATAATATCAGCTTTAATAATGCTAACAGCTGCTTGCAGAGTATATGCCGACGGTATGGTATTTGATCCTACCGAATTTGAAGTAGTTAATGATTCAAGTGAAGTAACGGCAGCACCGAAAGACGTCCCTAAAAATATCCACAATTCTAACGAAAATATAAGTGCGGATACTAAAAAATCCGAAGATTATGCTCAAAATGCAATCTCTGCTCAATCTTCAAATTTTAATAATGCTTTATACGAACTTGACAGCGCTCAAGTTAATATCAGAAATGAATTATTAGACTATAAAGCTAAATATCAGGAAATTGATACTCAATATCAATTAATCAAAGAACAACGAAGAGTTTTGGGAAATCAAATCAATACCATTGAAAGACGGATTAAAGATATAGAAAAATCTAAAAACAATATAAGAAAAACAATGATATAATTATTTTATACTCTTACTTATGGTAAGAGTTTTTTTTAGATTAGGGAGCAGTTTATGAATAAACAGGTTAATATAATATTAATTTCATGCCTGTATATTCTGGGAATAATTTCTTTTTTATCAAATTATATATTACCGTTCAGCATAGTAATAATAACTGTTTTATACATTTTATACGTTAAAAAATATCTGAATACAAAATTATACCTGATATCAATAATAATATTTTTCGCAGGGATAATAAATTCTTCAAGCCATTTATATCTTCAAGATGATTTAACCTCTTATGCAAATGAAACGGCACAATTAACGGCAAAAGTATTATCTATTCCGACAAATAACCACGAAGATAAAACCAAATTTTATTCACAAATAACCTCAGTGAACAACGAAAAAATAAATGCAAAAGCTTTAATAACAATAAACGATGATAAAAACAGATTTAAAGAAATAAAAATCGGAGACACATTATCGTTAAAAGGTGATATAAGACTGCCTCAGTACGCCAAAAATCCTTCACAATTTGATTATGCCAAATATCTTCAGTATAAAAAGACGTTTTCTTTGATATATGTTACGGATAATTGGCAGATTACAGGTCAAGCACAAAATTTTTTGGGAAAATTTTTAAGAAAATTAAATGATACAAGAACAAATATAATAAATATCCATGCCCAAAATATAAAATCACCGATGCTTGAAATATTAGGCGGAATAATTTTCGGAGATGATGCGGTAAACCCTGATGAAGATACAAAAACCTCTTTTATTAATTCAGGGATTTTTCATATTCTTGCGGCTTCGGGAATGAATGTTACATTAATTTTCGGTATTTGGTTCTTTTTTGCCAAAAATTTAAGATTAAACTATAAATTTTCCATAATTGCAGGTATATTACTAATACTGTTTTATACCTGTATGACAGGATTCGGGCCTCCTATTATAAGAGCATTTTTAATGCTCACGTTGATTTTAGCGGGAAAACTTATAAACAGGGCGGCATCAACCATAACTTTAATATTTTTGGTAGGATTTATAATGCTTTTATATAATCCTTTAATGCTTTGTGATATAGGATTTCAACTATCATTTACGGTAACATTTGCCCTTATCTTAAGTGCTCCTTTATTATCGTTTAATTTTAAATTTAAGCCTTTAAACTATATTGCGGGTGCGTGTTTAATTCCTTTAACAGCTCAATTATATGCGGCTCCGTTGCAAATGTTTTATTTTAATACGTTAACAATATATTCCGTATTTGCGAATATTGCTATTGTTCCTGTTTTAAGCATCGTATCTTTTATAGGATTTATAAGTTCTATACTCGCATTAATCCCGGTTATCTCTGCAAAAATTTGTTTTATTGCCGATATAATTTTAAATCCGTTATTAATATATATAGTCAAAGTGGCACAATTTTTCTCAAACCTGCCATGCGCAATAATATATTTAAAAAAACCTTCTCTTTGCCAAATTATTTTATACTTTATAATAATAATCTCCATAACCTGTATCTTAAGATATAAACTCTATTCAAAGAAAACCTTTGCAACTGTTGGAATATTAATATTTTTATTTGTAATGACACTAATTTCGATACCTGATAAAAATATGGAGGTTTTGTTTTTTTCGGTAGAAAATGCCGATGCAATTTTATTAAAAGCACCTAATAGTGATTATTTCTTAATAGATACGGGTAAAACAGGATATTTAAATTCTCAAACTCAGGCAAAAAATATTATTATAAAATATCTTCAAGATAAAGGAATAAATAAAATTCATTCGTTGATATTAACCCACTTTGATGCAGACCACGCAGGCGGTGCTGTTGATATTTTGAAAAATCTGAAAGTAACCTCTACATATTTGACTGACGTAACGGAAAATACAAACCTAGCAAACGAAATTACAAATTATATAAATAAAAATCAACTCAAATCAAAAATTATAGAAGAAGAAACACAAATATACAATAAGGATAATCTTACAATAACTTTACTGAAGCCGAAAGGAGATTTAATAAAATCGGAAAATCAAAAGTCTTTGATTGTACACGCCGGTTATTTTGATAAAAATATATTATTTATGGGTGACGGTGATGTAAAATCATTTAACAGTTTGCCACAAAAGTATAAAGAAAAATCGGATATAATAAAAATCGGTCACCACGGAGCAAAAAATACTATTGATGATTCAATGGTAAAAAGTTCAAAAACATTCATAATTTCAACGGGTAAAAATGTATATAACCATCCCAACCCCGAAACAATAAATATTTTGGAAAAGAATAACAAACCATATTTAAGAACCGATTATCATAATGCAATAAAAACAGTATTTAAGGGAAATAAATACAAATTTTATGTATTTTCCCCAAAAGAAAAAAGATTTGTAAATATATATTAAGAAGATTTTAATAAAATAGACTTTAAAACTAAAGTTCATTAAAAATATGTCGATAACATGTGTGTAGCAAATTATTAGGAGCGGAAATGACAAATATTAATCCAATAAAATTCGGAGTAACTGGTGCTAATCAATATAGAGTTTCGGATGCAACCGATAATTCAAAGAGAAAAGATACGCAAAATAAACAGGCAAAAGAAGACAATCAAATGTCATCAAATGATGTTTTGAATTTTATGTCGGCACAGAATGCAGATTTATTGCCCGTAAAATCACAAAAAACAGTTGATGTTTCAAAATATGTCTCAAAAGAACAAGAAGCAAGAATAGCAGAATTTATGAAAGGATTTGAAGCAGACTTTGATAAAGTATATGATATAGCGTCAAATGAATTTCCTGATTTATCTGATAAAGCAGCCGGCGATATATCATTAGCATATATTAATTCGGCATATTCCGAAGAATAACAGATTAATATAAAACAAAGTTTATAAAGACCGCCCATGTATTGTGCGGTCTTTTTTTATGTTATAATATTTTCAAATACATAAGCTGGGAGGAAAGACCTGTGGGTTACAAAATATTAAATAAAACGGAATTATGCCCGAACCAATATGAATTACAGATTGAAGCACCTTATGTAACAAGGAATGCACAAGCAGGGCAATTTATAATATTCAGAGTTGAAGAACAAGGAGAAAGAGTACCGATAACAATAGCTGATGTTGACAGAGCTAACGGTATATTAACGGTAGTTTTTATGGCAGTAGGATATACAACAAAAAAACTTGCCATGCTTGAAGTGGGCGATGAGATTGTAGACGTAGTTGGTCCATTAGGCAAACCTACCGAAATAGAAAAATATGGTACGGTAGTATGCGTAGCGGGCGGATATGGAGCAGCTCCCTGCTATTTAATATCAAAAGCATTTCATGATGCAGGAAACAAAGTTCATATGATAACCGGTGCAAGAAATAAGGATTTATTATTCTGGCAGGAAAAAATGAAAACAGCTTGTACTGAATTACACGTTGCAACAGATGACGGTTCATTAGGACATAAAGGTTTTGTAACGGAAGTTTTAGCCGAAATCATGGATAAAGAAAAAGTTGATTATGTAATAGCGGTAGGTCCTATGCCAATGATGAGAGCAGTAGCAAACCTGACTAAAGATAAAGGCATTAAGACAGAAGCAAGTATGAATCCTATTATGATAGACGGAACAGGCATGTGCGGTGCTTGTCGAGTTACTGTCGGGGGAGAAGTTAAATTTGCCTGCATTGACGGACCTGATTTTGATGCGCACAAAATAGATTTTGATGAAGTTATCAACAGAACAAAAATATATAAAGATGAAGAAAGAAGAAGAAGCGAAAACTGCAATCTTCTTAAACAAGCACAAACCGTAAGATAAGGAGAATACTGTGACTAATAGTAAGATACCAATTTGCCCGCTCATGAGCGCAGGTAATGAAATTAATGTAGTATGCGTACAGGAAAATTGTGCGTGGTATATGAAAAATTACAAAACATGTTCGGTATATTTATTAGCCCACAATGCGGTTCTTGATATAAAAGAGAAACAAGCAAAACAAAAAACACCTCAATAAGAGGTGTTTTTTCATAATAAGTTATAAACAAAAAATAAATAAATAAATAAATAAATAAAATAAAAATTAAAGTCCATTGCGAAGTACAGTTAAACTTTTTAGCGAGGCAGCGGCAAAGCGAGGATTGTTTGAGTCGCATAGCGGCGAGTTCCGCAGCTTGTGCCAAGCTTAGAAGTTATCTGTACGTAGCGACAGGACATAATTTTTATTTTATTTATTTTAATTTTTCTTTTTTTTATTAAAAATTAATTAATATATGCATTAACAAGCTTTTTTACTTCATTAGCAGGAACTGCGAATCCGATACCGATATTAGATTTATTATTATCGGGATTAAAAATTGACTGACTTATACCGATAACTTCACCGTTAGCATTTAAAATAGGTCCGCCTGAAGAACCCGGATTAATAGCTGCATCCGTTTGAATTTTATTTCGTTCATAGTCAATTCGTGAAACAATACCCGTAGTAAGAGTACCGTTAAAACCGAAAGGATTTCCGATAGCAAGAACTTTTTGACCGACCTTAACCATTGAAGAATCACCAAGTTTAATTGTAGGCAACGGATTCAATGGTCTTATTTTAAGTAAAGCGAGGTCACCGTTTCTATAATCGGATTCAATTTTTTCAGCCTTATAAGTTTCACCTTTGGAAGTTGTAATTTCTATATAAGAAGAATTATCCACAACGTGAGAACTGGTTAAAATAACACCGTTCTTATTAATAATACACCCTGTACCGCTTGAGAGCCCGTCTTTCATTTGAGCTTCTACAAGAACAATAGCAGGGTTAATTCGCTCGTAAACCGTGACATTAATGAATTCTTCGCCTTTATAGTCATTATCTTTTGAATAAACCGTATTATTTATTAATATTCCGCTTATAAAGGAAACAAAAAAAACTAATATCACCGATAAAAATTTTAAATGTTTCGACATACTAACCTATTATCTCCCTTACACACATATTTAAACTTTTTTTAATATAATTTTCATTAGCAATAAAGTGTGTAGTTTTGACAATTAAAACTGTTATTATAACTTCAAATTAAGTATAAAATATTGTTTTAACAAAATGTTTTATTTTATAATTTTAACAGAGGGAATATGCTCAATTCGTTAATAAAAATAAAAAGTCAATTGGTTAAGACTATGGAAAAAATAGCGGGCGCAGAGAATGTCTTAAGCACCCGTGAAGAATTATACGTATATTCAACTGATTCAACAAATATAACAAATAATAAAGAGCTTGCCGAGGCTGTTGTATTCGTGGAAACAACCCAACAAGTTAGCGAAATAATGAAATATGCATATAAAAAGAATATTCCGGTTATAGCCAGAAGTGCGGGAACAAACCTTTGCGGTGCTTGTTTACCCAAAAAAGGCGGGATAATACTTGATTTTTCAAAAATGAATAAGATTATAGAAATAAATAAAGATAATCTTATATGTAAAGCACAACCAGGAGTAGTAGTAGAGACACTGCAAAAGGCGGTTGAAGAATATGATTTATTTTATCCGCCCGATCCGTCAAATTTAAAAGTATCAATGCTTGGCGGGAGTATAGGTCTTAATTCCGGAGGACCTCATACCTTTAAATACGGTGCTACCAAAGATTATATAATAGATTTAGAAGTAGTATTATACGATGGTAGCATAATGCATACAGGCTGTGAGTGTTCCAAAAACGTAACAGGATATAATATGACCCAATTATTTGTAGGGTCCGAGGGTACTTTGGGAATAATAACACAAGCAACAATAAGATTAATCGCTAAACCCGAAGCAAAAAAAGTATTATTGGCATATTTTGACAGTTTAGAGGATACTTCTAAAACCGTCAATGACATAATTTCTAATCTTATTACACCCTCTGTAATAGATTTGATGGATAAAAATACCATTCAAACAATTGAAAGTTTTTATCCCTCAGGCATGTTAACCGATAAAACGGCTGCACTTTTAATAGAAATAGACGGATTTCGTTCAAATCTTGATGAGCAATATGAAAAAGTAATTCAAATATGTAAAAATAATAATTCTTCATATATTCAAACGGCACAAACAAAAGAAGAAGAAGAAAAAATATGGATATCAAGGCGCTCATCATTCGGGGCAACCGCAAAACTTGCGCCTAATGTTGTAACAGAAGACGTAGTAGTCCCGAGAGAAAATATAGTAAAACTGGTAGAAGGTATACAGTCAATATGCGATAAATATGAACTGAAAACCTGTATAATGGGTCATATAGGAGACGGAAATATCCATCCGAATATAGCACTCGATTTAAGAAACCAAAAAGAAAGAGAGAATTTTTTAAATGCAAAAAAAGAACTTTTTGAATTAGCCCTCTCACTAAACGGTACATTATCGGGTGAACACGGTATAGGATGTGAAAAATCACAATATATAATAAATGCCGTAGACCCAGTTTGTCTAAACGCTATGAAACAAATTAAAAAAATGTTCGACCCCAAAAATATACTAAATCCGAATAAAATATTTTAAGGAGTAATTGTATGACATATTGTATAATTAACACTACAACGTCAAGTGAAGAAGAAGCAAAAAAGATTGCAAACCACTTAGTTGAAAAAAAACTCATTGCTTGTTGTAATATTATTCCGAAAATCACTTCAATTTATACTTGGAATAACAGGTTAAACGAAGATACCGAAGCCCTAATGATAATGAAAACAAAAACAGAATTATATAATACAGTTGAAGAAGAAATTAAAAAACTTCACAGCTATGAAGTTCCTGAAATTATCTGTACAAACATTGAAAACGGGAATAAAGAATATTTGAATTGGATTAACGACAATACAGATATATAAAATTTGGTAACTATATAGAACTTACCACAAACTAATTCAAGTTATATTATTAGAAAAATACTCCTAATTTTTCATTATAAAAGAATTTTTATTTTAATATAAAAAATTTTGACAAAAGTTCTAAAGTAAGATATTAAAAACAACAAAACTGCTTAATTTCCTAAGCTGTTTATTGTTAAATATTCTAAAATATTAATTAAGCCACCACGATATGATTATAAAGGATATTATTATTTACTACTTCAAAACATTTTCTGATTCTGTGTAAAATGAACTAAGCCGTTGTTTGAGTTACATTTAAATCTTTTGAATGTTGGAAAGAAGAAATTCCCTTTTTATGAGAAGTTATAACGTATATTGCAAAAAACCAGGTCTTTAATTACAAATCTTTAATCATTTCTATAAAATCACTTTTTATATATGCTCCTTCTTCACGTAGTTCTTGTTTGTTAAATACCATAAAATAGCGATAATCATTTCCAGCTTGTGCTTGCCACTGTCTTCCAAGTTTAATTTTTTGTTTACTGTCTGAATTATCTCTGTCATCACCTTTAGTTTCTATCAGTATTAGCTTATTAGATTTTGTTCTTACCATAAAATCAGGATAGTGATTTATAAATCCATTAATACGAAACCCTTTTCTATCTATTATTCTATGCCACCATTTAATATTATCTAATGGTACTATTGCATCTAAAATATCTCTTTCTAAACCATTCATATTATTACATTCAGCAGTATATAAAGATTTTGGAATGGAATCTATAAAATCTATCGGAGTTATAATTGGTTCTATTTTATATGAATTTTGGCAAATAATTTTGCCGTTATCAATCCATTTATCAAATATTTTTTCCCTATATATATTTTCTATTTTCTCTATTTTGTCCTTTATAGTTTCTGCATATTGTGATAAAGATAATTCTATTGCAGAAAGTTCATCATTTGATAAATTTTCAATAACTCTATTTACATATTTAATAACGTCTGTAGTTTCAAAACGGTTGTTTTTATTTATTATTCCCGCTAATAGTTTTGAGCAGTATTGTACTCTTTGTTCTTTTGGTTTGTTTTCTAATGTTTTTCTTAAATAATCCATTTGTTCTTTAGGCATTGTTAAATATTTTGGAGTTGAGTAACTTTTATCGTTATCAATATCAACTGTATAAATTTCACCTGTAGATAAATTAAATGGAATTTTTGCATCATATTCGTTTAATTTAAAACCTTCAGATAAATTTTCAGGTTCCAATAATGAATACTCACTCCCAAATAAGTCTATTTGTCCCTTTTTGAAGAATTGTGGAATTTTTAGATTTTCTATTTCTTCACGAAATTCTTCTTGAATAATGCTTTGAGTCCGCATGTCATTAATTCCGCCTGTTTTATAAAAACTATTTTCTGATAAAAATGTTTGAATATCATATTCTTTTGTTTGTATCTCTGCTTGGTTTACCATTTGCTGTACAATGTTTTCATTTTCATTTGTTTCTTTTGTAATATCTTTTATTTCATCAATGGAAAGTTTATCAAATTCAGTAACTAAATCATTAATACCTTTTTCCGAAGTTTCATTATCTGGTGTTAAATAAAGTTGATTGGACGTTTCTCCCGAAGTTTGTTTTATAATTTCCGGTTGAGCGAGACGGTATTCTTTATTACTGAAACCGCTTAATTTTAAGCCTTCTATAATATTATCTATTGTTTTGTAAAATTTATCGGAACTTGTAAAAACATATGAAGTATTTAATAATTGATTGGCGTATTTTTTTACATAAGGCTGTCTTAAAATTCTGCCTAATATTTGTTCAACTTCGGTATTAGAAGAACGATTTGCTAATGATGCCAAAATATATGCAAATGGACAATCCCAGCCTTCTTTTAAGGCATTAACAGTTATAATATAGCGTATTTTACAATTTTTACTTAATAAATCTTCTTTTAATTCGTTTATATTTGCAGTCTTTATAGCAATTTCTTCTTCAGGTATATCCATGTTTAACAGAATTTTTTTTATCTTTTCAAATGTTTCACTGTCATCATCTGTTTTAGGTTGTGCCTGAAACAATATAATAGGTCTTATATATTCACCACTGTTGTTTTCTTGAATTTTTGCTTCATATTCAAGTTTTTTTCTCATTGAAATTGCATCTCTGATTACATCTTTGTAAGTATTTCGATTGTAAACAACAACAGGAAGTTTAACCATGTTTTCTTTTTTCAATTCTCTTGCATCAACATAAGATATTACATTACTGTTATCTTTTGGAGTAGCCGTTAATTCAAGTATAAATGACGGATTTAAATTTCGTAACATTTCAATACTTAAGTCCGAAGAAGCATTATGACTTTCATCAACGACAACCACAGGGTTTAAGTGCCTTAAAGTTTGAATTAGTGCCGTTTCTGAAATATTTTCAAGGTTAGTATAATTCTCATTTTTATACAAGTCCGCAAATTGTTTTAAATTACCATTTTCTTTATATACGTTCCTACCGTCTTTTTTTTGGATTCTAAATGAATCAAAACTCATAACACAAATTGCAAGTATATCTTGCAGTGTATCGGGACTAAAATTTTGTCCGTTTAATAACATTTCTTTTGTATAAACTTCTACACGATTATTGAAATTAATATTTAAATTTTGCCTATATGGATGATTTACGTTAGAAAGATTTTTAACGGTCTGAAATAATATTGGTTCTGAAGGGACAAGCCAAACAACAACTTTGTTCTTTAAATATGGCATATTGTTGAAAATAGTTTTTAAAGACACACATGCCATAAAGGTTTTTCCTCCGCCTGTCGGAACTTTCATACATACCTTAGGAACTCCTTCTATCTCATTTTTATAATTAGGTATTCCATCTCCAATTTTAATATCTTGTTCTAACCAATATGACTGCCATGCCGTAAAAACATCTTTTTTATCTTCCAGTTTTTTCATATAGGAATTAAGATTTTTTATTACATTACTTTGATATTCTTTCAGTTCCATAGTTTTTCCTTATAATTTTGAAATGTCACGAGGAATTTTTTTAAAATTAATACGATATTCATTCAATTCTTTTTCGCTTAATGTACACAAATCGGCATATATAACATAACGCTCGGATTTTGTCTTAATTGTTCCCAAAAACTCACGATTTAGAGTAGTTATGGATTTTTTATCATAATAGAAATAATAGGATACACCATATTGTGAACCCATATAATAAGGTTCTTCCTGTTTATTGGTTATATTATTTTTGGTTTCCATAAAATATACATATTCACGGATTTTCTCAATAGAAACATTTTCGTTAAGATTATTTCCTATTAACAAAGGCTCGCCCAGTTCGTAATAACTAAAATTGCTGTCAATTCCTTCAACGAAATTATTTGTTTCTCCATATCCTTTAATAACTCGTTTTACCCTTTCGGCAGTTATATTCTCGGCATAGGACATTAATTCAATCAGAATATACTTTCTATTTCCGCAATCTTTTTTATTAGCTCTTATAATTGCATGAGCCGTTGTACCACTTCCTGCAAAAGAATCTAAAACAATTAAATTTTTATTATCAAACAATGTAAGTATAATATCTATCAGCCCTATATTCTTAGGATTATCAAACGGAATAGAATTTGTATTAAATATTTTCTTTAATTCTTGAATTGCTGATGTCGTCTTAACATCTATTTTGAAATTTTGTTTTTTATTATCTATAATGGCTTCATACTTATCATTAACAAGCATACTTTTTATTCTAATTGTTGTACTAAAATTCTTTTCATAAATTTTTCCATCATTAAAAAACAATGCCTGATTTTCAAATAATTCTTTAAGTTTCACCTGTGTATACGTGTTTAATACAAAATAATTATTTTTGTAAGAAAAATATCTTTCATAACCTTGAGATAGCAATTCTTTATCAGCTTCATATATGCTATATTCCTTTTTGAAAATTACATTGTTTACGGTTTTATTATAATAAACACTATAATGTTTATCAGAAGAAAAATCCGTAACTTTATCATTAAAATCATTTTCTCCGACTAATACTCTTTTTCCGCTATTGTGAACATATCTTCCATTTTCATCAACAGATAAATCTTTTGCCTTTTTGGGGATATTTTCAACAAAGGAAATACTGTTTTTATCTTTTGCATAAATAAGCAGATATTCACTGCTGACAGAAACAAATTTTGAATTTTTCCTTCCTTTAGGATTATTCTCTACAGATATTAAAGATATAAAATTAGTTAAATTAAAAATTTCATCACAAATTGCTTTTAAATTAAAAAGCTCTGAATTATCAATACTGATAAATATTACTCCTTTTTCAGAAAGTAATTTGTACAGCAGTTTTAAGCGAGGATACATCATACATAACCATTTATCATGTCTTGATAAATCTTCGCTTTCAGAACCAACAACCTCTCCTAACCATTTCTTTATTTGAGGATCATTTACATTATCATTATATATCCATTTCTCCTTGCCTGTGTTATAAGGCGGATCAATATAAATGCAGTCAATTCTTCCTTCATATTTAGGTAATAATGATTTCAGTGCTTCTAAATTATCTCCATGTATAATCATGTTCTCGCTATGATTATCTTCAATATGTTGTCCGTTTGAATCAAAGCTGTATTTTCTCTCAAGAACCCTGTATGGTACATCTAAATGGTGATTTACAACTTTATCTTTTCCTATCCAGTCTAATGTTGGCAAAATATACCTATTCTATGATTTGCCCCACTTTGTACCA
>CANQLG010000034.1 GCA_947624645.1 Candidatus Gastranaerophilales bacterium
GACGGCGAGTTGTGTTAAAACAAAGGAAATAATATGAATTTAATTGAACGCAATAAAGAATTAATGAAAAAATTTGAGACAATGATAAACACTGCTGATGAAAAATTAGCGCAAGAATTAGTTGCACCCGGTGCGGCATTTTATACACCTGCAAGCCCCGAGCCTCTTTATGGAGGCAGTGGCTATTTATCTATTGTTCATTGGATGCGTGAGGGTTTTAGCGATGTTCAATGGCATATAACTGATATGGTGGCGGATAAGGATAAGGTTGCAGTTAAATGGGACTTAACGGGAACTCATGATGGCGAATTTATGGGAATAAAACCGACAAATAAAAAAATATTCGTTTGCGTTATGAATTTTTATTATTTTAATAAAGAAGGTCAAGTTGTAAATGATATAGCGGCAGAGGGTATGATTGGGATTCTTCGTGGAATTGGAGCAATGTAGTGGATTATAAAATAACAGGTATTACTGTTTGGGATTTATAAAATGATTATAAATACAGGTGGAAGAACAGACACAGTCCAATATTACAGCGATTGGCTTTTAAACAGATTCAAAGAAGGGTTTGTTTATTCAAGAAACCCTTTTTACCCAACTAAAATTACAAGATACGAATTAAACCCCAAAGTTGTTGATTGCGTTATATTCTGTTCTAAAAATTATGAGCCGATTTTAGATAGGATAAATGAAATTACGGATAAATTTAATACTTACTTTTTCTATACAATAACGGCTTATGAAAAAGATATTGAGCCAAATGTTCCCACAATCGAAAAAAGTATTGAAACTTTATTAAAGCTTGAAAAAATTATAGGGAAAAATCGCCTCGCATGGCGATATGACCCAATTTTATTAACGCAAAAATATACGATAGATTATCACCTAAAAACCTTTGAAAATATGTCCGAGTCGCTATCAAATCATATTGATAGGTGCATTTTCAGCTTTGTTGAAATGTATAAAAAATTATCTTTAAATATGCCGGAATTAAAAGCAATATCTGAAAATGATAAAATCATACTCGCAAAAGGGCTGGGTGAAATTGCTCAAAGATATAATATTCAACTGCAAACTTGTGCAACGGAATACGATTTTGAAGAATTTGGCATTCATCATTCGGGATGTATAACTTTGGATATTTTGGGACAAGCTAATAATATAAAATTTAAAACACTAAAACACAACGGGATGAGAAAAAATTGTAATTGCATAGAATCAAGAGATATAGGATTTTATGACACGTGTCCCAATGGTTGTAAATATTGCTATGCGAATTCAACTCCTAAAAAGGCAATTGAAAATTATAAACTGCATAATCCAAATTCCCCTATTCTGTTTGGCGAAATAAAAAAAGATGATATTATACAAAAAGGAAATCAAAAAAGCTTTATTGATAAACCAGAAACTATTCAAAATTTGAAATTATTTTAAATAAACATAAAATCAATTTAGCGATATTAAACGATTTTATTGACGGATAAAGAAAGGCATATTATGAGCAAAAAAGTTTTAATTTTATCAGGAAGCCCAAGAATTGGCGGCAATTCGGATATTTTGTGTGATGAGTTTAAAAAAGGCGCACTCGAAGCGGGTAATGAGGTCGAAAAAATCAACGTGTCAAAAATGAAAATAGATTATTGCAAGGCTTGTTATTATTGTGCTAAAAGTGGCGGTGTTTGTGCAATAAAGGATGATATGTCTGAAATCTTACAAAAAATGATAGATTCAGATGTTATAGTTTTATCAAGCCCCGTTTATTTTTATTCGATTGATGCACAACTAAAAGCACTGATAGATAGAACCGTCGCTCGTTGGACGGAAGTTAAAAACAAAGATTTTTATTATATTGCAACTTGCGCTGACGGTATTGAAGGATTAAATCGAACAATTGAATGCTTTAGGGGCTATGCCGACTGTGTTCAAGGAGCTAAAGAATGCGGAATAATCTATGGTCATAGCGTATATGAAAAAGGCGAAATTTTAGATAAACCGGCAATGCAAGAAGCTTATGAAATGGGGAAATCCATAAAATAAGGAGAACAAAAAGTACTTTTTAATAAAAAAGGGATGCCTCCTGCCGATATAGCTTTAAAAAACAACAAATTAATAATTTCTGATATGTTTAATCATCAGATTATAATTTATGTTTTAAAATAAACAAAGAAAGCTATATAAAATAAATTGCAAAGTGTTTAAAACTTTAATTAAATTTTCAAATCCTTTAAAATATAGATTTCCTCCCCAACAGGATAATATTTATCTTTCCATATCATCCCATAATAAAATATTTTCCACAAAATATATTTTTTTGACGGCGAATCTTCATTTTTAAAAATAAAGTCAATATTCGGTCTGCCGACAATAATATCAGGCAAACCCAATTTCTGCCATTGCTCAATTGTGTTTATCTTTTCTTCCTCAGATAAATATTTATTAATAACATAAGGTTTGTTGTTATCAATATTAAAATTATAAAAAATATTTTTATTGTAATATTGTCCGATACACAGAGCAGGCCATTGTATATTCAAATCCCTTTTTATTTTGAATTCATAGTCTTGTGATAAATTAAGGATATCATTATACGTTTTAATTTTATCTCCAAAATAAATTTTTCTGGTTTTTTTATGAACAAATACAGGGTCTGTTTCATTATAAGCCGACATAATTTTGTAATTTTCAAGATTATATTGTTTTAAAAACATATATTCGGCTTTATGAGGGAAATAATCGTATTTAAAGTCACGAATGCCTGCCGAAATACTCCAATATATTTGCATCGCAATCGTCAAAACCATAAAAAATATAAGTAATTTTTTATAATTATCATTTAAATATATCGTATTAGCGCTAAACACAATCCAAAAAACAGATATTAAAAGTATTGTCATTAATCCTATATGATGAGGTGCAATATAAATACAGCTTATCAATATAAATGATAAAAAAGGAATCAAAAAGATTAAAATACTTTTTAATTGTCTGAATAAACAAACTAGAAATACATTTATAATACATCCGATAAAAAACCCCGCAAAAAACAGCGTTTTTATATAACAGAGTTTAGGATTATTTATATGTTGAAATAAATAAGAAAAATCTATATAAAATAAACTTGCATTTCCGTAGCTAAATAAGTCAAAAAACAGAGCATCAGCAGGCAAAATAAAAATTGAATACAGAATTTGCAAAACTTTATCCTGTGCATAAAAATTATTTAAAGCATAACTGTTTTCTTTAGGCATAATAAGAAGCATAATTAAACAAGCAAAAATAAACAAAATAAATAATGATATATAAGATTTACTATGCCAAGAAGTTTTATTTTTTATTAATTCAATAATCCATACAACTGAAAATCCGAAAGCAACAGCCATGCCAAAAACGCAAGATAAAGATAACAAAGCCAGCAAAGCTGAAAATTTATAAGGATGTTCATTTTTTGATTTATAAGCATCCGCAATCAAAAACAAAGATAAACAATATATGCAATAGGGTCTGTTTATAACTGAATATTGATAAAAAATAAAATAAGTAAAAGGTAGTAAAAACCTAACCGGTGCAGGAAATTTGGACTTAAAAATCAAAAGCCAAACAGCAGCAATCATAAATACCAAATTGACAAATTTTAATCCGATATCGGGGAATAAATTCATTAAGGAAAACGGTTTTAAAAGTAAATACCATAGCGGAGGATGACCCTCATAATGCGGAATTACAAATAAAATATTATAAATTGTATCTTTTGATATTGCCCATGCCTGTAATTCATCATACCAAGGTTCATGAAATAAAGATAAGGCAATAACCGATATACAAAAAACTATAAATATTATAATTTCATATAAATTATTTCTTTTCGTGATATTCATTTTCGGTATTTACACTCCAAATGTTTTCCTTTGAAGAATTATTAATAAAGGATTTTACAGCTTCAAATCCCGTTAAAATAGAATGATCCATATTGTTATATCTGTGCTGACCGTTTCTGCCGATACAATAAAGATTTTCTATTGTATTTAAATATTCTTTTACGATATTAAAATCTTTATAAGCACCAAAATAAGCGGGATATGCTTTTTTTACCCTTATAACAGTCGAATCAAGAATATCATTTTTATTAATAAGCCCTGTTTTTTCAAGCTCGTTTGATGCCATACGTATAAAATCATCATCATTCATTGACCATAACTCGTCATTTTCTTTGCAGAAATATTCCAGTCCAAGCCATACGGTATGTTCAAAATCCTTAACCATATATGGCGACCAATTATTAAATACTTGAACTCTGCCGAGTTTAACATCACGTTCCTGAATATAAATCCAGCAATCAGGGATTATATTACCTACTGTTTTATATTTTGTAGTATTTCTTACTGCCATTTTTTTGACAAGTAATCCTGCCGTCATAAAATCTCTGTACGGAAGATTTAGTGCAGTGTCTTTTATTTTGGAATCTATTTCCTTATTAAAGGAATTTATTAAGTCTTTAACAGGCATTGAAGAAAATACTGCTTTGCATTTATAATTATGCTTTTCACCGTTATTATCCTCAGTCACTATCGATGAAATATTATTACCTTGGAAATTAATTTTTTTAACCGTATTATTTAAAATAATGCAGCCGCCTTTATTTTTGATAATTTCTGCCATTTGTTCATATAACTGCCCCGGACCTTTTTTAGGATATAAAAATTCTTCAATTAACGAAGTTTCAATTTTTTCTTTTTTAATAAAAGGTTTAAACAATGCATTTTTTATAACCGTAGTTAAAGATAACCCTTTAACTCTTTGGCTTCCCCATTCCGGAGAAATTTTAG
This sequence comes from Candidatus Gastranaerophilales bacterium, assembly GCA_947624645.1. GTDB lineage: Bacteria > Cyanobacteriota > Vampirovibrionia > Gastranaerophilales > Gastranaerophilaceae > Avigastranaerophilus. The sequence goes on from CANQLG010000034.1 coordinate 4,827, forward strand.
ACGGATGTATTCCCCATACTTTTTCAGTGTAATTTTCAAAAAACATTTTATACAAATTTTTGCCAAACCTGTTAATATAAAAATCTTCGAGCGAATTTTCCCTGCGTTTATGAACGCCTGCTATAATAAAACCGATGCCTGATTTTAATACATTAATTAATCCAAGATTAACAAAAGTCTGAAGTTTAAATGAAACAGGATAGTCAAAGAATTTTTTCATAAAATAAATTCTTGATATACGTCTGCGTTTTAAAAATATATTATCTGAAATTTCAGGATTTAAGTTTTCACTTACGTTAAGATTATTTTGTAATCCAAGAATAAGTTCATCTTTTGAAAGCGCTTGTTGAACGGGAAAAATTTCTTGCCATAAACGCATGACTTCTTCACTTTTTGTAAAAAACCTGTGGCCGCCTAAATCTATTCGGTTCCCGTTGTAATTATGAGTTCTGGAAATTCCGCCTATAAATTCGCTTGCTTCTATAATTATTGGCTTAAAATCAGTATATTTAAGCAAATAATAAGCACAACTCAATCCCGCAGGACCTGCACCTATGATTATAATATTTTCTTGTTCATTATTCATTATATTTAATTGTAACAGTTTACTTTAATAGAGGTCAACAAATACATTGAAAAAAAAATGTATTTAAGCTAGAATAATCAAGTGCGATACGATAAGCCGATGTGGCGAAATTGGTAGACGCATCAGACTCAAAATCTGACGCAGCTCACCCTGTGTGCCGGTTCGAGTCCGGCCATCGGCACCATTGAACCTCCTTAATTAAAGGAGGTTTTGTTTTGAAATTGAAATAATTAAGCGGGCATCCGAATTATAGTTCGGATGCCCGCTTAATATACCTTACACTTTAGTCATATACTAAATGATCAAATAATTTTTTCAAGACACTTCTTTTTCGTTTTGTTTCTTCAGTCTTTGCTTTTTGCTCCAGAATTTCAGCACCGACAGTAGCATATACTTCTTTAAGAATATCTGCACTTCTTTCTTCGTTAGTAGGATATTCTTCACGAATTTTTTGAAGTTCTTCTCTGTCTAAGAATTTTCCGCCGCAAGCATAACACTCATCTATCTGAATTTGTTTTTTTATACTGCTGTAATTTTTTACCATTTTAGCCCCGCATACAGGACAAGATCTGGGCAAACTATCATCTGTATCAATAAATTTTTTACCCTTATATGCATCAAGAATTTTATCAATATTTTCATGAGCTTCATCAAAATATTGAAATTCTCTGTTATCAAAGTATATACCGCCGCATCCGTTTAAACAAACATCAATATTTATACCTTGCTCGGGAATAAATATTTTTACCATTTCTTTTTGGCAAGCGGGACATTTTATTGTATTTAAATTATCTGCCATAATCCACCTCTTTTTTGCACATTTTAACATATTAAATCTGTTTTTGTCCAGTTTATTTTCATTAAATAATGTTGGGATTTGACAAATTTTGATAATATTAATTTTTTGTAAACAAGTTAACAAAAATTTATTATAGTGTTGACAAATATCTATAATAAGGGAATAATATTGTTAACCAGTTAACAATTTGAGGTAACAATGCAAAATAATATACTAAATACTTTATTTAACTTATATGATATTACAAACCAACTGGACATATTGTATAAAGAAGAATTTGGCGACATTTTAACGGATTATACATATACGGAAATGCACTGTATTGACTGTATCGGCAAAATTGAGAATCCGAATGTTACTAAAATTGCACAATTTTTAAATTTAACAAAAGCGGGAATAAGTAAAATTTTAAAAAAACTTATAATCAAAAAAGCTGTTTATATATATAAAAATCCTGATAATAAAAAGGAAACATATTATAAACTCACAAAAATTGGGCAAGAAGTTTTTGATAAACACTTAAAAATGCACGAAACATGGTGCGAAAAAGACAGAACATTTTTTAATCAATTTAATAAAAAAGAATTAGAAATAACATATTCAATATTAAATAAATATACAAAGACTCTGCAAAACAGATTAGAAAGCATAAAGGAGAATCTAAGATGAAAAAATCCTATAAAATAGAGGTCGATTGTGCAAATTGTGCAAATTTAATGGAAGAAGCAGCAAAAAAAACTAACGGAGTTAAAAATGCGATAGTAAATTTTATGACCCAGAAAATGGAAGTTGAATTTTCTGATACTGTTGATATCAACTCTGTTATGAGAGAAGTAATAAAAAACTGTAAAAAAGTCGAAGACGACTGTGAAATATATATTTAGCCGGCAGAAAATATGAATAAAAAACAAAAGAAAATGTTAATAAGAATAATTATTGCCACCATTCTTTTAATCGGATTTCATTTTATTCCGATGACAGGGGTGTTAAGGTTTATTGCTTATATGATACCGTATTTCATAATCGGGTATGACATAATAAAAAAAGCATATAAAGGTATTATCAACCTTAAACCTTTTGATGAATCATTGCTTATGGTAGTGGCAACAGTCGGAGCAATTATACTTGCGTTATATAATGAAGCGCATGCTCAAAACGGAGACTATGTTGAAGCAATAGCTGTAATGCTTTTTTATCAAATCGGAGAATTTTTTCAAAGTGTTGCCGTTGCAAAGAGCCGAAAAAATATATCAGAGTTAATGGATATCAGACCTGATTACGCTAATATAGAAACAGACGGCAGACTTGAAAAAGTTGACCCAAACGAGGTTAAAGTCGGTGATATTATAATAATATCAGCAGGCGAAAAAGTTCCTTTAGACGGAATAATTATAGATGGAAGTTCTGCCTTAAATACTGCCGCCTTAACGGGTGAAAGTATACCGCAAAGTGTTGAGGCGGGAGATGAGATTATTTCGGGTTCAATTAATTTAACGGGACTTTTAAAAGTCAGAGTAACCAAAAGTTTCGGAGAATCGACCGTATCTAAAATTATAGAGTTGGTAGAAAATGCAAGTTCGAAAAAATCAAAATCAGAGGATTTTATCACAAAATTTGCTCGGGTTTATACACCTATTGTTGTTATTTCAGCACTTTTACTTGCAATAATTCCGCCTGTTGTTAGAATTGTTATAATGCATTCACCTGCATTATGGAACATTTGGGCATACAGAGCTTTAACTTTTCTTGTAATAAGCTGCCCTTGTGCATTAGTAGTCAGTATACCATTATCATTTTTTGCGGGGATAGGCGGAGCTTCAAGAACGGGAATTTTAATCAAAGGTTCAAATTATTTGGAGACTCTCTCTAAAATTAAAACCGTTGTTTTTGATAAAACGGGAACTCTTACTAAAGGTATATTTGAGGTTAACGCCATTCACCATAATAAAATTGAAGAAAATAAATTAATTGAATATGCAGCTCTCGCAGAAAGTGCAAGCTCTCATCCCATAGCTTTAAGTCTTAAAAAGGCTTATAATAAGCAAATTGATATGTCCAGAGTTAAAAATATGCGAGAAATCAGCGGAAACGGTATAATTGCGGATATTGATGATTTAGAAGTTATTGCAGGTAATGAAAAATTAATGGATAAATTTAATATAGAGTATATTAAATGTCATTCTACCGGCACTATAATCCACATTGCAATAAACAAAAAATATATGGGACATATTGTTATATCAGATATAATCAAGCCTGAATCTGAGAATGCCATAAAAAACTTAAGGCAAGCCGGTATAAAGAATATAGTAATGTTAACGGGTGATCTAAAAAAGTCTGCTCAAGACGTTGCTGAAAAACTAAATATAAGTAAATTTTATGCCGAACTATTGCCTGATGAAAAACTTGAAAAAGTTGAAGAATTAATTGACGAAAAAAATCTTTTAGCATTTGTCGGCGACGGAATTAATGATGCACCTGTACTATCAAGAGCAGATATCGGTATTGCAATGGGTATGATAGGTTCAGATGCCGCAATTGAAGCTGCCGATGTTGTTTTAATGGATGATAATCCCTTAAAAATAGCGGAAGCAATAAAAATTTCAAAAAAATGTCTGCTAATCGTTAAACAAAATATATGGTTTGCTTTGGGTGTAAAATTTATTTGCCTGATTTTAGGCGCAATCGGGCTTGCTAGCATGTGGCTTGCAGTATTTGCAGATGTCGGAGTTATGATTATTTGTATTCTTAATGCAGTCAGAGGGTTATTTATAAAAAAATAATATAATTTAACAAACTAGCAAAATTTTTCATGTTCGATTGATAAAGTAATTAAAATTAACACAAAAAGGTAAAAGAGAAGTGCAAATTAATCATAATGTTTCATTTGGCAGTGTTGTAGCCGTATCGGGCGGAGCCAAACAAATAAAAAAGCTAAATAAAAAACTGACAATACTTACTCAAAATAATGACCACGTTATTATGAAAGACGTAACCGCTCATTACAAAAATGCAAAATCATCAGGTTCGCTTGCTCAAGCGGTTCAAAATGGGGACAGTTTAGAAATATATATTTCGGGTGATGACGTAAAAAAAGTCAAACAACAAGCTAAAAACTGGGATACACTTGACGGAATACTATCTCATTTAAGCGGATATTGCAATATGAGAAATTCATCTTATAATGATATTATTAATAAAATCTTTTTGGCATAAACAAACTTAACGAGGAAAAGAGTATGACGATAAAAAATGTTTTAAAGGAATTTAAAGAATTTGCAGTAAAAGGCAATGTAATCGATATGGCTGTCGGTATAATTATCGGAGGTGCTTTTTCTCCAATAGTAAGTTCTTTAGTTAACGACATTATAATGCCTCCTATCGGTTTTATAATGGGAAACGTTGATTTTTCAAACCTTTATATACCTGTTAATCCCTCGGGACAATCATATCCTACTCTTGCAGAAGCTCAAAATGCGGGACTGGTTACTATCAACTACGGTGTATTTATTAATACTCTTATTAGTTTTTTAATTGTTGCATTCTCGGTATTTATTCTCGTTAAATTTATCAATAAATTAAAAGCTGAAAAGAAAGAAGAAACCTGTAATGAAGCTGCAGTTACAACAAAAGAATGCCCTTATTGCTGTTCAACAATTAATATTAACGCTAAAAAATGTCCGTTCTGCGCTTCTGAATTACCTCAATAATCAGTTGGCAATTTTTTGGATTTTGTGTTTTTATATTTTATATGGATGAAAAAAATATAATTAAATTAAATATTAAAAACAATATGGAAAAGATTGAAAAAAAAGAAAATGCTAATCAATCTTTTTCTTTTCAAACAAATCCTATAATACAAAAAATGCTTTTAAGTAATATTAATAATAAAAAAGGTAAATTTTCACTTAAAGATTTATTCAGATAATTATTGTACAATATATTTATGTACAGAAAGCCTTTTATAGAAATATATACGCAAAACGGTTTTGATTTTAACGAGGCAAAATCGGAAGTTGATTTTGCAATGGATATTTTATTCAATTATACATATAAAGACTTTATGCTTTCAAAAGAACCGGAAGATTGGCAAAAAGAAAAACTGATTAAAATAATAAAAGAGCGTGTAAAAACAAGACGTCCGATTCAGCAATTAACAGGGCAGGCATATTTTTACGGACGTAAATTTTTCGTAAATGAATATACTTTAATTCCCCGCCCCGAAACGGAATTAGTTATTAAAAATTTGCTTGATATACCGCAAAACTCCGAAAATACTAAAATACTTGATATCGGAAGCGGAACCGGCTGCATAAGTATAACATTAGCTTTGGAAAATAAAAATACAATTGTTGATTCCGTCGATATTTCACCTGAAGCTATTGAAATTGCAAAAAAAAATGCAATATATCACGACGTCTTTGACAGAATTAATTTTTATCAATCGGATTTATTTGAAAATGTTAAAGGAAAATACAATATAATAGTTTCCAATCCTCCATATATTCCGCTGAAAGATAAAGTAACTTTGCAGGAAGAAGTCAGAAATTATGACCCCGCCCTCGCTTTATTCACTCAAGATGATAAAGGACTTGAATTTTATGAAAAAATAATATCTCAAGCATCCGATTATCTTTTAAATAATGGTTATATTGTTTTTGAAACGGGTATAAATCAATCGGAATCAATAAAAGAAATATTTGAAAAAAACGGATATATTATTATAAAAATCGAAAAAGATTATAATTCAATTCCGAGAGTTATTATCGCCCAAAAAGTATAATTATTGTATAATAAATACTTGTAGACATGGTAAAAAGAGGAGAGAAAATAATGTCAAAATTTGTATGCAGTGTATGCGGATACACGGTAGAAGGTGACAGTGCACCTGAAAAATGCCCAATGTGCGGAGTCAGCGGTGATAAATTCAAAAAAATGGATGACGGTGCAGGATTAAAATGGGTAACAGAACATGTTATAGGTGACGGAAAAGTATCTGATCCTGAGGTTCTTCAAGGATTAAAAGATCATTTTATGGGTGAGTGCACCGAAGTTGGTATGTATTTAGCTATGGGACGCCAAGCAGAAAGAGAAGGTTATCCTGAAGTAGCTGAAGCTTATAAAAGATATGCATTTGAAGAAGCTGAACATGCTGCAAAATTTGCTGAATTATTAGGTGAAGTTGTTACTCCGTCTACAAAGAAAAACCTTGAATTACGTGCTGAAGCTGAATCAGGCGCTTGTGCAGCTAAGTTGGCTATTGCAAAAAGAGCTAAAGAATTAGGCTATGATGCTATCCATGATACCGTACATGAAATGGCAAAAGATGAAGCTCGCCATGGTCAAGGATTCCAAGGACTTTTAAAAAGATTATTCTGATTAAATCAGAAAAATTTTAAAAAGGAGGCAGGCTGCCTCCTTTTTTATTGCAATAAAAAAGAACCTTAAAAGGTTCTAATAAATGGTACTCCCAAGGGGATTTGAACCCCTGCCGCATCCGTGAAAGGGATGTGTCCTAGGCCTCTAGACGATGGGAGCCTATCAACATTTTATAGTTTATCTAAAGCATAAGTCTTAGTCAAGTATTTTATTTAACTTTCTTTTCTTTGAATTAATATATTTTGATTAAAAATTACTCTCAATTCTCTTTTCCTTACACAAAAAAATAAATAAAAAAAATGTTCATTTCATATTACCGAAATGTATACCTATATGTTTATACTAACGGGTCATAGCGTCTTATTTTTATTTTGATTATTTATAAATACAGGGAAAGACAAGGAAGCCTTATTTAATGGTTTTATCAAGAAAATATAAAGACATGAATTTATATGATTTAATATGCAGTGCTCAGGAAAATGATTATGATGCACTTGAAGAACTCATTAAACGTGAACAAAAAAATATATATGCTTCTTTCTGCTATCTTGGCGCATCAAAAGAAAATATTTCCGATTTAACCCAAGAAGCCTTATTTCGTATGTCGAAAAACATTAAACATCTAAAAAATCCCAAACTTTTTAAGTCTTGGTTAGGACAAATTATCACTAATCTTTTTTATGATGAACTCAGGAAAAAACAAAGAATACCCGAATCAATTTCCATTGACACATACTGGCAAAATGATGACGAAAACGAAAACGGAGCCTTAAATATATGCGATAACACTCTTAAACCCGATGAAAAAACAATGGGGAAAGAATTGTCCGAAATCATCAGAGAATTGATTATAAAACTGCCCGAACACTTTAGAATCGTAATTATTTTGCGTGAATTACAAGGTTTAAGCTATGAAGAAATAGCCAAAATCACTAACACCAATGTAGGTACCGTTAAATCAAGAATTTCCCGAGCAAGAAACAAGCTGCAAGAATGTTTGAAGCCATATTTAATATAAAAAAGGAGATTAAAAGTGGAAAATCCCGTCTGTAAAAAAGTTACCTCAATGCTTTCTTTATATATTGATAATAAACTCAATGAGGAAGATGTTTTTTTTATTGAAAATCATTTTTTAAAATGCAGAAAATGTTATAAAAAATACTTGGAGATGAAAGAAGTTATCAGTAATCTGCATTTTGAATACGAAAAACTCTTAAATGAATTTGAGCAAATTGAAGCAAATAAAATATTTAACATCAAAGAATATGAAGTATTTTATGAAAATATTTCACCTTATATCGATGATGAATTATGCTATGACGAAAGTATCAAATTCAGAAAATATCTGTTGAAATCAAAACCTGCGAGAACGGAGCTGGCTAATGCTTACGGGTTAAAAAATAATATAAGAAATTCCATTGCAACATTTAAAGACAACATAAATATAAATTTTGCAAAAAGAATAATAAAAAAATTACAAGATAAAAATAAAGACACCTTTGAAAATGTATATAGAAGAGCCGCAATAGTATTGGGTTTTATGGTGAGTATTTTAATAATTGTATCCGTTTTTGTCGGCATTAGTATAATTAATGAATCATATATAAAAGCACACGCAAGTGAAACAGCCAGTATATTCAATTTTCCAAAAGATGAAGATTTGGTTGAATTTTATTTTGATGTTAACGGTGAAGCATTATTAGTATATAAATAAAAATTTGCTTAACAAAAATTTACACTAATTTTTTTTTCACTATTTTTAATATAGACGTTAAAAAAGTGAAGGAAATATAAAATGCAAATATCATTTAATCCGGCAATAAATTATAACAGAAATCGACAAATAAAATATACAGCACAAAACCCAATACAAAATAACCCTGACAAAATAAGTTTTCAAGGACAAAGACCTCCGCAAATAAACCACGAATTTTCTGAAATACTCGGAAAACAGTACCAAATAAGATATGATGCACTAAACGGAAGTTTGTCACAGCAAGTCAGAACAAGAAAAGGTCAACTTATAAGCGAAGAACAATATAATCACGCAGATGGAACTCAAAAAATAACACAAATCAATAAAAAAACAGGTATAAAGACTGTTACTGAGAATTCGCCTGAAAAGCATTCCGTAAAAAGATATAATGCTGAAGGTCAGGAAGAATATTCTTATACCAGAAATCGTACAGGAGAATTTGAAGAACAAATAACTGATTATAAACTCGGAAGAAAAATAGTTACTAAAGGACAAGGGAAATATTCCGAAAAACACATTTATGATATTAACAGCAATGAAGAAGTATACATTGGGCCGTTAGTATCGGATACAATATATGATGATGCAACCGGTACATATACAACAATAAATATTCTTACAAAAAGAGTGCTAAGAAGAGAAAAATATAAACCAAACGGCGACTTAATATTTGACAGATACTATTCTCCGGTTACCGGACATATAACAAAAGAAACAAGTTATGATTCTTCACGAAAATCATATATAGAAAATACATATACACAAATTCCCAACAACAATGTAATAAGCAAGACAACAGTTAGGTCAAAAAACGGGAAAAATTATCTTGAAATAAAATATAATCCCGACGGAAGTATAAAAGAAAAAACAGGAAGAGTTGAACATCCTTCAAAAGACTTTGTTTTGGGAGTATATGAGTATTATCCCGAAAGACAAGACAGAATAAATACGGCATATTTATATAATTTAACAGGTTTCGTCGTCAGACAATACAGAAGAGAACCCAACGTAAAAGCCATCGAAGATATATATGATGAAAACAAAACTCTAAGAAAAAGTATTATATATCAGGCAGACGGCAAAAAATTTAAAGAAATAAAACAATATGATAAAGATGGATTTTTAAGAGCTTTAAACGAATATGACAAACATGGAAATCTTGTAAAACGAACTTTATACAAAGTATACAGCACCGATTATAAAGAAGAATATTATAATGAACTGGAAGAAAGAACCTATTCCACCGTTAAAGATATAGATGGAAAAATTATTGAATATACAACTTATCATACAGGCGGAAAAACACCAAAAATGACAAAGTCTTATGATAGAATTTTTAATGTCTTAACGGTTTATCAATTTGATAAATCAGGAAAAGTTATAAAAAAAGAATCTTTTGACCGTAACTAACCGTTGAATATAAAATAAAGAAAGTTTGCAGAAAACAATAAAAAACCTAAAGTATCTGTATATAGTACCTCAAGATAGAAGGTATAGAGAGTTTGATTTCATCAAGCGAAACGCAGAGCTTCTGCAATGCGATTAAGCCTGTATAAGAATACTTCAAAAAAAATCCTTCCAAACGAAAGGAAAATGGTTGCGGGAAGTGGATTTGAACCACTGACCTTCGGGTTATGAGCCCGACGAGCTACCAGACTGCTCCATCCCGCGATATTAAATTTTCATGATAAAGCAAATACGCTTCACTCTTAAATTATTAAATGCTAAAACTAAAAAATCAACCCCTTATAAAACGTCGGTAATTTTAAAATCTTCCCTACAATTATTATAGGGATAAATATTGTCGTGGTTAATTGATTTGTAATGATGAAACTTGGAGTATGGATTAATTGTTTAATTTTTTTACATAAAAATTCTTTGTCGTCATAAAGAAACATAGTTATTATTCCTTATTACTTATTCAAAAATATCGTACAAATAATAACTTAATAATCTTATAATTTATGAGTTTTAGCATTAATAGAAATCTATAATACCAAGTTAAGCCCTTTTGTGATAATATAACCATACTTAACTAAAAAAGTATTATTTATGACAATTAAAATCGGTTTTTAATATGGAAGAAGTAGCTCGAAAACCTGAAACTGATTATGTAGTTATAGAAAAGTGCGGGCAATTATCCAAACTTATCGGTATAAGTCAAATTAAGATAAATTTTTTATTATGGAATTATTTGCCAAAGGTTATAGAGAAATATGTACAAAAAAGCCAAAGTGCAAAATGTGTGTAATTAAAAAATTCTGTAAAGGAAAGGAACTATATGAGCGTTAAAGAAGAAATTGAACTATTTTTATCATCAATGCCATTGAATCACGAATTTTCCACAAAATGGTTTAAAACCGAGTTAAGTAAACAATTTAACAGGTCGCAAGGTTGTTATATCCCATCTGATTATTGCTACGACAGAACTAATAAAGGTATAAATTACGAAAAACAGCCTCATTATTTTTTACATATAGGTCGAGGAAAATACCGATATGTAGGTAAAAGCTATCAATATAAAGGAAATATTGAACAAAATCCAAGAAATAAATAATTGTAACAACCTATAATTATTATAGGTCATCACTACAATTTCGATTAAAATTCAACCTTTTAATTAAATCCATTATTTTAATCAAAATCAAAGAAATTTTTTTCGGCAACTCCTAAAACTTCACTTAATCTGAATAACAAATTAATACTAATTCCTCTTTTTGCAGTTTCAATCTTGGCAAGATGTTCTCTTGAAATATCAAGTATTTCTGCAAGCTTATTTTGAGTTAATTTTTTTCCTTTTCTGTATTTGGCTATATTTTTTCCAAATAATTTTAATTTTTCGTTTTCTATATTCATATAATTATTTTGAAATATATAAACATTTTTGTATGTAGTCCAAAAGAGAATATGGTAATTTACTTTTTTGTATGAAAAATATAAAATTAATATATGAAAAATATTATATGGAATATAATCGTATCAATATTGGTTATTATTGCGATTGCAGGAGATATCAGCATGGTTATATCTTCTTCAAATGATAATACTTATTACTCAATAAACTCAAAATAAAAAGAGGAAATAAATTCCCTCTTTTATTCAAAATTTGTATTATTATTTTTATACATTTACATCAGGGTTTTCATCTTGCTTATTATCGGAGTCTGAATTTTCCGTTTCTTCATCATCTTCCGTATTATCGTTATTACCTGCATTTTCTTCATCTTCAGAAATTTCAGGGCTTTCTTCATCAGTTTCAGCATCATCAGTTTCTGATTCTTCAATATCAGAATCATCATCGCTTACTTTTTCTTCTTCTTCCTGAAGTTTTTTCCTGATTTCATCAAGTTCTTCTTCTGTTTTAGCTCTTACAATAGGTATATTTAACATTAATGCAACAGCATCACCCTCATTTTTTAACCCTATTTCAAGTTCTTCTTTATCAATAACAACATATTTAGAAAATACATCAATTAGTTCTTCTCTCATTTTGTTCATAATAAGAGGATCTAATTTGGTTCTGTCGTGCATTAAAATAACTTGAAGTCTGTTTGTAGCACATTCTGAAGTATTTTCAGACTTTTCAATTTGGAAAAGTTCTCTTATTTTATTATAAATATCAGAAAAAAGTGTTTTCATTTATTGCTCCTTTCCTTGTTTGCCAAGTTTGGAAAGAAACTTTTTCAACTTGCCGACAAAATCTTTCGGCTCATCTATGTCTAAAAAAGGAACATCTTCACCGTTAATTCTCCTTGCTACATTTATGTATGCTTTTCCCGCAAGTGATTTTTCATCATTTACAATAGGTTCACCTCGGTTAGTTGAAGTAATTATTCCTGTATCTTCGGGGATAACGCCTATTTTTCCGCAAGATAAAATATTTTCAACATCTTCAACACTCATCATATCGTTTGATTTAATCATATTAGGTCTTACACGGTTGATTAACAACTTGTAGCTTTCAATTCCTTCAGCTGCTTCTAAAAGACCTATAATTCTATCCGCATCACGTACGGCAGACATTTCGGGCGTTGTAACAACTATTGCTTCGGATGCACCTGCAATAGCGGTTTGAAATCCCTGTTCAATACCTGCCGGACAATCCACAAGTATAAAATCATAATCTTTTTTTAATTTATCAGTTATTTTTTTCAACTGTTCCGCACTAACCGATGACTTATCACGAGTTTGCGCAGCCGCCAATAAACATAAATTCGGGTTTTTCTTATCTTTTACAAGTGCTTGTTTTAACTTGCAGCGTTCTTCAACAACATCCACCAATGTATAAACTATTCTGTTTTCCAGTCCTAATAATAAGTCCAAATTTCTCAGACCTATATCCGTATCCACAAGAACAACACTGTGACCGTTTTTAGCCAAAGCAGTACCAATATTAGCGCTGGTGGTAGTTTTACCGACCCCGCCCTTTCCGGAAGTGATTACTATAACTCTCCCTGCCATTTATTTAGCTCCTTAATCATTTATCTTAAATACTACAATTTCATCATTAACAATTCTTGCTTCCTCGGGCGTATAAGAATCTGTTTTTTCTATATAAACAGTATTCAAAGCATCAGGTCGTCTTGAATAAAAATTTGCTATTCTCAGTTGGATTGCATTCATTTTAAGTGCACGAACTCTGGCTTTTTGATTACCGGCAGAACCCGCATGTGCTATACCGCTGAGTACACCCCAAACCGTTATATCTCCGAATGCCGTTATTTCGCATCCCGGATGACAATCACCTATTATAACTATATTCCCTTCATAATTTATTACCTGACCTGAACGAATTGTTTGTTTTATATATTTTGTCGGAAATGCTTCTATTTCCATATCTTCTTTAGTATATTCTTCTTCGGGTACAACAATATCTTCAAGTTCTTCATTTGTACTATATTCTTCATTTTTAAATTCAGCATCAAATATATTTGGCTGAATAGCTCCTGAGCCAAAAATAACATCAAGTTCATCTTTTACATTTTCATTTTCATTTACATTTTCTTGATTTTCATCGGCTTGAGGCTCCGTATTATCCTGAACCTGATTTTCAGAAATTTCAACAATTTCTTGCTCGGGATTTTGTAAATCATCAGGTGCAATATCAGATTCTTCAACTATTTCGTAAGGGTCTTGAACGTTTTGTTCTTCTTTTAATTCTTCTGCAGATTTATAAGGCTCGGCGGGTACGGTATCAGTTGAATTTTCAGGCAATACATTTGATACAATCAACCCCAAAGAAAGCGCCACTTTTTCTGTTTCGGCAGATTTTGTATCTATACTGGAAAGCGTTGAATCTATACCGTTAATTAAAGACTTTATGCTGAGGATTTGAGCCTGATTAAGGCTAACATCACCCAACTTTAGACAAATTCTTTTATTTTTTGCCTCTGCCGTTTCAAGTACAGAACTCAATTCAAAAATTATCTCGGGAGCACTGTTAACTTCACCCAAATCTACCACATACATATTATCATCGAGACATTGTTCCATATTATTCTCTTTCTTCTCTCACAAGATTTTATTAACAAATAACCCTAAATTACATGTAAAGAATATACTAAATCAGCCATGATTTCAAATAAAAACAATTATTATGTTTAGTTTTATGTATAAAAAACTCTTAACTTAAATTTACAAAATTAATGAACATCAATAATAATAGAGTATTAAATAAAAAATTTATAAAATTGAATAAAAAAAATTTGTCCTTAATAACTAAATAGTTCATAATAAAACTGAGTAGCAAACGGGATAAGGAAATATGATAAGGAAAAAATTTATATTAACCTTTATAAGCCTATTATTAATACAGTCTATGGCAATATCGGAATTAGCAGTTACGGAAAATGATTCAAATGCAAAACAGTCAGAAACGGAAGCCAGCGTTAATCAAAAAGAATTTGATACTGACGCTTATGCAAAAAAATATAAAAAAGTAACAAAAGACGGTGCCGTTATGCGTGCTATGGAAATGATGCAAAAATTAAATCTTTCCAGATATTCATATGATGCATTAATGGGTAATAATCTTACTCAAAAACCGTTTAAAATCGAGTTTAAAAATATAGCTGAGATTAATCCCGAATATGCATCTTTTGATGCTTTAGGCTGGAAAAAGAAAGATACACTATATATATACATAAACGAAAGGCATAGAAATGCCCCGCCTGAAGCAATTGCTGCACTATTATCTCATGAAGCAATTCATCAGGATGAATTTGCATCATTAAATGAAGAAACATACGCTTGGACTTTAGAAGCTGCCGTTTGGACAAAACTTATTGAAGATAATCCTATTGCGGTTAATACTCCATCAAGTCTGGTAGCAAGGGAAAATATGCTAAAAAAACTGTTGGAAAAAGGCGATTATACAAATAAATACATAAAAAAAGCCGTATATACAAACCCGGGTTATAAAAAACTTCCGACTCGCTCCCCTGGATTTGAGGATGAAGATTTATAATTATTACAAATTGTAAAGCACTAAAACCCCTTTAAATAAGGGGTTTTAAAATTAGTATATATAATTTATGCAATTTTTATTTAAAAAAAGTTTTTATATAGATACGAGAGATTAATATATACAAAAAAAGAGGAATATAAAATGGCAAGAGTTTTAATTTCAATGCCCGAAGATTTTCTGAGCAAAATTGATGAAGTCGCTGAAGGGGAAAATCGTACCAGAAGTGAATTAATCAGAGAAGCACTCAGAACATACATTCACAAGCAAAGAGTTAAAGAAAATGCTTTGGCAATTAAGAATGCAAACATTCTTGAAACACTATTAGACTAAGGAATTAAAGAGCGTACACAGACTGGGGAAAAGATTTGGAAAGGAAAAATGCTTACTTTTGTAAGCATTTTTTTTGTTGTAAAATTATAGTAAAGAGAGTAATTAAAAGGAAAATAAGATGACACAACCTTTAACGGGAAACGAGATAAGAAAAGCTTTTATAGAATTTTTCAGAGATAAACATCAATCAACGGAAGTGCCAAGCTCAAGCTTGGTGCCTGATAATCCTACCGTCTTATTAACAACGGCAGGAATGCTCCAATTTTTGCCATATTACTTAGGACTGGAAAAACCTCCTTATAACCCTGCAAGGGCGGTATCATGTCAAAAATGTGCAAGAGCGGGCGGGAAAGATTCCGATATTGAAAACGTAGGAAGAACCCCAAGACACCATACGTTTTTTGAAATGCTCGGCAACTTTGCTTTTGGTGATTATTATAAAAAAGAAGTTATCCCTTGGGCTTGGGATTTTGTTACAAATTACTTGAAATTAGACCCCAAAAGACTTTGGGTAACCATATATGAATCAGACGATGAAGCATACGAAATCTGGACAAAAGATGTGGGTGTTGCGCCTGAAAGAGTTATAAGAAAAGGTAAAAAAGATAATTTTTGGGGCCCCCCGGGGGCTACCGGTTCTTGTGGGCCTTGTTCTGAAATCCATTATGACTTAGGTGAACACTTAAAATGCTCCGATAACTGTTCTATCGCAACTTGCGAATGTGACAGATGGGTTGAAATATGGAACCTCGTATTTACTGAACTTTTCCAAGATGAAGAGGGGAATTTCTCTCCGCTTGATAAGAAAAATGTTGATACCGGCATGGGATTAGAGCGTATCGCAATGGTTGTTCAGGGTAAAGAATCAACTTTTGAAACGGATTTATTGTACCCGATATTGCAAAAAGTATCTGATATGGCGAAAGTGCCGTATAAAAAGGATAAAAAGACTGATATTTCTTTAAGAATAATAACAGACCACGCAAGGTGCGTAACATTTATGATTAATGACGGAGTTACCCCTGGTAATGAGGGCAGAAGCTACGTTTTAAGAATGATTTTAAGAAGAGCGCTAAGACACGGTAAAATTTTAGGTTTAGAGCTTCCGTTCTTAAACGAAATCGTGGATACCGTTATAAATCAATACAAAGAAACGTACCCCGATTTAGAAAAGAATGCGGATAAAATTAAATCAATCATTAAGCAGGAAGAAGAAAGATTTAAAATTACTTTAGACAGGGGCTATAAGCTTTTAGAAGATTTAATGCAGAGTAATAAAGTTATAGACGGCGAAAATGCTTTTAAACTTTATGATACATTCGGCTTTCCTTTGGAATTAACGGTTGAAATAGCAGCCGAAAAAGGTGTTAGCGTTGACACTGATGGCTATAAAGCCGAAATGCAAAAGCAAAAGGAAAAAGCAAAAGCAGCTGCACATAAGATAAGCCTTACGGATGACTTGGTTTATATTGATGTTGAAAATAAATTCGGCTCAACAGAATTTTTGGGCTACGAAAAAAACACTGCGGAAGCTAAGATTATAGCAGTAATTGAAGCGGGCGACTTTATAGATATTATGCTTGATAAAACTCCATTTTATGCTGAATCAGGCGGTCAGGTTGGTGATACGGGTATAATAGAAAGCAAGAGCTTTAAAGCGGAAGTTTTAAATACATTTAAGGTTAACAAACTCTTTGTACACCGTGTACAAATGGTGAACGGTGAAGCAAAAGTCGGTGATAATGTCACTGCTTCAATTGATACAGACAGAAGAAAAGAAATAACAATTCATCACTCAAACGCTCACTTAATCCAAGCTGCTTTAAGAAAGGTGCTTGGAGATGAAGTTCATCAGGCAGGGTCTTTTGTGGAAGAAAATAGAACCCGTTTTGACTTTACATTCCCAAGAGCAATGACAAAAGAGGAAGTCCAAGAAGTTGAAGATATTGTTAATAAATGGATAGGGCAAGATCTGACCCAAACAACTACAATAATGAATATCGAAATGGCTAAAAAATCGGGCGCTATGGCATTATTTGGCGAAAAGTATGATGATGATGTAAGAGTAGTTAAAATGGGCGAAATTTCATCGGAATTGTGCGGAGGCACCCACGTAAAATCAACGGGGCAAATTCGTTTAACAAAAATATTATCTGAATCTGCAGTAGCTGCTGGGACAAGAAGAATAGAAGCCGTATGCGGTGATGCGGCATTAAAAATCCTCGGCAGAAAAGCTGAAATAGTTGATAAAATGTCGCAATCATTTAAAGTTCATTACGATGAACTCGGTGAAAAGATAATGAAGCTTGCCGTTGATAATAAAAACCTGCAAACTGAAATTGAAAATTTGAAAGCTGAGCAGGCAAAATCTAAGTTCCAATCCTTTATATCAAAAGCTCAGGATATCAATGGCGGAAAGTTATTTATATCAGAAATAGAAGCATTTCCGACTAATCTTGTCAAACTCGGTAGCGAGATATTATCCGCAAAACTCGGTGAAAGCGTTGTGGTGCTTGCTAGTGTCGATGAAGATAAAATAACTTTTGTTGTTAAAGTATCAGACAGCTTTATAAAAAAAGGTATAAATGCAGGTCAGATTGTAAATACTTTGGCGCAAGCAACAGGCGGGAAAGGCGGAGGCCGTCCTAACTTCGCTCAAGGTGCAGGCAAAGACACGGCAAACCTTAGAACCGCTTTAGCAGATCTTGAAAAACAAATAAAACAATCTGTATAAAATGAAATAAATTCAAAAAAATAAAAAATCTTCCGCTCGGTATTTGTTTCTTTATTGCTAAACTTCACCTAAGGCTCCGCTAAAGAGCGCTCCGCCCTGCCGTCATGTCGTTAAGCACTAAAACGAAACAAAATACAGGCTTTCAGATTTTTCACTTTTTTACTTTTTTTATAAGATAAAATAATATAAAAATTAAAGTCCATTGTGGAGTATAGTTAAACTTCTTTGCGAAGAAATGGCAAAGCCCCGTCTGTTTGAGCGAAGCGAGTTACGGGGCTTGGACTGAGCTTAGAAGTTTTCTATACGCAACATCAGGACGCAATTTTTATATTATTTGTTTATTAAATTAAGAATAAATGAAAAAAGAATTTCAGCCGTAACGGGTTTCAATTCATTTTTTTATTTATTATTATTGAATTTATTTTATTATACTTCCGCCCCACTCAACAAGGGTTAAACCTTTTCTTTCAATGGGTTTAAGATTTTGAGATGAAGGCTTATCTTTTCTTTTTGCTTTTGATATTATTATTTGAACTCTGTTTATGCTCTCAGGCATTGGCTCAACATAAAGAGGGTAAAGATTTTCTACTTCTTCATTTTGAAGAAAATATATTTTATATTTTTTATAATTTTTATCAAGTGCCGTTTTACTCCAGTAGCGGACAAACTCTTTTTTCTCCGCTTCATTAAATTTTAGTTCATCTGCTTTAGCGGTTAAAAATGATTCTATATCTTCTTTTTTAACAATAAAGCCGTAATCTTTCTTTGGTATGGGTTTAGTTAACTCTATTCCGTCCCAGTAAATATATGGATATTTATTTTCCTCGCAAGCCTTTTTGGCATATTCAAATCCGAAAGTATCAGGGAGCTTTGAACATTTTGTATACTTAGGCTGTAAGTCTTTAATTATTCCGTTTTGTTCTGTTTGAACCTTCCAGCCCTTTTTATATTTGGGGATTGTAATATCATATTTAATTGTTTTATCAAGTTTAATGCTGACTTGCGTTGGGTTTTCGCTATAAAGATAAATTGCAGGCTTACTTGTATATATGAAAAATGGAGCAATCAAAAGAATAAATACGCAGCATGTAAATAAAAAACTTAAAAATCCCGTTAAAAAAAACGCAAGGTGTTTTCTGTATTTTATAACTTCTTCTTCTGTCGGAATTAAATTTATTTCATTTTCGTTTATATTATCTTCTGTCATATATTGCGTCCTTATATTTATTTGGCGGAATTATTTTATTATTTACTCCGTCAACTACGAATGTAATTCTGTCAACATTACGAGGTTTTTCGGGATTATAATATTCGTTGGGTTCTCTAAAACCGTTTACATCCATATCAATAAGACAGCTTGAATTTTCATGGTTTTCCAAATCAACATTATTACACCCCTGCTCAAATTTTGATATTATATAAGCTATTCCTCTGGCATCAACAACAAACGGTTTATCTTTATATTCGGTTAATTTATATTTTTTAATTTCACCATTTTTAAACGTCTTATATTTATACTTATCGGATTTAATATTATAAACATCCTCAACATGCATTCTCGAGATTATCATATTTGCAAATTCATTTGCGTTTTGAAAATCTTTAACTTGTTTACTCTCAACTTTATTTTCAAGCACAAGTACTTGGTTTAAATTACTCAATGCAATTATACGGTATCTTCTATATTCTATTGCGCATCCTTGTGAATTAGATATTCCA
>CANQLG010000035.1 GCA_947624645.1 Candidatus Gastranaerophilales bacterium
GTTTTTACAAAAGATACGGAAGGTAAATACGGTTATTTAAAGAAAGAAATTGTTTCAAATGTTGATACAATTTTTTATGCTGCAATTCCAATTTTAAAACACCCCGAGATTAAGAAACAGGCACTTTATCATAATCAAATAATTCATAGGTTAGCAATTTCTTTAAAAATAGGCGGTTTGACTTTTCTTGTTATGATAACCGTAAAAGAAAGAATAGATTATAAAGAGATGTCTATTGATGAATTTTCTATCTATGATTTATATTCAGAAACACAAGAAAATGAAAAACCATTTGGCAGTCCCTCTACGGTTTCCAAAAGAACCTTCCGTAGCCATTACCAAATGGCTAATTATAGTATAAACGATTTAATTGAATTTGTCAAGAGTGCTATGACTAAAATCTGCTAATAGTAAGGGTTTTAATCTTCATCTTCCTTATTATTTTCTGTAACAAACTCCCAATGATAGCCGTATGAAGTTTTTTGTTTACCCCGACAGCATTGTTTTATTAAATCTTTATTACAATAGTCCGTTTCCTGTACATATTCAACCCATTTACACGCTTCTGTTGCACTTTCAAATATTTCCCCTGTTTCTAAGCATTTTATTTTTCTTGCTTATCTAAAATTTTTAATATGGCAATTGATAATAAAAAAACAAAAGAAAATCCTGTATCAAAAATAGAAAAACTAAAAATAACTAATAAACTTGAAAGACATATGACAACAGAAGAACAGGAAAGATTTATAAAATTTTGCAATCATGATTATTCTTATATGAATGTATCAAAAGCAGAATTAGAGAAAATAAAAAACAGATTTAATAATATTTCCTATGACCATGTGAGAGATATTGTATTAATTTCATTAAATACTGGTATGAGAAGAAATGAAGTGTTAAATCTTACGTGGGATTGTGTTGATTTATCATCAAATTTATTATGTGCCTTAAATACAAAAAACGGTTTAAAAAATGATATACCCATAAATCAAACAGTAAAAGAAATTTTAAAAAGACGATATATCGATAAAGGCGATAACATATTTGTTTTTACTAATCCTGAAACAAAAAATAGTTATGATAATATTCATAGAGCATTTAAAACAGTCTGTAAAATGGCTGATGTAAAAAATTTTAGATTCCATGATACAAGGCATACATTTGCCAGTCGAGCTATTGATAAAAATGTTCCTGTACCTGTTTTACAAAGCATTTTAAACCATAAGAACATTAAAACTACTATGAGATATGTTCATAATACATTTGAACAAAAATTAAATGCAGTAAACAGTTTAGATAATTATTAATACATATATTGAACAAGTTTAAAATATTAAATTTAATCTTTAGTTTTTACGTGTTTTTGTTTTACAATTCGTCAACCTTGCACAATTTGACTAATTTATATCTGTTATGCAAAACAATCAAGTCCATAAAAATTACATAAAATCATTTTTTCATAAAATTTGCAATAAAAAAGCAAGTGGTCAAAACCCTTGCTATTATTGTTCTTTTTAATGGTGGGCGTTAAGAGACTTGAACTCCTGACATCCTCCTTGTAAGGGAGGCGCTCTACCAACTGAGCTAAACGCCCTTGCGTTCTTTTGCTTAGATTGTTTAACTCCTCTGCCCTTTTTATTTTACCCACTGCGCCTCCCGCAGTCGGCGATAATTTATTGTTTCAAGAGGCTCTGCCTCTTTAGGCAACTGAGCTAAACGCCCTCAGCAATTATTATCTTATCGTATAAATTTTTTTAGTCAATAGTTATTTATAAATTCTTGTTTTTATTTGTGAATCTTGCTATTATCAGGTTAAGGGAAAGGTGATTTTATGTCGGAATTAAATTTTAAAGTTGATGAATCTAAATGTATCAAATGCGGTCTGTGTGTAAAAGATTGTATCGCAATGGTAATAGAGCAAGATAAAAACAATAACGATATTCCAAAAGCAGCGGCACCAAACAGATGTTTAGCCTGTCAGCATTGTATGGCAATATGTCCTGTCGGGGCAATTTCTGTTTTTGATAAAAATCCCGATAACTCAGACAAAATATATTCACAAAACCCTGATATGGTTTTAAATTTGATAAAATCCAGAAGAAGTGACAGACAATATAAACATGAAAATCTGGAAGCCGATAAAATGCAGAAATTAAAAGAAATGCTCCCTTGGATACCAACGGGATGTAATTATCACAAGCTTCATTTTTCTTTTATAGATGATGTAAATGTTATGGATGAATTTAGAAATTACACAAATAACAAAGTTATAAATGCATTGACAAAGGCACCGATTAAGCTTATTGTAGAAAAATTTTCAACTTATACAAAGTTTTTTATTAATGGTGATGACATAATATTTCGCGGAGCACCGCATATGCTTGTTGTGTCTAATTCCGTTAAAGCTCCTTGTGCAAAAGAAGATGCTGTTATAGCAATCAGTTATTTTGAAATGTATGCTCAAAGTATGGGTATTGGAACTTGCTGGTGCGGTTATGGAGAAACAGTACTAAAAGTATTTCCTGAATTGTGCGAAGCACTTGAAATACCTGATGGATATGCTCCGCAATATGTTATATTATTCGGACCAAAGGCGGTTAATTATCAACGTTCAATACAGCCTGAGCCGGTCGATATAGTCAGTGCTAAATCAGGCAAAATAGAAAAATTGTCTGCCGGAAAAAAACTTAAAAGATATTTTTGGAATTTTATCAGATAAATAAAGTAGAGGGATTATATGAGAGAGGAATTACTTTCAATAATAGAGAAAAATAGCCGAATCGGTTTGAATGAATTAGCTGTTTTATTGGGCAAAAATGAACAAGATGTACTGTCTGAAATTGAATCACTTGAAAAAGAAGGAATAATATGCGGTTTTTATACGCTTATAGACTGGGAAAAAACTTCAATAGAAAAAGTTACCGCTCTTATTGAAGTCAGAGTTACTCCCCAGCGAGGTCAAGGGTTTGATAAAATTGCTCAAAGAGTATACAACTATCCCGAAGTGAAATCGGTTTATCTTATTTCAGGAGGGTTTGATTTACTTGTTATCTTGGAAGAAAAATCTTTGAGAGAAATTGCTAATTTCGTTTCGGATAAGCTTTCTACGCTTGATGGTGTGTTAAGTACGGCTACGCACTTTATATTAAAGAAGTATAAAGATTATGGCACTGTGCTTGCTCAAAAACATGATGATGAAAGAGAGATAATATCACCGTAATGAAAGAACTTTCAAATAAAGTATTAAATATAAAACCGTCAGGAATCAGGAAATTTTTTGATTTGGTAAGTGAGATGAAAGATGTAATTTCACTTGGGGTTGGAGAACCTGATTTTGATACTCCTTGGCATATTCGTGATGAGGGAATTTATGCGCTGGAAAAGGGCAGAACTTTTTATACGTCTAATTCGGGGTTAAAAGATTTAAGAATAGAAATTTCTAATTATATAAACAGAACTCAAGGGATAATCTATAATCCCGAAAATGAAATAATTGTTACGGTGGGCGGCTCAGAAGCAATTGATATCGGAATAAGAGCACTGGTTAATGATGGAGATGAAGTTATAATTCCTCAGCCTTCTTACGTATCTTATGAGCCTTGCACAATATTGGCGAATGCCAAACCCGTAATTATAAATTTAAAATCTGAAAATGAATTCAGATTAACGGCAGAAGAACTTCAAAATGCTATTACGCCAAAAACAAAACTGTTAATACTTCCGTTCCCCAATAATCCGACAGGTTCTATTATGGAACGTAAGGATTTGGAAGAAATAGCAAAAGTTATTATTGATAATGATATTTATGTTATGTCTGATGAAATATATTCCGAATTGACATATAAAGGCAAACACGTATCAATTGCATCGTTGGCGCAAATGAAAGACAGAACAATATTAATAAACGGATTTTCTAAATCCTATGCAATGACCGGCTGGCGTTTAGGGTATGCTTGTGCGCCGAGCAATATAATAAAACAAATGACGAAAATTCACCAATTTGCAATAATGTGTGCACCTACCACAAGTCAATATGCTGCAGTTGAAGCACTTAGAAACGGTGATGAAGATGTAGATACTATGCGAAAATCTTATAATCAGAGAAGAAGATTTTTGGTTAATGCATTTAAAGAAATGAATATACCCTGCTTTGAACCTTTCGGAGCTTTTTATGTATTTCCTTGTATTAAGGAGTTTGGTATGACAAGCGAAGAATTTGCGACAAAGTTTTTGCAAGAACAAAAAGTCGCAGCTATACCAGGTAGTGCTTTTGGAACGAGCGGTGAAGGATATTTAAGAATTTCTTATGCATATTCATTAGATAATCTTAAAACAGCAATGAGCAGGTTTAAAATCTTTATAGATAATATAAGAAAATAAAAAGAGGGACTAATTAATCCCTCTTTTTTAGTTTTAATTTTAATTTTTCTTTTCTTTAATTGCTAAAGAAGCAATAGAAGCACAAAGCAGAACAAAAGCACCTATGAAGAATGCATATTCCCAATGATAATAAGTACCTGCATCCTTGAGTATTGTGCTGTGATTAATAATCCAAGCAACTAAAGTGCATACAACCACTTGCGGACCTGCTATAAATATATTGAAAATACCCATAACAGAACCCTCACTACCGGGTTTTATGTATTCGGAAAGCATTGCAAATGGTAAAGACAAAATAGAAGCCCAACCGATACCCGCAAGCCCTATACCTATAAGTACTGCAAGCTTTGTATGAGCAAAGCCTAAAATACAATATGCTATTGCCATTAACAAAAGGGCTATACTATGCACATATTTATTTCCGAATTTTGTTGATAAATATCCTATTGGGATGGATACAACAAAACAAACAAGATTAAACAGTGCCATACATATTAATGCAAAATTCGTACCTGAAAGCCTTATAGAGTTATATACGGTATCATCAACTCCTGATGTAATAATATCAGGTACCCCGTATAAATTATGTACAACAAACAACGTGAAATATAGAAGCAAACACATTGTTCCAATCCAAGTAAAGAACTGAAGAGTACATATTTTAATGATTTCAGGCGAGGTTGTTAAAAATTCTTTTAAAGAATCCATAAATGATTTTTTATTTTCATTATTTTCTGATTTAGATTCCTGGATATATTGTTTTTCTTGGATAGAAAAACAAGTAATAAGCATAGCTCCCGTAAAAGCAATTGCCGCCATTAGAAATTGTGCGGGGATAGGCATTATAATATGGAAAAATTTGCTTAAAACAGGCGGAGTAGCTGCCGCAACAACAGAACCTAATCCGATAGCAAAACTTAAATAAGAATTAGCAATGGCGTGTTGTTCTCTTGGAACAACATCAGGAATTAATGCTCTATATGGACCTTGTGCTATGTTAACGCAAGCATCAATAATCCATATCATTATTCCCGCTAAGATAAGTCCTGCCAACGGCGCAAGCGCAACTCCAAAAAATCCTGAAAACATCTTTACTACTGCACCTGAATTTGGAAATATCCATAATGCCAAAGATGCAAGAATGGCGCCTCCCAATAAATATGGTCGTCTTCTGCCAAATTTTGAAGTTGTTTTATCACTTAATGCTCCGATTATAGGCTGCACTACCATTCCCGAAAACGGGCCTGCTAAAGATATAAGTCCGTATATTAACGGGTCGGCTCCAAGCCCCTCCGTTACCGGACCAGATAGTGCCAAGCGCATTTGCCATGCAAATTGAAGCCCGAAAAATCCCAAACAAAATGTTAATAATTGCAATGTGGAAAAGGGCTTTAGCACAGTCTCTTTTTCATTTACTTCACTGGTCATTTTCTTCCTCTATATTATCTAAACTCCTGATTAATTCCGGTAATATTTCAAATAAATCACCGACAATCCCTATATCGGAATAGTTAAATATCGGTGCATTTTTATCTTTATTTACAGCTATTATTTTACCACTATTTTTAATTCCCGTTAAGTGTTGATTGGCTCCCGATATACCTATTGCAATGTAAATATCGGGCGAAACAATCTTCCCCGTCTGTCCTACCTGTTGAGCTTTAGTTATAAATCCCTTTTCACGTGCTTCTCTTGAACCGCATACTTGTGCTTTTAATTTTTGTGCCAATTGATAAATGAGGGCAAATCCGTTATTTTGACACGCCCCTGCTCCACCTGAAACAAGTATTTTTGAATTTTGTATATCGTGTTTATTTATTATTTTTTTTATTGATTTTATTATGTTGATACGTTTATCAATTTTGTCAATATCTATCCAGTTATAAATTGCATTAACGCTATGATTTTCAATTGAATGGGCTTTAAATATATTTTCCTGAATTGTTGCCATTTGAGGAAATGTTGAACATAATATATCAGCTGTTAATTGACCGCCGAATGTGGGTCTTGTGGATAAAAGAAGATTGTTTTCACCTATGTCTAAATCGGTACAATCGGCAGTCAATCCCGTTTCAAGCTTCACGGCAGTGTATGATGCAATTTCTTTTCCTTGCAGTGTAGCTCCTATAAGTATCATTCTAGGCGGAAATTTTTGTGCTATTTGGGTAAATATTTCCGGATGATAATTATGATTATATTCTTTTAGCCTGTTATCGCTGACTATAATAACATCATCCGCACCATAACTTCCTAATTTATTGATTATTTCTTCATAATTTATTCTGGGACCTATTATACATACTCTTATTGCTTGATTCCAAATTTTTTCTTTAAGCTCTCTTGCTTTTGTCAAAAGCTCATAAACAACAGTCTTTATTTCCTGTTCTTCGTTCAATTCGCCATATATTAATATACCGTTGGGTTCCATTAGTTCTCCTTTATTATTCGGGCAAGTTTATTTAAATCTTCAATAAACTTACATTCTCGCTTTTCGTCGGTACGATATACTTTTGAAACATAAGTCGGAGAACCTTTTATTCCTGTTTCACATTCGCCTAAGTTTAATTCATATAAGTTATATGCGGGATAATTATATTTTTGCGCTTTCATATAACCGTCTATGCGTGGTAATCTCGGTTTAAATACATAATTATTGATACATATTAACGCAGGCATGTTTAATTCATAAACAGTTTTATATGTTTCTGTTTCCGCATTTACAATAATTTTGTTAGTATTAATTTCTATAACCTCATTAACATGAGCTACAAAAGGGATATTAAGTCTGACAGCAACGGCAAGTCCTGTTTGAGCCGTTTCTCCGTCTATTGCACTTTGTCCGGTTATAATTAAATCGGTATCGGGGAATTTCTCTTTAATTGAAGCAGCTAACACTTTTGATGTTGCTAAAGTATCGGAGCCTGCAAATTTTGAATCGCATAATAATGCCGCATTATCGCATCCCATTGCAATTGCTTCTTGCAGTACTTCAACTGCCTTGCTCGGTCCCATTGTTATTGCTGTTATATTGGCATTATATGTTTCTTTTAACCTTAAAGCTGCTTCAAGTGCTTCTTTATCAACAGGATTAATTATGCTGTCGGTCTTTGTTCGGTCTATATTATTATTAGGTGTCCATTTAACATCATTTGTATCAGGAACCTGTTTAATAAACACAACAATATTCAATATTTTAACCCCTTTATTATATTATTTTTATACAAAAAATGAATTAGTGCAAATCGGTTACATGTCTAAAGCAATATCTAAAGTTTTTGCTTTAGCAACTATTGCACTTGATGATATTACATCAACGCCTGTTTGTGCAATCCGTGCAATATTTTCAAGTGTAACATTGCCGCTTGCCTCAATAATTGCATTCCCGTTTATTAATTCAACACATTTTCTCATTGTTTCACAGTCCATATTATCAAGCATAATAATATCGGCTTTAGCTTGTATTGCTTCTTTTACCTGCTCTATCGTATCGCATTCTACTTCTATTTTATGAGTATGAGAAAGTTTTTCTCTGATTTTGTTTACGGCATTTGTAATTGAGCCTGCATATTGAATATGATTATCTTTAATCATTACGCAATCAGAAAGATTAAATCTGTGTAGTCTTGCTCCGCCTGTATATACTGCATATTTTTCAAAAATTCTGAATCCCGGTGTGGTCTTTCTTGTATCGGTAATTCTCGCTTTATTGCTGTCTATTGCATCTTGATATTTTCTTGTTTCTGTTGCAATGCCGCTTAAACGCTGTATGTAATTAAGAGCTGTTCTTTCTCCTATCAGAATTGCTCTTGCACTGCCTTCTAAAACAGCTATTGTATCGCCTTTTTTTATTTTATCTCCGTCATTAAAAAAAGTTTGTATTTTTATATTGTCATCTAATATGTTAAAAACGGTTTTAAAAACATCCGTTCCGCAGAGTATTCCGTCAGAACGTGTATTTAACTTTGCTTTAATCTTTGCATCTTCATCTATCAAATAATCTGTTGTTATATCTCCAAAACCTATATCTTCTTTTAAAGCATTTTTTACATGTTCTTCAATAATAAATTTATGTAGTAATTGAGACATTCGTTAACCTTTCTTTGATTTTTGATGTGATTGGGCTTTTGTATCTTTATTGGGAAAATCGGTGCGATAGTGTGCCCCTCTTGATTCTTTCCTTTTCAATGCAAATTCCGTTATTAATTTTGCGTTTGTGAGCATATTTCTGATTTCATAGCTGCTTCTGTCAGGGCATTTATAGGTAAAACCGAATTGTTCTTCCATTTTATCAAGTTCATTTTGCGCAAAAGTGAGTTTATCATTATCTCTTACAATTCCAACGTTATCCCACATAAGCTGCTTTATTTTTTTCATCATTTTATCCGTATCAACAGTGAAATCAATATCTTTATCTTCTTCATAAAAACTTATTATTCTTGAGATTTCTTCATCAAAAGCGGGTTGTACGGTTAAATCTTTAGTTTTTAAAAGATTGACGAGTTCAAAAGCTGTGACGGCACATTCTAAAATAGAATTTGAAGCAAGTCTGTTTGCCCCGTGCAGACCTGTGCAAGCCGCTTCACCTATAGCATAAAGTCCTTCCAGTGAAGTAGTACCGTTTATTTTTGTTTTTATACCACCCATAAAATAATGTGCTGACGGAGATACGGGTATGTAATTATATGCGGGATTAATGTTATATTCTCGGCAGGCACCATAGATAGTGGGAAAACGCTTTTCAAATTTAAGTTCATTTATATGAGTAGCATCTAAATATACATTTTTTGCTCCGGTATCTTTCATTTCTTTATATATTGCACGTGTTACAATATCTCTCGGAGCAAGCTCAAGCCTTTCATCATATTTTTCCATAAAGGTTTTACCTGATTTATCAACAATCTTTGCGCCTTCACCTCTTACCGCTTCGGATATCAAAAACATTGTGCCTTTATCGGACAGAGCAAATGCCGTCGGATGAAATTGTACAAATTCCATATCTTTAACTATTGCTCCTGCTCTATATGCAAGTGCAATTCCGTCACCTGTTGTTATATCAGGGTTTGTTGTATATCTGTAAAGCTGTCCTAATCCTCCTGTTGCAAGTATTACCGCAGGAGTTTCTATTATCTCATATTCATTTTCAGCGTAATTATATGTTATAAGCCCTCTGTTTATTTGATGATTGTCAGTTAAAAGTTCTACGGCAAGGGTTTGTTCATATATTTTAACGTCCTTTTGTGCCATTAGGTATTTAACAAGTGCATTTTCTATGCAAAATCCGGTTGCATCGCCGCCTGCGTGAAGTATTCTGTTTACACTATGGGCAGCTTCTTTTGTAAATTTCAGTTTGTTATTTTCATCTCTGTCAAAATCCACACCAAGGTTTTGGAGTTCTTTTACTACTTGAGCGCTTTTTTTTGATATGTATTCCGCTACTTTTTCATCAGTTAAGCCTGCTCCTGCTTTAATGGTATCTTCAACGTGCAGTGTCCAAGAGTCCAATTTGTTTTCGGGCATTACACAAACCATTCCGCCTTGTGCATATTTGGAGTTTGATTCTATTAACTGTGATTTTGTTACTATAAGGAGTCCGTTTGGAAGATTAGCCTCTTTTTTTAATTTTATTGCTGCATATAATCCTGCTATACCGCTTCCTACAATAACTGCGGAATATTTTGTGTGTTTCATTTTAATATCCTTATTATTTTATTATTGTAGTGCAAACATAAAAATTTTCATAAAAAAAAGACCCCTTTTATGGGGTCTTTTTAAATTAATATAATTTTTTAATATATTTATTGACTTTTCCGCTCTCCATTTCCCGTTTTGATTTATAGCCGGTTATTGTTTTATAGTGGGTATAATAAGTATCGTTAACTCCGGGTTTTAAACCTGAAATACCGGCATTAGGGTTTGTAATAGCGTCCGAGGTATTTGCCGGGTTAGTTGTTGCGGTTGTTACATATGAATATGCAGGTGCACTAACCATAACCATTATTGCCAATAGACTAATAAGGTGCTTTTTCATTTTGCCTCTTTGTCTCTCTTATTTTTGTATCCGTATATTATATATATTCCAAGACCGATTATAACCCATAGAAGAAAGTATAATGAAGATGTTCCGCCTGATAAGCTTTTATATATCATAAAGCAGCTGCACATTATAATTCCGAGTATTGGAAATAAAGGGCAAAAAGGAACTTTGAACGGTCTTTGTCGATTGGGTTCTGTTTTTCTTAAAATTAACACTTCTATACAAATTATGACAAAAGAAGCGAAAGTGCCGTAATTACAAAGTTCTGCCGATATATTTAAGTCCATAAAAAGTGAACCTATAATAACTATCAGACCTGAAATCCAAGTAATAATATGAGGTGTTTTAAATTTAGGATGAATTTTCATTATATTACTCGGTAAAAAATTATCTCTTGCAATTGCGTAGAAAATCCTTGTAGTCCCTAATTGATAGACCAAAAGTACGCTTGTTAAGGCACAAAGTGCTCCGACAGAGATTGCTCCAGCATACCAATTTTTGCCGATAACCCTCATTGCATGTGCTAAAGGTGCCTGAGTATCAATACTGTTTAAAGGAATTACCCCCGTAAGAACCAATGCTACCGAAATATATAGAATCGTACATAAAATTAAAGTCCCGATTATTGCAATAGGTAAATCTCTTTGAGGATTTTTGGTTTCTTCTGCCGCAGTTGATATAGCATCAAAGCCTATATATGCAAAGAAAATAATAAAAGTTCCCGCCAAAATTCCTTCTATTCCGTTAGGAGCAA
Source organism: Candidatus Gastranaerophilales bacterium (assembly GCA_947624645.1). Lineage (GTDB taxonomy): Bacteria > Cyanobacteriota > Vampirovibrionia > Gastranaerophilales > Gastranaerophilaceae > Avigastranaerophilus. The sequence continues at coordinate 11,169 of CANQLG010000035.1, forward strand.
ATGGTACCCAATTTTCAGGCGCCACATATTTTGAGCCAACTATAACAAATGAAATTATTATTGATAAATTTACAAAAACCATCAAGCCTGCAACTCTTGTAGATTCCTTTACACCTTTAATTAAAAGTATAGTAAGTAAAAGTACAATAAAAATAGCAGGTAAATTAATTGCCACAGGGATATCTATACCTAAAGGAAAGTGTAAAAACGGCATTTTATCGTGAACATCCCAATTGTATTTATCGCACATCATATATATGGAACGAAAATCATTTCTTAACCAAAGAGGAAAATTAACAACAAAATCAGGTAATATATGTTTAAAACCTTTTAATAATTGAACCAGATAACCTGTCCAAGCAGTAGCTACGGTAATATTTCCGATGGCATATTCAAGCATTAATACCCAACCTACAATCCACGCCATAAATTCGCCCATTGTTGCATAGGTGTAAGTATACGCACTTCCTGCGACAGGCATCATTGCTGCTATTTCAGAATATGCAAGTGCTGAAAATAAACTTGCAGTAGCAGCAATCAACATTGATATTATTACGGCACTTCCTGCGCCAAGACTATCGGTACCGCCGACTATTGCACTGCCAATTATTGTAAATATTCCTGTACCGACTACCGCACTTATACCCAAAATTAACAAGTCAAATATATTTAATGTCTTTTTTAATTCTGTTGAATTGCTTTGCTCAATAAATACATCAGTTGATTTTTTGCTTAGTATATTCTTAATTACAGCTTGAATTTTTGTATTCATTTCTTTCTTGTCTTTTTAAATCATTATAAAACAAACATAATTATTGTATATTACTAATGTAATTTTGGGCGGCTTTGCTTAATTTGAGTCCTTTTATCGTATCAAGAGAATTTTGTTTAATGACTTCAATTTCTTTCTCATTCATCGCAAATATTTTCTCTAAACATTTTTTCAATTCTTCAATTTTAGGCTCTATAAGGAAAGCATTTTGACCGTTTTGTAAAATTCCGTCTATACCGTCATTTGATTTTGCAATAACAATGTTATCTTCAGCCATAGCTTCTAAATATACAAGCCCAAATGTTTCTTTATCACTTAACAGTATAAAAATATCGGATTTAGATAATTCTGTTAATACCTGTTTTCTTGTCAAAAGACCTGTAAAAGTAATTTGATTTTGTAAGTTTAATTTCTTTGTTAAATTTTCAAGTCGTTTCCTTTCAGGTCCATCGCCGATTATTGAAAGATGAAATTTATAGTTTTTAAGTAATTTAAGCGTTTTGATAATAATATCAATATTCTTTCGTTTAATTAACGAAGCTGCTGTTGCCAGCTGAAAAACATCTTGATTAAAGTATTTTGGTTTAATCTCATTTTTTAATAATTCATCGTTTAGTCCTGAATATGCCACAAAGGTTTTTTCTTCAATATCCGGCAAAATTTCTTCAATTTGTTTTTGCAAAACAGGGCTTCTTGCCGCTATTTTATCCGCTGATTTATAAGATTTTTTCAATTGGCTTTTAAAATATATTGAATATTTAAAATCTTTTAAAACAACAATATCGGATGCATGAACGGCGCATATATATTTTATTTTATCCCGTTTTAAAAGTTTATTTGCCATCAATGCTCCGCAAGGCATATGAGAAATTATTACATCATAATTTTTAAGTGAAAAATCTTTAGGAAGTTTATTATATACATTAAACAAAAACGGAGTGTGAAAATTTAAATTATATATTTTAATATCATTTTCAAAATAAATTTTTTGTTTAAACAGTTTCCTTTTTCTAATAAGAGAGTTAATTATGAAATTAGATTTAATAACATCAATTTCGTGCCCTTGCCTTTTCCATTCGTTGACCATATAAAATAGTGCTTTAGCAGAGTTTTCATTTTTAATTGGGTATAGATCCGTAACAAATAATATCTTCATAATTAATAATTTTAACACAATAAATTACAAATTGTAACAAATGTTAAAGAAAAAGAGATATAAGTCGATAAAGAGGATAAGTGTTCAAAGAAGGAGTAAAAGATTGTCCATAGAGAGAATAGGCGATAAATATCAAATAGATGGGAATCCTGAAGTTCTAAGAGATAATCCATCCGAGATACAGGAAGAAATAAGCCTGTTCGAAAGCGAAAAAGCGGAAGAAATAAATGATTATGAGACAGAGTTTGGACAATTTAACAATGAAACGGAATCTACCGAAATAGAGCCTGCTGAAACGACATTGCAAGAAGAATTAATAGAGATATTAAATAATTTAATAAATGAATATGAAAGAAAATTAAACGAGGTAAAGGATAATAATGGTGTAATAGCGAAGGGGTGGGATTGGATAAAGAATAAAACAGGAATAGGAGCGGGGTCAGACAAGATACAAAAACAAATAGATGAATTAAGAGAAGAGATAGCGGGACTAAAAGAGCATCCCGAAAAATTAGCCGAAGTATATAAAGATATAACAGGTAATGAACTTAATGAAGAAGAATTGATGAAGTTAGCGGACGGAACAGCTGATTTTAGCAAATCGGAAATAGTAGAATCCGTATCGAAATATGCACAAGGACAAAAACAGTGTGTAAATGTAATTTCAGGAATAGCATCCGGTTTAGCGGTAGTAGGTATGTTAGCGCTAGCCCCATTTACAGGCGGACTAAGTTTGGCGGGATTAGGGGCAGCGACATTAGTAGGAACAGCTGCATATATGGTACCCCAAGCAGTTGACGGATTAACCGAGAAAGACGGATATAGTCCAAAAGAGATAGCACAAGATATAGCAAACGGAGTAATAAATTCTGGATTTACCGCATTAGGGATGGGCGCGGGGAAAGCGATAGGTAAGATAGCGGGAAAAACAGTTACGAGTGGAGCGGGTAAATTTTTTGCAAATTTAGCGGCTCGAGAGACAACATCAGTTATTATCGGCGACGGAATATCGGTAGGTAATTATATAACGGATGTTGCCTTTGACGAAGACAAGGAATTTTTGGCAGAAGATTTTGGCAGAGTAGCAGTTACATCAACTGCAGCATCAATAACAGCGGGTGCTGTATCATTGGGAGTATCCGGTACAGTAAGACCGATATTAACAACAGGAGATACAGTAAGTAGCCAGATAGCGGGTAGGTTAATCAGTTCAGGGATAACAGGTTTAGCAGCTGGGGGTAGTGCAGCGGCGACAGCGGGGAGTACAAATTATATATACGGGTGCGTGGTCAATGGACAAGATGTAGAATTTGAAGAGTGGTTAAATGCGACGACGGAGAATATGGCAAGCGGAGCCCTAACAGGTTTTGTAGGCGGAGTAGCATTTGAAGCAGTAAATTTAGCTTCAGGTACACCGAAACCTGAGGGTACGGTAAAAGCTCGCAGCGGAGTTACGGAGGACGGAATAAAATATACAGATTATTTGGATAAAGAAGGTAATTTAATAGCAAGAGATGTATCGGCATCTTCGCTAAGAGAAGCAATGGCATTAAAAGGAGGAAATGAGGAGGGTATAACAGTATATAATCAAGAATCAAGTAATGGTGCATTTGATACAACAAGAACAATCAGGGTAACATTAACAAACCTTGGTAACGGATATTATGCAGGCGATATGACGATGTATGATTGGGCAGATAGAACTGTGTATGCAGGCAGAGGGTTAGTAAGTGAGGGAGATATACCGAAGCCTGAGGTTAATAGAGATTATATAGAGACAGAATTTGTAGAAGATGGTACTCCGGAAACTACACAGGGTAATACTATGGGAACCGGAGCTTTACCTGAGGGCAAAGAAGCTTTACCTGAAGGTAAAGTTAATACGGAAGAAACTTCTGTTTTGATAAATGTGGAGGATAGGACAACCGAGGTAGTGCAAGTTAATGTTGAAGCTGCGCAAGTACAAGAAGTATCATCATCAGATACGACAGAGGCAGTAGTGGGTGCACAGTTAAGTGCCAATATGACATCAGGATCTGTAAATGCAAATAAACCCGCATCTTTTGGAACATTAACACAAAAGGTAACTATAAAACCCGAAGGACTGGAAGTACTTTCAACTCAAGCGGAATCGGATACAGTTGAAGAAACATCGGTAGAAGGAGCACCTACTGAAGCAGCACTTGTAGAATCCACTGAAGCAGCGCCTGTTGAGGAATTACCGGTTGAAGAAAAACCTCAAACTCCAACAACGTCTTCTGAAAAGCCTGTTCCTTTTGAAGCAAAATTAGCAGCTTTAAAATCCAAATTAGAAAAATTGGGTTCAGATAATAGCAGTAAATCTAAAATTAAAAAAGGAATCTTTGCAAGAGTTGCAAGAGTAGTAGGTAAAAATAAAGATGCACAGGCACCTGCTCCAAGATATAGTGATAGTGCAAAAAATAAAATTCTTAATCATGCTACCAGTGATAATATAAATACAATAAATAAAATTATTGATTCTGTTAATATTGATGGTTCTCCAAGATTTAATGAAAATGAAGTGGTATCAATAGTCGAAAACATGAATGCAGATAATATAGATACAATAAATAAAATTATTGATAATATTAGTACTGTTAAGATTGATGGCACACCAAAATATACTTTAAGTCAAGTGGCACAAATAGCCAGATTAATCAAGGCTGATACTATGGGCGTTGTAGAAAAATTATGCAATGAAGATATTGATGCATTTTCTTTAAATGGTATATTATCTAAATTAGAATCGGAGCCGGACTTTGTTAATAGTTTAGATATAATATTATCATGTAAAAATGCTGATGGCAGTTTAAGATTTAACGCTGAGGAAATTTATTATAATTCAGATGGCAATGTACAATTTATTTCGAAGAGAAAGGATTTTTTTAACGAACTAGCTGCGAAAGAAAATAATGGTAAGCCAAGATTTAACTATGAAGAAATCTTAAATCTATTACCATATGTAATTGCGGATAACAAACAATATTTTGAAGTATTATGCGACAGAAAAAACGCTGATGGTGCTCCTGCATTTAATGGAAAAAATATCGCTACATTATTAGCCTGGAGAAATACAGATAAAGAGCAGCTATTTTATAAATTTTATGAAAAAGGATATAGTGCGGATGAAGCAATTTGTTTTGCCATATATAATAAACAGTTTCCAGCTGTATTAAATTTAATTGATGAAGGGATTGTAATTCCAGGAACATATGATTGTTTAAATACTTTACAACGAGCACTAAATATCGAAAACGAGGACATACAGGGCAGAATAAAAATTAATGAAGAAATAAGTGAGATTATATCTGTACTATCACAAAATAAAAATATTAATGAAAAAACCATAAATTATTTTGATTCATTAAAATTAAAAATAGAAACATCTTTAAAAAGGGTAATTGCTACAATAACAGTTAGCAGTGAAGATACTAAGATAATGTATAGAGAGTTTTTTGCCAACAACGATTTAGAACTTGAAACAGCCCTGAGAACATTTGATTTTAGTCAATACGGAAAAGAAGGCATACCTCTTGAATATTCAAGAAAAGCATTTTTAAAAGATTTAACAACTTATATGAGCAAGCTAACTCCCGACCAAAGGACAGAGACAGCACAAAAACTTGGTATTACCCTAATAGAAAAAAATGGCGAGATAATAGGATATGACGGAATAATTGATCTAACACAAATTGATACTGATTCTGAATTATATGATATAGCATATAAATTCATCAAAGGAAATAGTGTTCATACCGGAAACGAAACAATAGACAGAGCCTTAAACGCATTAATTCAAGGTATGCCTGAATTTATAAATGTAATAGGTAAACTTCAGAACGAAGGACATGCATATTCTGTGGATGTTCACATGTTAAAGGTACTTCAATCTGCAATGTCAAATGAATCATATGCTCAATTGAGTGGCTCATCCAAGACGGTATTAAAGAATGCCGCAATAATGCATGATATAGCGAAAGCGGAAGGTGTGGATTATAAGGAACATCCGCAATTGTCGGCATTATATGCAAGAGATATATTAAATAGATATAATCTTCCGCAGACAATGCAGAATAGAATAATAGAAACGGTCAAAAATCATCATTGGGTAGAGAATTATGCTAAAGGTGTGGATAAGGCTACATTAATGGCACAGCAGCGCAGACCGGAGGATAGAGCAATATATGAAATATTGGCTCAAGCAGACGCACAAAATGTAAGTGCAACATTTTATGATGCAGAAAAGGCGAATAATCTAGAATCGGCGATATCGGAAGTAAGAACAATGGCATCGCAAATGGATCAAAATGGACAACTTGCATTAACATCAAAAATTATAAGGCCTGATTTAATTCCGACGAAAGAATATAAAGGAAAAAAGTTTAGAGTATTAGATTTAACTCAAATGGATCCTGATACAGATTTAGAACAATACGGATTTACGCCAGGGACTACGCCAAGAAATATAAGAGCACTAGCTCATATGGTACAAAAAATGAAGAAACTGGTAACTGCAAATATATTATCAGATGCAACATTTAGCGGATTATTAAGTGCTAAATATTTATCTTTAAACGATATAAATACATATCAAAATTTAAAATTCGGGGTAATTCTTGAGGCAGAACAATCGAATATTATTAGTGCATCAACTGGCAATCAAAATTCAGGCCGTGAGAAAAACTTTAATAATCTTGTCAAAATATTAAAAGATAATAGTGATAGAAATAGAGTACCAGATGCAATAAAACAAAATTTAAATTTAACAGATAGTGAATATGCACAATTATATAGACAGGTTGCGAATTTTAAATATGATAGTCAATTCAAAGAAGATATGACGTTCACGGTAGGCGAAAAAACATTTACCGGAACACAAGTAAGAGATGCAATAATAAAAGGAGCCGATGCAACACTGAGTGGTTATCAAAATGAATGGACTGTATATACACCAAAAATTAATGCTTTTCTTGCTTTAGTAAAAAGCTTTGAACATATTCCTCAGCAATACCTTGATTTTATTTGGAACAACAATAATTTGCCTATAATAATAATGTGAAGCTAATTTATATTAATCAGATACAATTTGTGCAATCATTTTAGAATTGTCAGTTGTACAAATAGCTTTTATTTGTATAGTTTGGAGAGTATCTTTATAGCTGTCTTGTGCATTGATAAGAACATTAATATAATTTTTAGTAACACCTTTTAAAAGTTTTGAATTTTTATCCCGATTTTTTTCTATTATTACTTCCTGCTGCATATTGATATTGCTTAAAAGAAAATTATGAAGCTTTTCTTCCGAAAGTGATTTAATTATTTCAACTCTGCGTTTTTTTTCATCGGCACAAATTTGGTTATTCATAGTATCAGCTAATGTGCCTTTGCGCCTTGAATACGGGAATACATGAATTTTAGACAGATTTAAATTCTTTAAATTATTATATGTGGTTTCAAAATCTTCGATGCTTTCAGCGGGGAATCCTACTATAATATCACATCCTATAAAAGCTCTTTCAAATTTAGAGTTAATATAATTTACTAATTCTTTAATTTGAGCTGAATTATAGTGTCTATTCATAGCTTTTAAAGTTTTATCGCACACGGCTTGAAGCGATAAATGAAAATGAGGACAGAATTTTTTAGATTCGGCAAGGAAATCTATAAATTCATTATTTAGCTCTAAAGGGTTTAAAGAACCCAGACGATATCTTTTTATTTCGGTTTTTTCAATTTCAATAAGTAAATCTAAGAGATTTTTTTTAGGTGTAAAATCTTGTCCCCATTGACCTATATGAATACCTGTTAATACGGTTTCAAAGTAGCCTTCTTCAGCAAAAAGATTAATTTGTTCAATAATGTTCGAAATCGGATTAGACCTGCTTTTGCCTCTGGCAAAAGGAATTGTACAGTAACTGCACCTGTTATTACATCCGTCTTGAATTTTTACGGATGCTCTTGTCCTTTGTATTTGATGAAGTAATTCATATCTGAATGTATCATGTGAAAATATATCCGAAACCTGACAAGGAATATCAGAGTTAATTATATTAAATATATCATTTTTTTCATTGTTGCCTATAACAAAATCGGCAATATTGTTTTTAAGAAGTGAATCTTTTTGAAGTTGAGCCATACAGCCCGTTACGACAATTTTTATATTTGGATTTTCTCGTTTTGCACGTCTTAAGTACGTTAAGCATTTATTATCAGCAACTTGAGTAACAGAGCATGAATTTAAAATGTAATAATCAGCCTCAATAATATTTTTTGTTTCGCTAAAACCGCCATTTATAAGTATTTCAGCAATTAAAGCTGATTCAATCTGATTAGTTTTACACCCTAAAGTTTTGATAACGAATTTTTTAATCATAGCTAATGACTGTCAATTTTAATATCGTCTTGCAGAAAATTATCCGCAAAAGCATTAATATCCATAGGACGTCCGAAATAAAAACCTTGAGCAAGTTTACATCCCAAGTTTCTTAGAAATATTAATTGTTCTTCCGTCTCGATACCCTCGGCTAAAGTAATCATATTAAGTTTATTTGCCATATCTACGATAAATTGCAGGATAATTCTTCCTCGTTCATCATTAACAGAATCAACAATAAACCCTCTGTCAAGTTTAATGACATCAAATGGCAGGTGTCTTAATATATTTAAAGAAGAATACCCAGTTCCAAAATCATCCATTGATAAAATAAACCCCAAAGATTTTAAATTTGTAATAACTTCCATAAATCTTTTTTCATCGTTAATACAAGCGGATTCGGTAAGCTCAAGTTCTATATATTTAGTCGGAACGTTATATTTTTGAGTAAGTAATAATAACTCACTGATAAATGCGTCATTATTGAGATGAAGTCTTGAAACATTAACCGAAATAGGAAACATTGTTTTACCTTGTCTTTTTCTTTCGGAAAGAAGACTGCAAGCTTGAGACCAAATACATTTGTCAAGTTCAACAATAAATCCGTTTTCTTCAAATAAGGGAATAAATTGAGCGGGAGATATTAACCCTTTTTCGGGATGAATCCAACGTACCAATGCTTCAGCCCCGGTAAGTTGTTTTGTTTCTATATCAAATTTAGGTTGAAGGTACATGTGAAATTGATTACTTTCAAGAGCCGATTGCATTTCATCTTCAATTGCCTTATTTTGCAGTATTTGAGCTCTTAAACTGTCATCATAGTATTTATATTGTAAAAGAGCATTACCTCTTATCATTTGTTTTGCAATATTAGCTCGTTCACACATAATATCAACAGGTATAGATTTATCTGAAATAAGGTAAATCCCGAATTTAAGTGCCAATTTTGCTTTTCTTAAAATATCCGAACTTTCAGATACCTGCTCCATTTTATTTTCATTGTAATATTGAATATCGTCCAAAATTTTATTAATAAAATACTTTGTAATAAATTCTTGTGTTTCATATTTGAATAAAACAACAAAAGTAGCGGCATAATCTCTTACACAAACACTGCCGTTTGAAAGGTTTTTAGTGATAATATCATAAACATCCTTGAGAATTTTATTAGTATGCTCGCTTCCATAGAGTTCATTAATGGATTTAAATTGTGTAATATCAATAGAAATAAGTGCATATTTGCCTTCTTGGTCAGAGTTTAATATTTCATTTGCATCCATTATAAATTTATTTTTATTACTGCCATCAGTTATTTCATCAGTGAAAGCCATATCATACATTATACGTTCATTTTGTTTGAATAGACTGTTGCTGTAATAAGACATAACCAATAGCAAAATACTTATTAAAAATACAATAACAGTTATCCCGCCCAGTAATTTGTCAACATGCAAAAGTAAAACATGCAAAGGTACAATCGTTAAAACGAGCCTGTTAGGTGTATCAATAACTGCAAAAGCAGCAACGTATTTTTTTCCGTTACGCTTAAAAATAAATGAACCGCAATTATTAGTTTTTAAAGCTTTTTTTACCTTATCTTCAGAAGTTGCAATATATTTATTCGGATAAGAAAAGAAATTTTCAAGATATATTTTATCATCATATGGTGTTACTAAATAGTTTCCCGAATTATCTATAATAAAAGAACGTGCGCTATTATTATAGTTATTAAAACCCAATATTTTAAGATAAGTTTGTGCAAATACATCAGAGCCTATAACGCCGGCTATTTTTTTATCTTTTGTATAAACTGGTACTACAAATTCATTAACATGCCCGGACGGAGTATAATCATCTTTTAATGTGGCAGAAAAAATGGCGTTACCAGAAATACCTTCCAGAAATCTTTTATCCTGACTCCAATCTATGGATTTAATAATTCCCTTACCTCTTTCATATCTGATAGTACGTCCGTCCGGATAGGAAAATATAAGTCTATGGTAATCATAATCATTAATATGTTTTTCCAAAAAACTAATTATATCAGCTTCCGAAAAATTAGAAGCAGAGTCAGTTAATTTAACGGATATCAACTTCATCTCATTAAGAGTATTTAAAATTCTTCCTCTAAGATTAGAAGCTGTTTGCATAACTCCTTGTTCTAAAAACTTTTGAGCGGAAATAAATTCATTTGAAAGTACATAGTTAACAAAAAATATGGCGATTATAACAAAAAAAGCCATTAAAATTTTAGTAATGGTATATAAACGTTTAAGTTTACTATCTTTTTGTAATCTGTCTTTATGCTTCACTATTATATCCGTAACACAGTTTTTAACAAGCCTGTTAGTTATAATTTAATATATTTTTAAGGATAAAGCAATACAAACAAAAAAAATGTTTGCAAGTATTGCAAACATCAAATAAACACGAGGATATTAAGAGAGAGAGTAAAAAATTTGTTTTTAATCATTTTGCCTAAAATGGCTGATTAGT
>CANQLG010000036.1 GCA_947624645.1 Candidatus Gastranaerophilales bacterium
CTGTATTCTCGAATTTTCAGCCCTATATTTTTATAAAAATATTCTTCAAATGTTGACATATTATTCATCAATAAACTTAAAATCTTTACCCAGTTTTTCTTCCAAAAGTTTAATTAATTCAGAACATTTAAGTCCCATTGCTTCTGCAATTAACCACACCGTAGCTAATTTACAATTAGATTTCCCATTTTCTATTGTGCTTAGTCCACCTTTACTAATACCAAAAGAATTAGCAAAATTGTCTAAAGAATAACCGGTTTTCTTTTCCCTAATTTCTTTTATTAATTTCCCCAATTCAGAAGCAAACAGTAAAAGTTTTTCATTTTGACATTGCATTTAATTATTTTAGTTGATATTATTATTTATATTGTTCAATATATTGAACATAAGGAGTTCATTTATTATGCATTATAAGTAATATATTATATATTTCTTCTAATTTTTTAGAATTAAATTTTGGCAAAAGTGATTTTATTTTTGAAATATAATTCTGATGTTCTTCATATAAAATATGCGGTCTTGGAGTGAACAACACACTTGGTTCAATTTTAAATAAATTACATAATTTCGAAATCACTTCACAGGAAACAAAAACTTTACCATTTTCTATTCTTGTTATTGTATGAGGAGATAAAGAAAGATATTCAGCCAATTCTTCTTGCGTCATATCTTTTTGTGTGCGTAATTCATACACAACCTCGCCAAAAATTTTCTTTATTTCATCTACATCAAACATAAAAAAAGAATAAGATATTTTTATAATTATAACCATTACTTTTAAGATAAGAAATATGATGTATTAAATAAAAAAACTAATTTTAAATTTAACTTTTTTATATTAAAACATAATATAAATAAATTATGAAAAGGATAAAAAATGAAAAAGATAAAACTAAATCCAAAACAAATAGTTGACCTTATTAACAATAAAAGAGTTTGTTTGGCCTCTGATAAGGTTGTTGAGGTGTTTGATGATGAAATTATTTATAACAACAACGGGCAAATATCAAGACTTGATAACCTTCATCTTGAATTTTCTCCGCCAGAAGAAGACAAACCGTTTTTAAGAAAATTACTCTGCGAATACTTTAACTGCGAGCCTTTTCAAATTATCTGCATTGAACAAACAGTTCAAGATGCAGAGTTCAGAATCAGGTTTTCTCCCGAAAAAGAATTAGGAATAATTATTCTTACTGAAGCTATGGCAAAATATACTATGCGAGACATGATTGACTTTGATGAAGATTATAATGATATTGTTTCAAAAAACCAAATCGGACCATATCACCGTTTAAAAGACAGTGATTATTTCTTCAGGTGGGATAATCTGTAAAACCCAAGTTTTATAGCGATTAGTATAGCGACGCCCCTAAAAAATTATACAAAATTGAATTATAAAAAAATATAATTAATACATTAAACAGAGTATTTAAAATACCGGCAAAAAAGTACATACTTAAATATGTAGAAAAGGCGGTAAAGTTGTACAATTCGATATACCCGAATTATGTTAACTCTTATTACGGGGCAAATAACAGAAAAATAGCGGTAAAACCTGATGATAAGAAAAATTCTCAAACATCAGAAAAGGCCGAAAATGACCTAAAAGAGCATAATCATCCCAAACAAGATAATGGGATGTATTTTCCCAACGGTGAAAAAACCGCAATTAATTACACAAGACGCCAAATAAACATTGATCAGGTACTAAAGGATTTTAAAAACACAGCTAAAGCTATCGGAGTACCTGACGAAATAAATGCAGAAGTTAGTGCGTATTTGGATTTAGCGCAAACGCAGTCACAACGTGATATACCTAATGCCCAAGTTATACAATCCAATTTAAAAACCGCCTCAAAAATTTTGGATGAATATATTACAAATACGCTTAAAAAGCCGTCAAAAGTTGTTGAAAACTGGGTAGATACACTATTCTTACAAGATGTTGATTATAAAACTTCACAGCCAAAACAGCTTGAAGCACAACCAACTCAACCGCAAACTCAAGAAGTTATTGAAGAACCAAAAGAAGAACCGATTTCGGCACCCTCAACCGAACAAAATAATCAACCTGAGTTTTATATTCCATCCGATGCTCAATTAAAAAACATGTTTATACAGGCAAAAAAATATGCTCAAAACAATGAAAAAGAACAAGCACTGTATTCGTTCCAAAAAGTAATGGAATATGCCAGAGAACTCGGTGATGAACAAGCATGCGCACTTATCAGTTACGAACAAGGCAGGCTCTATGAAGATTTTGACAGTTTAGAAGATGCCCTATATAACTACAATATTGCCGCAAAACACAGCAAAGATAATAATATAAAAGCAAAAGCACATATGTCTATGGCAAGAATATACGATGATTTTATTAACTTTAAACCTGCTCATGACCACTATTGTGCTGCTGCTTCATTTGCGGGTGAAGCTGATAATCTTAAATTACAAACGAAAGTTTTTGCAGATATCGCTCAAATTCATACGGACAGATACGAAAAAGATGATGCAATAATGTTTATGTCTTTGGCTGATATAGTTGCAGATGAAACACAAGATGAAAAAGTCAAAGGAATTATATATTCCAGAAATGCAAAAAATTGTAAACGCCTTAATGATAAAGCAAGGGCATTGAGGTTATACGGCAATTCGGCTTCGGCTTTTTCTAAAACGGAAGATTATGAAAATTTGGCAAAAAATTATCGTGACGCTGCCGAGATTATGATACAATACGGAAACAGAGCCAAAGCAAGAACTTTATTAAATAAAGCTTATTCTGCCGTTCAAAAAACATTTAACCAAGATTTACAAAAAGAAATTACAAAAAAAATAGCTGATTTATAATTTTGTTTAAAATTATTTCATAATAGACAAAAATCCTTTTTTCGTTTATAAAGAAAAGTAAAAAAGGAATAATATGAAAATAGTTATATATGGTGCAAATGAAACAGCAGGGCTAATTGCGGCAAGTTTATTTGAAGATCACGATATAATTGTTATAGATGATGAACCTAATATAAATGAAGATATACAAAAACTTGATATTGAATACGTACAAGGTTCTGGCTCTAATATAGCTGTATTAGAGGCAATCGGTATTAAAGATGCCGATATATTTATTGCCTGTACGGATAATGACGAAGCTAATATTGTGGCTTGTCTTACCGTAACAAATATGACTAAGCTTAAAACGGCGTGTTTTGTAAGTAAAAAGGATAATGTAGAATCTTTATCGTTAGTCAGAGGTTCAAAATATCAACGAGAATTAATGATTGATTATGTATTGTGGCCTGAAGAACTAATGACACAAGAAATTTTCAGAATTATTACTGTACCAAACGCTATTGATGTGGAAGATTTCGCTAACGGTAAAGCCAGATTACTTGAATACAGAGTTGTTGAAACAACTAACTTTTTGAATAAAAAAGTAAAAGATTGCAGTTTCCCCGAAGAAACACTTATTGTAGGTATTACAAGAGATAATACTTTGTTTATTCCAAATGGTGATACGGAATTAAAACTTAATGATAAAGTTATATTTATGGGTTCATCATATTCTTTGGATATTTTGGCTAATAAATTCTTTCAAGAAAAAAATGACGTAAAGCAAGTAACAATAATCGGCGGCGGAAATGTAGGACTTATGCTCGCTCAAAACCTTGAAAAAGCCAATATGAAAATAAAGATTATCGAATACGACTATGACAGGTGCGTGGAATTAACCGAAAATCTTAAAAATACATTGGTAATCAACGGTGACGGTGCGAACTTTGCACTTTTGGAAGAAGAAAGAGTTAACGAATCCGACGTAGTTGTAAGCGTTACAAATAATGATGAAAAGAATTTATTATGTTCGCTTTTAGCTAAACAACTTGGAGTTGATAAAGTAATAACAAGAGTTTCCAAAAATGCCAATGCCAATCTGTTTGAAAAAGTCGGGATAGATGTTGCAATTTCTCAAAATAGAGCTGCTATTGACGAAATAGAAAACCATCTTATTAAAACAGAGGTCGAAATTCTTGCAACAGTTGAACGTGGTCAGGGCAAAGTGCTTGAAATATGTATTCCATTTGATTTTAAGACCAATACCATTATGAACCTAAAACTGCCTTGCAAGGCGATAATTGCAATCATTCAAAGACGCAACAGAGTTATTATTCCACGAGGAACAACCCAAATAATGCCGTTTGATAATCTGATTGTTTTTACGACCCAAGAAAATGCGGATGATGTTTTAAATTATTTTAAAAGGTGTGTTTAATTATGAATTACAGATATATCTTTAATTCAATAAGCTTGATATTAAGATATATAGCCGTACTGATGCTTATTCCATGCATCTGTTCAATAATAATGAAAGAATGGGGTGCTTATCAACCTTTTATAGTTGCTTCATCAGTTTCTTTTCTTTTAAGTATATTGTTAAAAAACCATGTAAACAGTGAAGATATAAATAAAATAAATAAGGGAGAAACATTAGCAATAGTACTGTTTTCTTGGGTAATATTCGGCATAATTTCTGCGATTCCTTATTTATATTATGGATTAAGCCCAATAAATGCTTTATTTGAGGGGGTATCAGGCGTAACAACAACAGGTGCCACAGTTTTGACAGATTTTTCCATATATCCTAAAACAATGCTTTTTTGGAGGTCTTTTAGTCAGTGGCTTGGCGGTATGGGAATATTGGTATTATTTATAGCGATTTTGCCAAAATTTGCCATAGCTGGCAGACAAATGTTTTACGCCGAATCTCCGGGAGCAAGCTCCACCGAAAGCAAATTAACTCCCAGAATCAGGCAAACGGCAGCAGCTTTATGGAGTATATATTTTACATTAACCCTTTTGGAAATAATAATTTTAAACAGATTAGGAATGCCCCTGTTTGATTCAATATGTAATTCTTTCTCAACCGTAGCCAACGGCGGATTTTCTCCTGCGGCAGACAGCATTATGCAATACGCCGACCCTAAATACTTTTGGACAGTAGCTTTATTTATGTTCCTTGCGGGTACTAATTTCGCCCTTCAATATAAAATATACGTAAAAAGAAACTTTATGGCGTTATTTAAAGATTATGAATTTAAATTGTATTTCTTCACGGTTCTGATTTTTACTGTCTTAATAACAATAGTATTAGTCACGTTAAATATGTACGATATTAAAAAAGCCATAGAATCAGCTTTATTTCAGGTGATATCAATAATAACAACTACCGGATTTTATACCGTTGATTATAACGAATGGAACCTTAGAGCCAAATTAATACTTTTTATACTGATGTTCTGCGGTGCTTCAATAGGTTCTGCATCGGGCGGGTTAAAATTATTACGATTAATATTTATTTTTAAATATTTAAAACGCCAAGTGGCGAAAATCTTCCATCCAAACGGAGTTTACCCGATTAAAATTAACAGAGTGCTTATAAATGAAGATATAGTAAGACAAATGATATCATTTGTAATATTTTATTATACTATATTTGCAATAACAGCAGTATTGTTAACTTATATAGAAGAAAATACAATAGTGGGTGTATCAAGCGCTATTGCATCACTCGGAAATGTGGGTCCCGGGTTCGGCCCAATCGGACCGACGGGGAATTTTTATCAAATGCACAATTTATCTAAAATTATTTGTATGTTTAATATGATAATAGGACGTTTAGAATTAATACCATTTTTGGCTTTATTGCACCCTGATTTTTGGAGCTTCAAAAAAATAAAAAGCTTGCCAAAAAATAATTAAATATGATACAATTTTTTACGTAATATGATAGTTTTGAGAGTAGTATGTTTAGAAGAACTTGTGCATTAGGAATAGTATTATTACTTGCAGCATATATATTAAAAATATTTATAGTTAGCTGTATGAATATGGACTTGGGTGAATTTAAACCCGTATCAGCAATATTTTTGCTTGATATTTCAGCCTCCAACAGAAATTTGTTAGATAAACAAGAGCAAACAATATTAAAGATAGCTAAAAGGCTTGACGGCGAAGATAGCATATTAATTTATGTGGTAACCGAAGATACTTATAATATATATAACGGGAATCCGCATAAACTTGTACAAATTAAGAAAACTATGGAAAAACGCGGGGCTTATGATTCTACAACATTTGGTACCGCTTATGGTTTGGCTTTGAAAAAAGCAGTCGGGGATGCATTAAGGTATCAGCAGGAAGGATATAAACCTGCAATTGTTGTTTTGGGTGACCTTGAAAATGAAGGAGACATTACAAAACAAATTAACTGGAATACACTCCCTAAAAATATTAAAAATACGCTAAATTATATTCCGGATTTAACATTAGCTTTTTTATATGCCCATCCTCAAAAATTGGATGATGTAAGACAGTCAGTATTACCTGTTATGAAAGAGAAAAATTTAATATTGGCATCGGAAGAAAATGTTGATTTGGCGATCAGAAAGTTTTTGGAAGCAGTAGAAAGATAGAGGATAATAATGAACGTCACTATAACATCTCAGAATAACGAAAAAGTTTATAGCGATTCAAATGTAATAAATATAGGTACGGCTCGTAATTGTGATTACAAATTAGATTTGGATTTTGATTTAATAATATCACTTCAGAAACTGGAAACAGGCAAATGGTTAATTGTTAATAATTTTAAAAGTGATAGGATTTTATTCAGAGGTCAACCGATTGGTCAAACAATGGAAATTGGGTCATTATGTAAGCTAATGATAGCGGATACAAATGAATTTATAAGCATAAAAATAACCTCAGCCGGCACAAACCCTAAAATTGTTTCAGGTTCATTAGAACTCGCAAATAGAAAAAATGCCGAAAAAATTAAACGTGCTGAAAACAAAAAAACAATGACCATGATTGAAGATGAAGAATTAAATGAACAAGATATTAAAACATTATATGGTGATGGCGCAGGTGCTCAAACAAAAATTAAAATAGACAGAAGAAAAGCTGATATAGAACGAAGAAGATCACTTGTAACAAAAGAAATTGCTTATAAAGCAAATGAATTAAGAGCAAAATTGGCACAGAATGAATTAATACTTGGCGTTTTAAACTTGCTCATAGCTTTTGTGCCGTTGGCTATGGCATATATTTTAAAAGATATTATAAGATTAGATTCAATGAACGGGCAATTACAAAACAAAGTTTTATTTTTAGTATCAATATCTTTTATAATAATTACATTGCTCTTAAAACAAGGACAATTTTTGGTATTGCAAAATAAAGGCAAAGTAAAGCCTTCAGCTTCCAGTATATTAATTCAAAGACTTTGCTTATTATCATCATTCGGTATATTTACATTGGTATTGGTAGCAGCATTATCTGAATTAATGGTACATACATACGGATTACCGATATTAATACCGCAGATGATGTTGTTATGTACATTTTTATGCATATTTTTAGGTATATTTTCCGGATTTACAAAAAATATCATAGCAGAAAGCGGAGAAGAACTTGACAGCTATGAATCAAGAGAAGATTTCCAAGCCGTAATAAAAGACTATCAGCAATGGATAACTTTATTTGTAAACAATATAACAAGAAAGAAATTGAAAGATATAAATGATAAAATATTTAACTTGCAATTAAAAGCGTCTATGGAATTTTTCTTAGGTGTAATTACTGCTCCTTTCTTAGGATATGCGGTATCTCAAACGTTGGGTGAAATATTCCCTGAAGCTGCAGGATTTATAAGAATTTTGGGCGGAATAAAATTATCACCTATGTTCCTTGCTTTAGCATCAATGATGATTATTTTTGCATTTCATTGTTTTGCTACATCTTTTGCCACAACAAAAAGAATAAATGCTTCTAACGTAATAAAACAGGATGGTTTTAGTGATTATAATATTCACGGAGTTACAATTCACGGTGTAGAAAGTAGCAAAACTCTTAAAAAAGAAGCTAAAAAGTGGTTACTTATAGCTATTGGCGTTATTATTATTGAATATACATTAAACGTTACTTATTTTGTGGGAGTAATGGGCGGTGATATCTTAAATATGGTTATATGTGCATTAGGTGCATCTTTACCAACCGTTATTCTTATTATGGAAACCACAATGCTTGGTAATACTAAATTTGAAATTATAATTCGTGAAGAATTATTAGAAAAAGTTGATAAGGATTATTAATAATGTATAGATGTACAGAATGTAATACGGAATATGAAACTTGTCCGCAATATTGTGAATGCGGTAATGACACTTTTGAAGAGATAATTGAAGAAGAATATGAGCAAGAGTATGAAAGGCCAATAGCTCCTGCTCCAAAAAAGAGATTAACTCAACAAGAAAGAGAAGAGCTTGCCCGTCAAGAACGTGAAAAGAAAATGTCTTTAATTGTAATATCAATAGTTGCAGTTCTTTTATGTGTTGTAATTTTTGTATTACCGCCTCATAAAAAAGCTAAGATGGAAAAAGTAAAAACAAAAGTAGCGCAAAATCAAAAGAAACTGCCTGATGTTACCTCTTATTGGGATAATGCTTTGCCATCCACATATAGAAAGACAAGTGATCCTATTGCGAATTTGCCTTTATTAAATGCAAGATTCAGCAGCATTTCTCCGGTATTAAGAGAATATTTAGTATATGTAGGCGGTGAATTCAACAGAAAATGGGATACAACAATTATAAATGGTGATGGTGAATGTAAAGTTGAATTTACTATTAATAAGGAAGGTAATTTAAATTCCAAGAAAATTGTTAAAACTTCAAATAATGAAAGTTTAGACAATTCTGTTTTACTTGTATTATCTAAATTAAACAGTTTTGATGTTCCGCCTGATGACTATAAAGGTGAAAGAGTTTATATTACATTTAAAGTTGATAAAGACGGCTCTTCACATGTAGTTTATCCTATGAAATAAATCCAAAAATTCAGGAAAAGAAATATTAACCCATTGAAATTGATTAATTTTAATGGGTTTTTTACATATAAGCCCGGCAGTGAATGCACTCATTGCGATTCTGTGGTCGTGGTAACAATTAATTTCAGAATTACCATATAAGGAAGTTTTACCATGAATAATTAATCCGTCGGATGTTTCTTCAATATTAGCTCCCAGCTTATTTAATTCGGTTTTTACAGCTGAAATTCTATCCGCTTCTTTATTTCTCAAATCTTGTGCGTCTTTAATAACGGTAGTACCTTCAGCCTGCGTTGCTGCTAAAGCCAATATAGGGATTTCATCAATTAATCTCGGGATAATTTCACCCTGAATGGATGTACATTTAAGATTTGAATATTTTACCAGTATATCGGCAACTTTTTCATTGGAAACAGTTCTTTCATTAATAAGTTCAATATCTGCATTCATAGATTTTAAAATATCAATAATACCTGAACGAGTCGGATTAATACCGACATTTTTAATTAATATCTCGGAGTCAGGTACGATTAGAGCAGCAACAATAAAGAATGCCGCAGAAGAAATATCACCGCAAACGGTTATATCAACAGGGTTAAGTTGTGATTTTTTGACCGTTACCATATTTTTTTCAATATTTATATTTGCACCCAGATATTGAAACATCAGCTCAGTATGGTTTCTGGATTTAAATGGTTCAGTAAAAGAAGTAACACCTTGTGCATTCAATCCTGCAAGAAGTATACAAGATTTGACCTGAGCAGATGCTAAATGAGAAACATAATCAATGCCATGGAGTTCAGAGCCAAATATTTCCAAGGGAAGTTTATAGTCATTATGTTTAAATTTAGCCCCCATAAGTTCTAACGGAGTAATAATTCTTTTCATCGGGCGTTTTGACAGGCTTTCATCTCCAAACAATTTGGAGTTAAAATTTTGACTTGCCAAAATACCCGAAATCAATCTGACAGTAGTACCCGAATTTCCGCAATTAAGGTTTATATCAGGAGCTTTTATTGCATTTGTCGAATCTATAATCAGATTATTATCATCTATATATTCAACATTACAACCTAAATGTTTAATAATCTGAAGAGTAGATAAACAATCGGCACCCTTTGAATAGTTTGAAACTTTCATTTTGCCTTTAGTTAAGGCTGAAAACATAAATGCCCTATGTGTTATTGATTTATCCGCAGGTATAGTTATTTGCCCTTTTAAAGGATTTGTTTTATTTACTATAATATCCATATTTTTATTAGACAATAAACTGTTTTTATTTGCAAATTGATTACAAAAAAATATTATTTTCACAAAAATGCCCTATGCAAGCATGATTTTGTTACCTGTGAAAGCTCCACAGGTGGGTAAGTGCCTTAACAAATCCGTTTCCTGCTGCTTGGCAGGTCTACTGCATTGTTATCAGAGTCATCTTTCCCTATTAATCAAGATGTAGGAACAAAATAAATACCCGCATAGAGCTTTTATATTATACCACTATATTTTTAATTTTTCACTAGGTCATTTATTAAGTTAATAGCCGATTGCATTTGCTCATCTTTTTGTGTCTTATTTTTATCAAGTTCTATTTGAGGCTTTAATCCGTTTTGGTGTATATCTTCCCCGTTGGGCAAAATATATTTATCGGTTGTAATTATCAAACCTGTTTTATTAGCCAAAGGAATAACCTGTTGTATTGTATTTTTACCGAATGATTTTTCACCCATTATTATTGCATTTATATTATCTCTTAAACTTCCGGCAAATATTTCTGCTGCACTGGCTGTTTTTTTATTTATCAATATTACTACCGGCTTTGGTTTAAATATTCGTTCATTTGCGGAGTATATTTGATATTGCCTGTTTATTCTTGATTCTATACTTATAATCTTGTCTACATCAAACATATAATTTGCCATTTGAACGGCATTTATTAATATTCCGCCATAATTATTACGTAAATCTATAATTATGCCCTTTGTATTATTTGTTTTTTCCAACATCGACTTAAACTCCATAACAGATTTTTCGCCCATTATGTCAGATAAAGTAATGATTCCGATATTATCATTTGTTATGGTACAATTCATATTTTTTAAGGGAATGTCCCCAACAGTAAGTTCTTTGTTTATAAACTCATTGTTCCTTTTTATAACCAAATTCACTTTTGTATTTTTATTTTTATCAATATTTTCCATTAAAGAATAAAAATCTTTATTATCGGGTGTCATACCATTAATACTTACAATGGTATCACCTGCTTTAATATTCGCAGTTTGAGCGGGGGAATTAACCATTATATGATTTACCATTACACCGGTATCAGTCTTATTAAATATTAATCCCGTACCTGTGATTTTAGAATCAAGCATCATCATTTGTTTTGAAAATCCGTCTGATTCTAAAAATTTAGTATAAGGATCATTTAAACTTGATAACATAGTATTTATTGCAACATTGGCGTCATCCATTGTTTTAATATGTTTAAGATATCTTATTTTCCATTTTAACCAAGATTGATTATTTAAAGTTTTATCTATATATGAATTTCTCGTTATACGCCAAGTTTTAACAAATAATCTTTGCGGAGAAATTGTTTGTGACACAGCAATGCTGCGCAATATTTTATCCGCATTATTTATCTTATTTTGAAATGGCAGCTCAAAACGGCACCAAATACAACAAACCATTATAAATGTAATAACAGTTATGAATATAATACTTTTAAGAGAAATTTCCTTCTTCATTCTACTAGTTTATACTTTTTCAAAGTTAATTACAAATATTTAATTTTTTGAGATATACTTAATATCTGCTATAATATGACTATGAAAAAATTATTGAAAGATTGCTTATTTATAGTATTTGTAGTGGTTGTAATGTTTTTTATCAGCGACCAACCCTCGTTTTCGGGTACACTTAAATTTGTGCAATTGTCTGATATACACTATTCTTTGATAAAAGAAGATACAAGTTATAAATTATTATCAAAAACAAAACCTTTGCTTGAAGATGCAATAAATCAAATAAATAAAGAAAAAAATATAAAATTTGTAATGATAACGGGAGACGGAATCGATAGACCGAAAAAGGAATCATTATATGCTTTAACTGATGACTTAAATAAACTGCGTTATCCTTGGTATTATGTTTTGGGCAACCATGATACAACAACGGACGGGTATTTAACAAAAAAAAATTTCATTAAAATTTTAAAAGAAAAAAATCCCGAATTTATATTTAATTCAACATATTATACATTTAAACCTCAAAGAGGTTTTAGAGTTATAGTTTTGGACGGAGCGAAAAATCAAGGTATATCTTCTCATGGTATTTTGCCCGCTGAAGAACTTGCCTGGCTTGATGAAATTTTAAGTCAATCCAAGCGTGATACAGTCCTAATATTTATACATTTCCCGCTTATTCCGCCTTATGATTCCAAAAACCATGAGATTATCAATGCAGATGAATTTAAATCAATATTAAAAAAATATGATATGCCGATAGGAATATTTTCGGGTCATTATCATGCAACAAAAATAACAAAAAGAGGCAATTTATTGCATGTATCAAGCCCGACTTTAGCAGGTTATCCCAATTCATTCAGAATTGTAGAAGTAAAAAATGAACGAAATAAGGTAATTTTTAAATTTGAATTTAAAGAAACAAATTTAAAAGATTTACAAGCTAAAACCAAAATACTAACATTTGGTGGTGCAATATTTTATGGCAAACCAAAAGATAGAGAAACTACAATAGTAATAGAAAAAAAATAAAGAGAAAAGAAAAATTATGAAAAATAACGGAATTAAGGTTAAATTTTGGGGTGTTAGAGGCTCTTATCCTGTTGTTAATAAAGATTTTCTAAAATACGGTGGCAATACCGCCTGTGTTGAAGTAAATATAGGCAATAAAAAAATAATATTAGACGGCGGAACAGGAATAATTCCATTAGGTGACAAAATATTTCAAGAATATATATTTTCCTCTGATAATGTTTATGAAAGGACTCCTATTAATGTTACTGTATTATTAAGCCATGTTCATCAGGATCATATTCAAGGATTAAACTTTTTCAAGCCTATTAATGTTCTTTCAACAAAAATGTCATTATTCGGATACAGTGGATTTAATTCTTCGTTAGATGAAACTTTATCAGAGTTAATTTACGGAAAATCTTTTCCGATAAATTTATATGATATTAATGCAGATTGTGTAATAAGCGATATATCGGAAACATTTGTACTGATATTGGATAATAACAGTGAACGGCCTGTTGTTAAAAGAATCTCTTCACAAGATGATTTAATTCCTAAAAAGGATGAAATAATAATTTCAGCAATGAAGTCAAATTCTCACCCTAATTATGGTGTAATGTGCTATAAAATAGCGTATAAAAATAAGAGTATAGTGTATGCGACAGATACAGAGGGATATTCAGGCGGCTCAAAAAAACTGGAATTATTCGCAAAAGACACGGATTTATTAATACATGACAGTCAATACACAAAAGAAGATTATCTTTCTAATGTATTTTCAAAGCAAGGTTACGGTCATTCAACATTCGATATGGCATATGAAACTGCAATCGAAGCAAAAGCTAAGCGTTTGGCATTTTTCCATTTCGACCCGTCATATAAAGATGAAAAATTGACAAACATCGAAAAAATCTTTAAAAATAAAAATGAAAATTGTTTTCTTGCAAAAGAAGGACTTGAAATTTGTATTTAAAAAAGATTTTAATATTAATTTCAGTATTTTTAATATTAAGCCCCTTGGCTTATACGGATGAAACAATTGCAGCTCAGCGTAATGCGTACAGACACAATAATAAAGGACTGCTGTATTTGAAAGACAAGTATTACTTTGGGGCAATAAAGGAATTTGAAATAGCAATAGACTTATTACCGGATAAACAGGCGAGTTCTGTTTTCTATACAAATTTAGGTAATACTTATGAAAATATAGGATATCCAGAATTAGCAAAAGTATGTTATGAAAAAGCACTCAAACTCAATTTTCTTTGTTTTGATAATTATCTGAAATTAGCTGAAAACTATTCTAAGCTCGGGATTATTGACGAAAAAATTACGGAATTTCAAAATAAACCTTATTCTCCTTTAAATGATATTATGATTGGATTATTATATATTCAAAAAGGTCAGATTTCGACCGGTATAACCATGCTTGATATATTTTGCGACAAAGAACCTGATTTAATAATAACATTCGGAGTAAAAAATTATTTAACAAAAATTACTCAAGAAAAGTTATAAAAGGCACTTGCCATGGGTATCACTTCCTCCGGTTTTAATTAAGTTATATTTTTGAGCTATTTCAAAAACTTTTTGTTTTGTATGAAACTTAATAATTCCTCTCAGACCTTTGTATGGGTAATAGACCTCAAGCCCTTCAAGATTAATATCAATTAAACCTTTTATGAAGGAATCAAGATTAAAACACCAGTAACAAGCTGGATGCGCTAATATCGCAATTCCGCCTGCCGCATTTATTTTATTAATTACTTCTTTAGGATTTCTCAATTTAAAAATTCTGTACAAATTACATTTTCTGCCTAATTTTGATTTTGCATATAAAGATTTCATCTCTTTATTATCAATATCAATACCATAGCCTAAAATATGAATCAAAACTCCTTTGTAAAAACAATCAAACTCAACTGCCGGTATAACAATATCTTCTTTTAAAATATTTGTGGATAAATAAGCCTCAATTGTATTATGGTCAGTTATTGCAATATATTTTTTACCCTTATTAACAGCTTGCTTAACTATATCAGTCGGTTCCAGTTTCCCGTCCGATAAATTTGAGTGAATATGTAAGTCCGCATTTTGATAATAATCATTTTCGCTTAAAGACAGTAATATGTTTTTTAAATCTTCTTTTTTCTTATCCATGACTTAACTCAACTATAATAGTATGCTAATATAATAGATAAAAAAAGGTAAGTATGGCAAGAAGAAAAAATAATAAATTTATATGTGTTTTTCAAATATTTTTTTCAAGTATAAAAACTTATTTCTTATATCTTGATAAATGCGCAAAATATCTGAATTTTCCTATTTTCGGTCAGCTTTTAAGCATAATAGTTATTTTTATAATGACATACTATTATTGCACTATTTTTAATGACTCCATTAGTATCACAACATTTTTTGTAATATTAATTCCGTTTATTTTAATATTTTTAAAAGCTTTTTATGATTATATTATTGCTTTTAGTGCATTAAATTTGTTATTTTATACAGTTTCAGGAAAAAGCAAAGTAAAAAATGTAGATTTTACTTCCAATACTAATGTAATAACACGAAAAATGCCAAGTTATATAGGATTATTATTTCTGATAAGTGTTATAGGAATAATAATATCAATTCCACCGGTAATTTTTATATCACCATTTATTTGGCTGTTTTTATGTTTGAGTTTTCAAGTATTTGCTTTAGAGGGGGATATATCACCCGTGAAAGCAATTACAAGAAGTATTGAACTTGTTAAAAGCAATATATTGGCAACAATAATAATGTTAGGTTTATGTATTTTAACAACTTATGTATTTTTACCAAATCTATTTATTTGGGCATTTGAAAAACTTTCACTTGTTTCCGGATTAGTCCAGCCTTACGAAAAATTTTTCAAATTAGTTCCGTTGAACAATATAAATTCCGTATTAACTTTAGTAAATTGTAATATAGATCCTTTAACTATCGCAAAATATGCATCTGAAATGACAGTATCATTTATAGTTATAGGATATACGCTTCCCTTTAGATGCTGCTGCTTTACCGAGCTATACAAGCTTTTAGATTCAAATAAAATTAAAGAATTTTCAAAAGAAACCGATGAAATAATCAAAAGGGCAACAAACAAAAACAGAAAGAATTAATTTTAGATTATGTTTAAATGCAAAAAATGTAATTCTATTGATAAATTTGAATTAATGTTTAATCCTAATTATAAAGGTTCAAAAAGTTTTTCTGTTGAATATACAAAAAATAATGATGTAAAGATAAGTGTAGATGGTTATACTTTTATTCCGGATTTAACTTTTATGAATAATCACGCTGTTTGCAGATATTGCGGGAATATTAATTGCTGGGATTATCAATGATTGTTGCAAATGCAACAATCATTGTATAATAAGTTAACAATTGGAAATAATTTAGCAATTTAAAATTTTCACAAATATTATAATGCTTGAAAGTTAAATAATAAAAGGAAAAAAGTATGAGCATAAGTAACGTTTCATTTTCAGGTACATATAATACAAGAGAAATAGCAAACATAGTAGCAGGAAAAGAACCTGTAACCACTAAGTTTTTATCATCATTAACAGGTGTCAGTCAGGATAAATTATTATGTAATTGTTCATCAGATGTAATAGAATTTGGGTCTCAATATTGTATAAATGAAATTGCTCAACAGGATACAGATTTATCAGGGTTAAGACAACTTGTAATGAAGATTAAAGCAATCGTACAAGGTGGAGCTATTGGCGAAACAGAATTTAGAAAATTAAATAATTTATTGAACGCAAGAGATAAAAAGATAGATGAATATTGCGGAAAACATGGTGACACAATAGAAATTCCGGATATAGACGTTCCGATATTTAATAAATAAAATTGTCAATTATTCCTATAATTTGATATAATTATATAAAAGAATAGGAATATCTATGCATAAAGCAAAAATATATTTAAATTGGATATTACGAATTTTATTTGTTATATTTTTCGTTGGTAGTGCATTTTGGATATATAATGCAGCTTCTGTCCGTAATAAAGAAATAATGGAACAAATGAAGTCAGAAAAAACGGTTGTTAAAATTCAACAAGAGCCTGATGTACAGAACAAAGCCATTGAAAAATATCAGTTTAAATATTCTTATATAATCAATATTCAGGGCAATGTAAAAACACTTACTTTTAAATTGCCTGTTCCGCAAAATGAAAATGAAAAACAGACAATTAAAAACATATATATGAGTCCAAAAGCAACTAGAATATATAATGACGGTGTTAATCAAATAGCAGAATTTATTTTTAATGATTTAAATAATGAAAAAATTAATATTACAATGCAAGGCGAAGCTGAACTTCAAAATTATAATTTTAAAACAGCAGAAAAAATCGGAAAAAACTATGACCCCGAGAAAGATTTATCAAGATATCTTAAGCCTGAAATGTATATAGAATCAAATGACTTAATGATAAAAAACATAGCAAATCGAATAAAAGGTTCTACAAAAGAAGAAATAATACAAAATATATATGAATATACTCAAAAAGCATTAAACTATGAACATATTCCGGGAATTTCAGGAGCAAAGAGAGCTTTAAACGAAAGAAAAGGCGAATGCAGTGAATATTCAGCAGTAATGGTAGCGTTAGCCAGAGCAAAAAAAATCCCTGCAAGAATTGTTACAGGGAATATAGCTCGTGAACAAAATACAAAACATAACTGGGTTGAAGTATATTTTGATAAATACGGCTGGGTAACTTTTGACCCGACGGTTATGGCAAAAAATGTTAATATATACGAAAACGGAAAACTTATAAGACAAGAAAAACGACTGGAACCATTTGCAGCTTCAGCGAAATATATTATTTCATGCTACAATGATTTTTCTCCATATTATATTTCATACTCAATCTCCGATAATAAAAATGGAAGAGTTAATGCTCAAGAATATATTCAAATAAAAAAAATTCCATAAATTAAAACATGAAAATATAATATTTATAAAGTTAAATTTTCTTAATATAGTTTGAAATAAATTAAAGAAAAAAATAAATTTGCCGATAGAATACTTATTGCAATTCCAAGAGGATAATACGTAATGTCAATAGGAATAAAGGGTTACGGCAATTCGTATAACAGCGAAATAGGACAAAAACGAACTGAACTTCAAGCAGCTGAAGGAGAAAAGTCACTGTTTTCTTCCGAATTGGACGGAGTTGGAGCAGAACAAGCTACGGCTGAATCTGATGTTGTTCAATTAAGTTCGGCTGTATCTGATGCCGAAAGTAATGTTTCTGCTGCATCATCAAATGTTAGTGCAGCTCAAAGTGCATTATCTGCTGCTCAAAATATCCCCGGGGAACAAATAACAAATGAAGACGGAACAGTAACAACTGATTATTCAAAAAGAAATGCTGCAATTGCGCAAGCTCAAGCAATCTTAGCTCAAGCTCAAGCTGCTTTAGCACAAGCTCAACAAGAATTAACCGATAATCAGGCTGCATATGAAAATAAATTAAGTGAATCAGAATCACTCCAAGCTCAAATAGATGAGATTCAGGGTCAAATAGATGCCGTTCAAAGTGAAATCGATTCTCTTAATTCTGAAATCTCTGAACTTGAAAGTCAAAATGAATCGGAAACACCCTCCGGTGAAGAAACAAGTTTTGAAGATGAATATAATTTTTTCAACGGAACTATGATTAAAATAGATACCGAATCTGTAACGGATAAAAATTTAGATTCTCTATTCAGTGATACAGGGTTATTCGGCCAAAAATCTATATTATCACTGACTTCTCCAGAGGATGAAGAAAAATTTAAGACAATTTTATATCAATTAGATACCGATAAAGACGGAAAGCTTAATAATCAAGAAATATCAACTTTAACATCAATAAATGATGATGGTGACGACGGGAAAGAAATAACCCAAGATGATTTAAGCTTGTATTGGGAAACACTTGAAACGCAGCACGCTCAAACTTTAGAAAATATGCAAGGTGCGTTGGGTGAATGGCAAAATAACTTAGATAATATAATTCAATCTTATTTCCCCTCAAAATCTTTGGATGAAATTTCTGATGAAGATATCCAAAAAGCTGTATTCACAGACATGCTAACAATGAAAACAGGACAATCCAGAGAAGCAATTGAAGCTTATTTTGCAACGGAAGGAAAAGCTGATGATGCATATAACTGGTTAAAAGAGTTAACTGATCTTGGTATTACTCATGATGATATTGATAAACATCTTCAAAATGAAGAAATGTTTAATTCTATTTTAGCTGCTTCATTAACAAACGGCGGATCTTTAGAACTTGTTGATTCCGATAAATCTCCTGAAGAGTTATTAGAGCAAGGACAAATGTCAAAATCAATGCTCGAAAGGATAATTGAGCAGAAAATTGCCAATGCTTCTTCTTTGGAAGAAATTATGGATTATTCTGAAAGCTATTTGGGACTTGATGGTGAAGATTTTCAAAAATCCGTTATAACAGCTTTAATAGATCAACAATTAAAAAATAGTCCTTATTGTAGCCAGTATAATTCTGATGACCTTGAATTTGAAATTACAAAAGGTGATGACGGTCAATATTATATATCAACCGATTATGAACTTATATCAGGTAAAGCTTGTAATGTAAACGGCTTAACCGTAGATGAATATCTGGAATTATATTATGCTGACGGTATCCAACAAAATGCAGATTTCGTTTCGGAAGTAGTATTTTCGGAATGGAGCGATAATGCTCCCGACTCTATAAGTTTTGAGCAAATATACAACTTCTTTACCGGCGTCGAATATAGTCCGGAAGCTATCCAAGAAGCAAATGATGCTCAATTAGTATATCAACATGTTATGGAATTACAGCAAGGTGCTCAATATCAGGAAGATCTTTTTGAAACTTTTGATTCACCAAAACAGGCTTATGATTATTTCTTAAAAATGTCCGAAGCTAATCCTGTTGACGGAATGTCATCAGGAGAACAAGCAGCTAATATGTTTAATTCCTATTATGACACTTTGCTTGAAAACGGTCTCTCAGTAGGTAATGGAAAAATTAATATACAATGTACTTCTTATCATATATCTTCTGACGGTAAAACTATAACGGAAGTTTATTCAACAGGTCAGGATTTTTCTGATATATTTTTGCAAGAAGGAGATATTTATGATGAAAAAACAGGAACTCTGACCAGACAATACAGTCTTGAATATGACCCTGAAACGGATGAACCTTTTTATCAAAGTGACTCTTTGTTGATATTCAAAACTATGAATAGATTGGTTAATGAAGAAGACAGATACGTTCAATTGACCATTGACGGCTTTAATGAAATGTACGGAGATAATGCTTTTAATATTGCTATTGAAGACTATCAGGAAAAATTTGAGGCTGCATACGGAAATAATATATTAGACTCTAAATTTGATTCCTATCAATATGATATGGATTCATATTCTCAAAAATTATCTTCCGTTGTATCAATGGGTAGTTTTGCATTGAGCTTTATTAACCCTGCTTTCGGTTTCGCAGCATTGGGCGGAGCATATCTTGATAACGGTATAGATTTAGTTAACCTTGCAACAAATAATAAAGATGGTGAATTTGGCTCTTGGTTTTTAAATACCATGAAAGATGTTTGCTATACCGCAATAGGTTTCAAACTTGGAGCAATGGCAAATCAATCTGGTAATAAGCTGATGGGTTATTTAATGGAGCAAGGTGTATCTCAAAATGTTGCCGTAGGTATAGGTACCGGCGGAGAATATATCATAGATGTAGCTTCAGGTACAGCTTTTGACCTCGCAACATCTTTTGCCGAAACCGGTAACATGCAATTATCTCAAAATATATTAAATAACTTATTATTTGGTTCTGCTGACTTTAGAGGCGGTATTGGTTTATATCGTGCATTAAAAGCAGGTTGTAAGGTAGATGTTGATTTAAGCGGAAATATTAAAATCCAAAATCCCAATGATACTGTTGATTTCAGAGCAGAATCGCCTGTTGACCCACCCAAAGAAGATCCTGTTCCTAAAGCCGGTGTACAACCTGATTCGGACTCTGAAACTCCAAGGACAGAAATGCCTGAAAGCGATAATCCTCAAACCGTAAAGACTGAGGCTCTACAAGCTGATGAACCGGAAGGTGTTAAAACCGCAGAAGGTGATAATTTACCTGATGGTAAAAAACCCGTTGATGAAATTGATCCTTTACATCCCAAATTGCCCGATGAACAAACTATAAATCAAAGAATTGCCGAATTAGAAGGAATCAATGATCCGTATGGCTATATTAGAACAAAGGCTCCTGAAATAGCACAACTTGATGATGTACAATATTCAAGGGCATTAGACTTACTTGATATACCTAATATTACACCTGATAATGCAATAACATTAGCACAACTTAATGATGTACAATATTCAAGAGCATTAGACTTACTTGATAAACCTAAAATTACACCTGATAATGCAATAACATTAGCACAACTTAATGATGTACAATATTCAAGAGCATTAGACTTACTTGATAA
>CANQLG010000037.1 GCA_947624645.1 Candidatus Gastranaerophilales bacterium
TAAAATGAAAAAAGACATACATCCCGAATACAAAAAAACAGTTATAAAATGTGTATGCGGTAATGAAATTGAAACAGGATCCGTAGAAGAAAATATTACGGTTGAAATTTGTAACAACTGCCATCCTTTTTATACCGGCAACCAAAAAATTGTTGATACTGAGGGTCGTATTGAAAAATTCAAAAAACGTTACCAAAAGAATCAAAAATAACTTTTTGCTGTGCTTTTTTAAAGCACAGCTTTTTTAATACCCGCTATCTTAGTGGGTTTTTGTATATAGTAAGGGGGATTATATGGATAAAGATAAGTATGCACAGGTAAGATTAATATCTAAACCCGAAAATATGTTAAGAACTGTATATACTGCTTGCAGAACTTGTTACAGTTCGGATTCCCCTTTAAATATTTATGATTGCGAAAACGCTCAAGATGAAGAAAAAATGCTTAAATTAATTAACAGAGTCATTTCTTCCGGACATTATTCAACTATTGAGCATATTCAGGTGAGCTTTGCCATAAGCAATATTTCACGGGCATGCTCTCATCAATTGGTCAGACACAGACACATGTCATTTTCTCAAAAGTCTCAACGATATGTTAAAGAAAAAGAACAGTTTGAATATTTAATCCCCGATACAATTGGAAATAATCCCGAATTAAAAATAAAATTTGAAGAATTTATGGGAAAAATTTCTGAATTTTATCTTGAATTGACACAAAACGGGATACCTGCTGAAGATGCAAGAAGCGTGTTGCCGAATGCGGCTGCAACATCAATGGTTGCGAGTTTAAATTTGAGAGAACTTATTCATCTTGCTAATTTAAGATTATGTACAAGAGCTCAAAAAGAAATAAGAGTTCTTGTAAAAAGAATGTGTGATGCTTTAACGGAACAAGAACCTTGGTTAAAAGATTATCTTGTGCCTAAATGCGAACGATTCGGGTATTGTGATGAAGATAAATCGTGCGGCAGAATGCCGATTAGGGGTAAATAATTATGAAAGATATGTTGGATAAAATTTTGCAGATTGAAAGCAAGTATATGGAGCTTGGTCAAATCCTTTCTGACCCTGAAGTTATTCAGGATTATAACAGGTTTAAGACGCTTTCAAAACAGAGAAAAGCAATGGAAGAAACTGTCGAGGTTTATCATAGTTGGAAAGATTCTGAACAGGCAATTAATGACGCTCATGAACTATTAAAAAATGAAACCGATGAAACCATGAGAGAATTTTTGAAAAATGAGATTGCCGAAAATGAAGTTAAAATGACGGAGCTTGAAGAAAGAATGAAGGTTCTGCTTTTGCCCCGTGACCCTATGGATGATAAAGATATTATGCTTGAAATAAGAGGCGGTGCCGGAGGCGATGAGGCGAATATATTTGCCGGCGACCTTATGAGAATGTATTTAAGATATGCGGATAAACAGGGCTGGCAGACTCAAGTATTGAGCAAAACTGATTGTGAAGCCGGAGGAGTCTCCGAGGTTATCATTTCCATAAAAGGTGACAGTATATATTCTAAACTTAAATATGAATCAGGAGTACACAGGGTGCAAAGAGTTCCCGCAACCGAATCTCAAGGCAGAGTGCATACATCAACCGCAACTGTTGCTGTTATGCCTGAAGTAGATGATGTTGAAATTGAGCTTAATATGAATGATATAGAAATCACGACGGCTCGTTCCGGCGGTGCGGGCGGACAAAATGTTAATAAAGTGGAAACAGCCGCAAGGGTGTTCCATAAACCCACGGGAATAATGATTTTTTGTACTGAAGAACGTTCTCAGCTTCAAAATAAAGAAAGAGCACTCCAAATATTAAAAGCAAAACTTTATGATATGGAAGTCCAAAAGCAAATGAAAGAAGTTACCGATCTTAGACGTTCACAAGTCGGAACGGGTGACAGATCCGAGCGTATAAGAACTTATAACTTCCCTCAAGGCAGATTAACAGATCACCGAATAGGTCAAAATCTTAATGTTTGGACTGTTATAGACGGTGATTTGGATGAATTAATAAACTTGCTTATGGCGCATGACCAAAAATTAAAACTTGAAAAACTTGCACAAATCAATTAGTAAAGGATAGCTATGGAGGAATTTAAGCACTATCCCGTAATGCTGAATGAGGCGGTTAATGCATTGAACTGCACGGGAGGTAAACTGTATATTGATGCTACGTTAGGGGCGGGCAGTTACAGTGAGCTTATTTTAGAAAAAATTTCACCAAATGGCAGATTAATTTCTTTTGATGTTGATGATTGTGCAATTAAATATTCAAGAGAACGTTTAAAACATTACAAAAACTTAACGATTGTTCATGACTCCTATACAAATATTAAGAAATATTTAGCAGAAAATAATATAAATGAAATATCTGGAGGGGTAGTTTTTGATTTGGGAGCATCAACTCCTCAATTGACTTCTAAAGAGCGGGGTTTCAGCTTTTTAAGCGATTCGAAATTGGACATGCGGTTTAATCAACAGGGTGATTTATCTGCTTTTGATGTGGTTAATGATTATAAAGAATCTGAATTAGTTCGTATATTCAGTGAATACGGGGAAGAACGATTCTCAAAACGTATCGCAAAAAAAATTGTTGAGGTCAGAAAAACTAAAACAATAAATACTACCAAAGACCTCGTAAACATTATATTTGAGGCTACGCCAAGAATAAAATCAAAAATTCATCCCGCAACAAGAGTTTTTCAGGCAATCAGAATAGAAGTTAATGATGAGTTAAATAATATTAAAAATACTTTAAATGATGTGCTTACATTATTGGCAAATGATGCTATACTATCAGTAGTGACATTCCATTCTTTGGAAGACAGAATTGTAAAACATTTTTTCAAATACTATTCAAAAGAATGGGAAAATCAAGAGGGTAGGGTAATAGAGCCTTTACTGCAATTGGTAAATAAAAAACCGATAACGGCATGTGAAGAAGAGATAAAAACTAATCCGCCATCAAGATCGGCAAAACTGAGAGTTGCAAGAAGAATAAATAATAATCACAAGGGGAGACATTAATTGAGCAGAAGTTCAATAAAATATATAGATACATCATATATGTATAATACGCAGCCGGTTAGTGCGCCTGTCTCAAATCCTGTTATATACGGTCGTTTCCCTAAATATATTGTTCATAAAAGATCTTCAATTGAAAAAGTAAATAAATTTTTGTCGGTAATACTTTTGGGGTTTGTTGCTTTATCATTGGTGAGCTATTATTTTGTTTCAGACGGTGAAAAAACCATGAACAATCTCGGCAGGGAAATTGTTGCATTAAGCAACGAAAATATTGAACTGCAAAATAAACTTGATAATTTACATTCATTTAACAGGGTAGATGCAGCTATACAAGTTAATTCCAAATTGGATACGGCAAAAAAAGTTATTGAAATTCATGCCGCAAAAATGCCTTTAATATCTAAAATTCAGCCTGACGATGTAAAGTATAACTGGTCAATGGGATATTAAATTTAGTTAATTATTTAATCAATTTATTTTATTATGCTACCCTGTTTATAGGGATTTTTGTCAAATGAAATCAGAGAACGGAAAAGATAAAATAAAAACGATAGAGCGCCGAATAAAAATAGCTCATATATTTTTGCTGGGTTTTTTTGCAATACTTATAATATATTTGTTTTCACTTCAAATATTGGATATAAGGCATTATAAAGGAAAAGCAAAGAATCAAAGATTAAGTAAAAATTTTATAATGAGAGGTGCGATAGTTGACAGAAACGGGTTAAGACTAGCTGCCGATCAAACCTCATATAATGTTTATGCACACAGAGAGTATTTTGACCATACACCCGAGGAGCTTGCTCAAATTTTAGCCCCGTATTTAAAAACTGATAAAAAAAGCATAATAAAAAGTATAAATAAAGGTGCAACCGTAATTTTATTAAAAAAAGATGTGGATAGACCTACTGCCGAAGAAATAAAAAAATTGGGTTTAAGAGAGATAAGTCTTGATAAGAAAAATGAGAGAGTATATCCTCAGGATGAATTGGCAGCTCATATTATAGGATATTATAATCCTGATGCCGATACCGCTTCAGGCGTTGAATTAACCGCAAAGTCAAAATTGGAAAAAACGGAGAAAAATATTTCCGTACAGAGAACACCGAGAGGCGATATTATATATGATACATCTACCGATCCTGTTTTGGCATCGACTCCGCAAATAGGTGAAACTGTAACATTGACAATAGATTCAGCAATACAGCATGTATGTGAGCGTGAACTATTAAGTATGATAAATACAAAAAATGCTTCACGAGGTGCGGTTATAGTTATGAATCCCAAAAACGGAGAGATATTGGGTTATGCGGTATATCCGAGGTATAATCCGAATAATTATAAAAAAACAGCTGCTATCAGGTTAAAAAATTGGACATTATCAGACGTTTATCCTCCCGGGTCCACATTTAAAACATTAACTGTTGCCGCAGGGATAGAAAGCGGAAAAATTAATGCCGCTTCAAGAGTTTTGGATACAGGAAAAATGCAGCTTGGAAGCTGGACTATTCAAAACTATGATTATTATAAGCATCCTTACCCCGGGATGATAAATTTGGTTTATTTACTTGAACACTCAAGCAATGTAGGCAGTGCGAACATAGCCTTAATGATGAATCCGAATGATTATTATAATATTCTTTCCAATTTCGGTATCGGCAAAAAGACGGGTATAGATTTAAACGGGGAATCATCGGGATTATTACCGAAGCCTTTTCAATGGGATAAATCAAGACAAGCCACTATGGGATACGGATATGGGGCATCAGTTACTTCAATACAAATGATTAGTGCAGTCAGTGCTTTGGCTAACGGAGGAGTAAGAGTAACTCCGCATGTTATTAAGTATTCTCCCGAAGAAGAGGCAGAAAAAATTCATAAAATTCAAGCAATCAGCCCGGAAACTGCCAAGACCGTTACTCAGCTTTTGGCACAAAGTGTTGCCAATTCCAAGGCTGTTATTAATTTGGAAAAATATTCCGTTGCGGGAAAAACAGGTACAAGTAAAAAACCCAAAGAACATTCTAAAGGGTATTCTGACTCTTTATATGCTTCAGTCATAGGGTATTTGCCGGTTAATAATCCGCAGCTGCTTATATATGTTGTAGTTGATGCACCTGCTTCAAGCGGAGCCGTTTGGGGTAACACTGTTGCAGGCCCGATATTTAAAGAGGTAGCTAATCAATGTGCGAGAATATTGAATATTCCGCCGGATAAAGTTTAATAGTAAAGGAAAAGAATATGTTATTAAAAGATTTAACGGGTTTACTTGAGGATTATAAAACAAAAAATTTTGAAAATGTTGATATTACGGGGTTGTCATATAATTCCCGTACTTCAAAAAAAGGCGATTTGTTTATATGTATAAGGGGTGAAGCTTCTGACGGTCATGATTATGCTCAAAATGCGGTAGATAATGGAGCTGTTGCATTATTTTGCGAAGAAGAACTTAATATAAATGTTCCTCAAATAATCGTCAAAGATACCAAAAGAACCATGGCAAATATTGCTTCAGCTTTTTATAAAGAACCTTCTAAGGAATTAAATCTGATAGGAGTAACCGGTACAAACGGAAAGACTACCGTTACTCATTTAATACAGCGAATTTTGGAAGAAAATAATGAAACCTGTTCTTTAATAGGAACGCTTGGTTATAAATTATCGAGCAAAGAAGAATATAAAGAGGCAAAACATACAACACCTCAGCCGCCGGAGCTTCAGCATGATTTTAGATTGATGGCAGACAAAGGAATAAAAAATGTTGTTATGGAGGTAAGTTCTCATTCATTGGAACAAAGACGTGTAGGCTGTTGTGATTTTGACGGAGCGGTATTCACAAATCTTACCCAAGATCATTTGGACTATCATATTACGATGGGAAATTATTTTAAAGCAAAGGCAATTTTGTTTGAGAATCTGAAAAAAGGAGCTTTCGCGGTTATAAATAATGATGATGAGTATGCACAAAATTTTATTGATGCAACAAGTGACGGAGTAAAAATATTAACTTACGGAGTAAAAAACAAGGCGGATGTACGTGCTTTGGATATTGATTTTTCGGTGGACGGTGCAAAATTTACGGTTGAATTTAACGGAATTAAAGAAAGATTAAATCTTCATTTAAACGGTATGTTCAGTGTATATAATGCTTTAGCTGCATTTGCATCAGGGCTTGCTATGGGGATAAATCATCAAATAATAAAAACTGCGCTTGAAAATACAAAAAGCGTAGCCGGCAGATTTGAAATAGTCAGTAAAAAGCCGCTTGTAATAGTTGATTATGCTCATACTCCTGACGGATTGGAAAATGTATTAAGAGCGGCAAGAGAATTAACGCCTAAAACTTCAAAATTAATATGTTTATTCGGCTGTGGAGGCGACAGAGATACAACTAAGCGTCCCAAAATGGGTAAAATAGCCGATAGCCTTTCGGATAAAGTTGTCGTAACTTCCGATAATCCAAGAAGTGAAGACCCTCAGCTTATTATATCGGATATAATGACAGGTATAAAAACCATTGATACAAAAAGAATATTTGTCGAACCAAACAGAAGAGAAGCCATTAAATTTTTAAAGACAATTTGTGCGCCTGAAGATGTTATAGTTATTGCAGGCAAAGGTCATGAAGATTATCAAATTTTAAAAAATGAAACAATTCATTTTGATGACAGAGAAGAAGCGAGAAAAGTATTTGTTGGTGTATAATATATGATATGTGTAATCGGAGGTAATATATGAAGTTAACCGTATTGGGTCCGGGGTGCTGGGGATTAACTCTTGCATGGCTTTTAAATAATAACTTTGATGAGGTCTGTGTATGGGGCAGGACTTCTGATATTTCTGATGAGTTAAGATTATATAAAAGAACAACAAAACCGCTTACTGTCCAATTGGAGGATAAAGTTGAAATTACGGATAACTTATCAAAAGCTATTGAAAAAGCGGATATAA
The DNA here is from genome assembly GCA_947624645.1 of Candidatus Gastranaerophilales bacterium. Taxonomy (GTDB): domain Bacteria; phylum Cyanobacteriota; class Vampirovibrionia; order Gastranaerophilales; family Gastranaerophilaceae; genus Avigastranaerophilus. Next base: position 6,986 of record CANQLG010000037.1, read on the forward strand.
TTTTGCTTGTTGTTGCAACATCGGGTATACGACCTGTTTGTAAGCAGTTAAAAGAAGCGGGATTAAAAAACAATCAGATTCTGGTTAATCTTTCAAAAGGTTTGGAATTGCCGTCTTTAAAAAGAATGTCAGAAGTTATAAAAGATGAACTTCCTGAATGTAAACCAGTAATATTATCAGGTCCTACGCTGGCAAAAGAAATATTAAACGGATGTCCTACCGCAGCATCAGTTGCATGCGAGGATATGGAAATTGCGGAATTTGTACAAAAACATTTAAACGTTCCGTCTAAATTCAGGTTATATACAAATACTGATGTAATAGGGGTAGAACTTGGCGGAAGCCTTAAGAATGTTATTGCAATAGCATCAGGATTCGCTGATGCAATGCATCTTGGTGATAATTGCCGAGGCTCGCTTTTGACAAGGGGTATGGCAGAAATTGTCAGAATCAGTGTCGCATTAGGGGCAAGCCCATCTACATTATACGGATTATCAGGCATGGGTGATTTGATTGCAACGTGTTCAAGTCCGTTCAGCCGAAATTTTACGGTTGGCTCTATGCTCGGTAAAGGTAAAAAAATTGATGATATACTTAATGAACTCGGTTCTGTTGCGGAGGGAGTAAAAACTTCAAAAGCGCTTTGTGAACTTGCTCATAAATTAGGCATAGAAGTACCTGTTTCTTCGGCTATTTATGAAGCTGTTTATACTGATATTACCCCTCAACAGGTACTTGATAAACTGATGAACAGAAAACTCAAACAAGAAGAGGTCTACGGTTTAAATAAATAAAGGTTTGTAATGCAGGAAAATACGAAACAAGATGTTTTTCAAGAATTAATTGACAAAGGTCAACGGTTTTATGAACAGGGAAATTATATTGAAGCCATAAAGTTATATAAAACCGCATTTATAATGAATAATAAAATAGATGATATATCAAGAGGCAGCTTATATATAAGGCTTGCTAATGCATATTATAAACTCGAAGACAGAGATAAATATACATATTACTATGAAGAATATTTGAAATATTTTCCCGAGGGTCAAACCAGCATTTTTACGAGGTTGGCAGTTGCTTATTATTATATAGATGCCGATAAATCGATAGATTATCATAATAAAGCTTTAAACGGACAACCGAACTTATACGATTCCGCTACAAAATTGTTTGCAATGACAAAATCCATAAATTATACTCAGCAGGATTTAAAAGATGAAGCTGAATATGAAGTTGATCAGGTAAAAAATACTTTCTTTAAAAATATAAAAAAATACAATCACGATGATAAGAAAAATAAACCCGATAAAAAATTAAATATTGCATATTTATCTTCGGATTGCCGTGCACATACGATGATGAACTATATGCTTCCGATATGGGAAAATCATAATAAAGATAAATTTAATTTTTATATATTTTCGGGGTCGGAAAAAGAAGACAATACGGTAAAAAGAATTAATAATTTAGGGTTTGAGATTATAAAGTGTTCCAAAATGAATAACGAGGAACTAGCTCAAGCAATATATGATAAAAAAATAGATATTTTGGTAGAAATAAGCGGATATACTCATTTAAAAGTATTTTCTGTTTTATATAAACCTGCGCCGGTGGTTATTTCATATTTAGGATATTTAAATACATTAGGGATGAAAGAAGCAGATTATATTCTTACCGATAAATATACGATTCCCGAAGATAAAGCTTATTTATATACCGAAAAACCATTATATTTAGATAAAGGTTATCAAATATTTACTGAAAAAAATATTCCGGATGTAGAAGAAAATCCTTTTAAAACAAATAATTATATAACATTTGGTTCATTTAACTGTACTTCAAAATTTAATGATACTATATTATACATTTGGTCGAAGATTTTGGAGGCTGTTCCTGATTCAAAACTGTTCATATACAGGACAAAATTAACAAAGAACATAATAAAGAACCTGAAATTGAAATTTGCAAAACTGAATATATCTGATGACAGATTAATATTTAGTTCAAAAGTATACGAACCGCATTTTAGGGCATATTCATTTGCAGATATAGCATTAGATACATATCCTTTTAACGGAATGTCCATAGCAATTGAAACCGCATTAATGGGATTACCTACGGTTACCCTCGTCGGAGAGGGTATGCAGTCAAGAGGAACGGGCAGAATTAATCATATTTTGGGATTGGATGAATTGAACGCTCAAATTGGTGAAGATTATATTAAGATAGCGGTTGAACTGGCAAATGACAGAGTAAAACTTGAACAATTAAGAAAAACTCTCAGAAACAAGGTAAACAGTTCGGATTTAAGGCAAAATGCATCCGAATTTACAAGGGATTTAGAGGATAAGTATCAAAAAGTTTGGAGAGAGTTTACAAATAGTCCTTAAATTCTTTTTTTATAATTTTGAAACCGCATTTATCAGGCATTTGAGCGTTATAACAAATGGTTTTAGCGGGATAATTTTTGCATTTAAGCGGTCTTTTATCATATATACGGCAGCTTCCGTCATCATTTAAGTCTTTACAGCTTAATATTAAATCTCCGTTAATATCCTTGGATTTAATATAAAATCTTTTATAATGAGGAAGAAAAAATTGCATAATTTTTAAATCCTGTTCATTTTTCATTCCAAAAGCACGGATTTGCCGGCAGCATTCTCCGCATTTATTGCAATGTCCTTTTATAGTGTATTTTACTTTTTGGCTGACAAAATATGATAAAAATTCATAATACAGTGATTTAATAAAATCAATAGACATTTGTTAACATTTCTATTTTAATAATTTTTATTTGGTAAAATAATAATATATTAAAAATTGGTGGAAATAAATGAGTCCTGCAAAAAGAAAATCAAATATATTTATAGGTTTTATAAAATTTATATTTGTAGTTATATTGGCATTTATGCTAGCGGGATATGTAGCGGTAAAAATGTATCTTAATGATTTGGAGCCTATACCGCAATTAAAAAATTATAAACGTAATATTGTTACGCAGGTATATTCATCGGACGGCAGGGTAATAAAGAACTTTCAAACATTTTATTATGAACAGGTATCAATAAATGATATACCGAAAAAATTGAAAGACGCAATAATCTCAACCGAAGATAAGAATTTTTATACGCATGACGGCTATGATTTAATGGGAATAGCTCGTTCAATAATAGTAAATATAGTAAATAAACGAGCAACACAAGGTGCAAGTACAATAACACAACAGCTTGCCAGAATATTATTTTTGTCAAACGAAAAAACATTGATTAGAAAAATAAAAGAAATTCAAATAGCGGCAAGAATAGAGAAAACTATACCAAAAGATAAAATATTGGAAATGTATCTTAATAATGTTTATTTAGGTTCAGGTGCATACGGTGTCGGAGCGGCATCAAAAACATATTTTAATAAAGAATTATCTCAATTAACATTGGCTGAAGCTGCCTTAATTGCAGGTTTACCGCAGGCGCCTTCGGTATATTCTCCGTTTAGAAATATGAAATTGGCAGAAAAACGCAGAAATAAAGTTCTAAAAAGAATGTATATTATGAAAACTATTACGAAATCAGAGTATGAAAATGCTTTGAAAGAAAAAATAGTTTTAAATAAAAGTTCAGGTATATCAAGAATAAATGTAGCTCCATACTTTATAGATTATATGTTGAGAGAGCTTGAAGATTTGGGCTTTGATGAAAATGAAATAATGCAGGGTGGATATAAAATAACAACGACGCTTGATTATGAGTCACAAATTGCAGCAAATGAAGCAATAGAAAAGAATATGAATGCATGGGGCTTAAAAAAACAAAAGCAGCAGGCGGCATTATTTAGTTTTTCTCCGATGACAGGAGCAATAGTGGCATATTGCGGCGGAAGAGATTATTCAAAGAGCCAATATGACAGAGTTTCTCTCGCCGTAAGACCTCCGGGTTCTTCGTTTAAACCGATTGTATATGCGACAGCCATAAAAGACGGCTGGAAACCTACCGATAAAGTGGAAGATACTCCCGTAACTATCGGTAAATGGAGTCCTAAAAATTACGGTAATAAATATAGAGGTTCTATGCCGTTATTTAAAGCACTTGCAATATCTTCAAATGTTGTAGCGGTAAAACTTATACAAAGTGTGGGAATTGCGCCTGTTATTGATATGGCAAAGGTTTTGGGAATTACTACTCCGTTGACCCATGATTATACCATTGCTTTAGGCTCAAACGGCGTAAAATTAATTGATATGGTAATTGTATACGGTAATTTTGCAAACGGCGGTTATAAGGTTAAACCTTATTCTATTGAAAAAATAGAAACTGAACGGGGTAGAATTATATATAAAGCTAAAAGAACCAAGATCAATAAAGTATTGGACGAAAATACGGCTGCTGTTATGACTGCAATGTTAAAACAGGTAATTGTTGCAGGCACGGGACATAATGCGGACATAAAAAAACCGATGTGCGGAAAAACAGGTACCACTAATGAAAATAAAGATGCTTGGTTTATCGGGTATACTCCTGACCTTGTAACGGGTGTATTTGTCGGTAATGATGATAATACTCCTATCGGTTTAACAGGCGGTACGGTTCCGGCTAAAATCTGGCATGATATGATGGTTGTTGCAACTAAAAAATACGGTAATACCGATTTTAATTATCCTAAAGTTGATTTAACATATAACTTTAAAGAAATTCCTTATGGAGAAACGGAAGAAACTGAAAATGCCGAAAATATTGATTATGAATCCGATAATCAAGACGCTCAAACAACTGCTCCCAAAAAGCAAGATAGTGAAAACTCCAAAGAAAAAGTAAATAATAATTCCAATATTAACTTGTTTAAAACGATTCCCGTTCAACTTTCGGATAATATTAAAAATCAAAAGAAAAATAGTGAACCTAAAGAAGAAAAAAAGCAAATTAAAACGCATGATATTGAAATTATAAATTAAAAACCGTTTAATTTAGGGATTTTAATATTAAATACATCTTGAATATCAATCCCGTTAAGGATTTCGTTTATCAATATATTGGCTTTTATGCTTTTACCTTTAAAGTTTCTTATTAAACCCAATACTTTAGAATCCGTGTATTTTTCAATTAAATTAGGAAAAGCTTTGATTTCAAGATTATCGGAATAAACGGGGTATTTGTTTATAATAACCCCAATTGTATCAAGTCCGAGAGTTTTTGCGGTATTAATTTCATTGAGATAATGATTAACGGAATCTTTTTGAGGGGTTACAATAAATACAACAGGTATTTTTAAACATTGAACCAAGTTATAGCTGAAATTATTCTGACCAAAAGGAGTCATTAATCCGCCGGTTGCTTCAACAACCAATACATCAGTCTTTTTATCAAGTATTTTGTAGTCATAGATGATATTTTCAAAATCAATTTTTTTATTTTCAAGCTCGGAAGCAAGTTCGGGGATAACTTTAGACTTAAACATATAAGTGGAATGTGTCGTAATATAAGGATCAACCATTTTGACCAAAGCCAAGTCAGGTGAAATAAGATATCTGCCTTTATCAATTGCTCCTGTTTGAATTGGCTTATAAACTCCTGCTGTATAGCCAAAAGACTGCATAACAGCGGTAAGCCCCGCTGATATAACCGTTTTCCCGCCGGAAATTTCGACACTTGAAATGAATATATTCATATTAAAATTATATCAAATATGCTTTTTATTAGTTCATACATAAGATGTATAAAAGTTTGTCTTTAGCTTTAAAATATTGTATATATATAATTATGAAAATGCTGAAAAAAATATTTGTATTTATAATTTTTATAATTTTTGCTTGCATAAATATTTCAAATGCCCAAGAAAATAAAGAAGTGCAAAAGATACGGGAAGGAACTTTTGCAAAAGTAATGGTATTGGAAGAATTTTCATCACTTAATGCAGATATAGGCGATAAGCTAAAATTTATAAATACCGAAGATATGTATATATATGAAACAAATGCAATACCAAAAAATACTATTTTCTATGGGGAAGTAGAAGATGTAAGAGAGCCTGTTGAAGGTAAAGATGGTGCGGTAAAAGTTTTAATTTATAAAATGGAAACTCCCGATAAAAAAATATATGATATAAACGCGCATATATACAGCGAAAATGAAAATTATCTTGGAGGAAAAACCACCGAAAGTATATATTACAGAAAAGTTCCTCACTATAATCAAAATTTAAGACCGTTTTTGCAAGCGGCACCATTACATATTCTTGAAATGGGTAAACATATTTTGATTAAATCGGGCGAGGAAATGTTTATTATTTTTGACAAAGATGTATATTTAAAATAAACTTTGATATAATTAATTCAAAGGAGAAAATTTTGAAAAAAATATCTATAATAATTGCTGTTATATGTTTGTCAGCACCGTATAGTGTAATGGCAGAGGAAGAAATAAAAATTACTCCGGTAATACAAGAAATTCCTGCCGTGCAACAAGGCGAATACCAAACACAATATCCGCTTCCCGTAAGTACATATCAACCTCAAGGATATGATGACGGAAAACTAAAGGGAAAAGTAGTGATGGTGCCAGCCGAAACAACGTTTCCTGCAATATCAATGAATCCGTTATCAACAGAATTTTCAAAACTGGGTGACAGAGCAACATTTTATTTGGGTTCTGATTTTTATTACGGAACAAGTTTGATAGCTCCTGCGGGGAGTAAAGTAAACGGAACAATTATAAGATTAAAACGAGGCGGAATGCCAAATAAAAACGGACAACTCCAAATCAAATTTACGAATATAGAAACACCGACGGGAATGGTAATTCCTGTAAGTGCAAGTATATTGACAGATGACGGAAGCGGAATCTTAAAAGGCGGAACAGCAAAAGATGCCGCAGGCGAGTATGTAAAAGATGTAGGTATTGGTGCTGCTGCTGGGGCATTACTTGGTACCGCACTCGGAGCCATAGGCGAGGGAGTCGGACGTGGTGCTATATATGGTACTGCCGTCGGGGGCGGTATGGGATTGATACAGTCGCTTATGCAAAGAGGACAAGATATAGATATACCGCAAAATGTTCAAATGAATATAATTTTAGACCAGCCGATTACAACTTCATCTAATACTCCTTTTTAGATAGTAAACAGGCTATTTGTTTTATCATGTCTTTTTTGATAAAATAACAATCAAATGGGAATTTAGGGAATGTCTGTCATAAAAAACGATTATAATATAAGGATAAAAAAAAGAGCACGAAATACAGTAAAATATGAGGTGCCTGCCGTCATAAGAAAAGACAAAGAAGAGATTTCTTTTGAAAAGGCACTTATGTATGCAGTAATTTTGCATCCTGTCATTATTTTAATTTTGCTGTTAACTTCGTTAATATTACAGTTTTTGGGTATAGATTTTAAATTGTTTAATAAACCCGAGTTAAAACCTCAGGATTTAGAATTTGTATTGGTGGAAAAAGAAGCTCCTCCGATAGATAAAAATACAAAAAACAGAGCAGATAAAAACTCACAAGCAGGCGGGAAGCACGATACGAAACGTCCCGTGTCATTGCCTCAAGATGCGGCTCCAAAAGGGCCTGAGAAAAAACCGACATCTCCTGCGCCTCAAAAACCGGCTCAGCAAAAACCTCAGCCTAAACAGCCTGTGAAACCTCAACCTCAGCAGGTTTCAAAACCTCAACCTCAGCAGCCTGTTAAACAGACACCTGCGCCAGTGCAAAAACCGACGCCTGCTCCGAAGCCTGCACCTGCCCCAAGACCGGCACCTGCTCCTTCGGTAAAAACTCCTGCTCCAAATCCATCGTCAAATTTTAATATACCTATTCCGAAATCAAATATTCCGAATATAGCTCAACCTACGACTGCCCCTGTTACGTCGGCGCCTAAAATAGGCGGTGGAAATTCGGGCTCTGGTTCAGGTAAAAGCACATCACCTTCTCCGAGTTTTTCACCTACAACCTCAAGTAAAGGCGGTGCGGGTGGTCATGGTACAGGCGCAGGCGGCGGAGGCAGATTCAGTAATGCCACCGGTTCAGGTAATGGTAATATCGGGAACCCGGGCCCCGGGAACCCTAAAGGAGCTCCCGGGATTGATGCGATTAAAGATCCTGATTTCGGACCTTATATGAAAGAATTACAGCGTCGTATTAAAATGAACTGGGATCCGCCTAAAGGTAATGAGAGTAAACGTGTTATATTATTATTCTCAATTGCACGTGACGGCAGACTGTTGAATGTTAAAGTTCATCGTTCTTCAGGTACTCCTGCCGCTGATAATGCAGCTATTGATGCGGTTAAATTAACTGCTCCCTTTAGACCATTACCTCCCGAATTTAAAGGAAACAGCGTCGATATTCAATTTACATTTGATTACAATGTTTTTGGAATTTCAGGATAAGATAAAATTATTAGAAAAGAGGACATAAATTATGGAACTATTATTACATTCAATTCAAATGGACTGGCCCGTATTACTGCCTATCTTGTTATGCTCAATATTAACAATAGCGGTAGCTATAAACAGGCTTAGTTATTATAACAAAAACAGACGTGATGTTGTAAGATTTATTAGAGCGTTAAAAACAGAATTGGTTAATAACCGATTGGATGCAGCAAAAAATTTAAGCATACAATTAGGCGGGGTTATCGGAGAAGTGGCAGAAGAAGCCGTCAGAATATTTTCCGAACAAAAACAAGGGTTTTCGCTTTCATTTGATATTTCGGCAAATTTGGCAACAAGAAAACTTGAAAAATATTTAACTATAATAGGTACAGTAGGCGGTGTTTGCCCGTTTTTGGGTTTGTTTGGTACTGTTGTAAGAATCCTTTATACATTCCAAGATTTGGCATCACAAGGTAATCAATCAGCTGCGGTAGCTATGGGTATAGGTTCAGCTTTAATTGCTACGGCTTTCGGTTTGGGCGTTGCTATTGTTGCCGTTGTACTTTATAACTTATTCCAGTCTACCGTAAAACGTTATGAAGATGATTTTCAGCTTATTAAATTACTGTTCTTAAGTCAAACAGGGTCTGAAGAAACTTCTCAAGCAAAAGCATTGGTATAAGGATAAAAAAATGTCATTTTCAAATTCAGATGAAAATAAAAAAGGTTTATTTACCGAAATTAATATTACCCCGTTAACGGATATATTCTTGGTATTGTTAATAATAATGATGGTTATAGCGCCCTCTTTTCAATCGGTAGATAATAATATTAATATTCCGGAAATTAACAGCGGAATTGCCGTCGAACAGAAAAATGCCGAAATTGCAGTTACAAAACAGGGAAATTATTATATTAACGGCAGGCCGATATCTTCAGATAATTTGGTTAAAGAGCTTGTTGATTTAAAATCTTCACTGGAAAAACCTGAAGTCGTTGTTAAAGCAGATACGCTTACAAAAAGCAGTGAAATCCAAAAGATTATGAAAGCTGCACAAGAAGCTCAATATGCAAAGCTCGTTCTTGCAGGTGAACCGCTTTCCAAAAAAGAGCAAAAATCGCTTGAAAAATCTGTTCAAAAAACTTTACCCGAAAAAAAGTCCGATATCAAAGACTATGACTGGGATGAATAAGGATATTTATCATGGCAGGACAAAGAAAAACTTTTAACGAAATTAATATTACACCTTTAACGGATATATTTTTGGTATTACTGATTATAATGATGGTTATTGCGCCTTTATTGGACCAGCAGGGGTTAAATTTGGCTGTACCTAATATGATTGAAGTGCAGGATGAAATTAAGGATTCAAAGCTTATTAAAATTTTGGTTACTGATGATGACAGATATATGCTTGATGATGTGGAAATCCCTGTTGCAGATTTGGGAAGTGTAATCACGGAACAAGCTAAAACGAATACTGACGGGTTATTGATTATGACTCAAAATAATGCGACCCACGGTGCGGTTGTTAAACTTATGGATGAAGCGCGCAATAACGGAGTTAACAATATATCTCTTACGGAATATTAAATTCCCAGTACTTTTTCTTCATATTCGATTTTGTATATAGTGTTAGATTCTTCCGGAGCGGCTTCGTGAATGAATCCGTCAGATTTATGACCGTATGTCAAATCTGCGGTTGAATAAATTATTTGATTGAAAATTGAAAAATCTGATTTTGATTTATGACCTGTTTTAAATTCCAAATTTGAATAAGTTTTGCCATATTTCTTATTTGGCAGAGATGTTCTTATTATTAAGTTAACCAAAGAAGATTTTTGAGGTTCTGAAAATTTTTTTTCAATTCGGGAGATTTTTTTAGCTTCTTTACCGGAAATTAATACAATATCGCCCGAATCATTTTTCCTCATTAAAATTCCGTTTTGACCGTTATAATCATCCAGAATTGATTTAAAAAAATCTCTTATACTTTGAGCTTGCTGATTTGAGTATTTGTGTGTACGTTCGGAATTAAGTATTTTACAAATTTCATAAGTGGATTTATCTGTTTTATCGGTTGATGTTTGATTTTGGGAGTCTGATTTTATTTGTATAACCCTGCCAAAACTTAAGTTAGTATTTATGTTATTGATTTTCATATTTACTCCTTATTTAAAAGCACAACACTTTGAGCTGATATAGATTGTTTATGCCCAACAGAGTCTTGCTCTTCCATAGTTTTTGCTTTAACGGAAATTAATAATACATTAATATTTAAAGCTTGTGCCAAACTTTCTCTTATTTTAGGAATATACGGTTTCATTTTAGGTTCTTGGGCAAATATTGTACAATCAATGTTATTAATTGTATAGCCTTGCTCTTTAATAAGATTTTGAGTGTCTTTTAAAAGGATAAGGCTGTCTATATCCTTATATTTTGGGTCATTATCAGGGAAATGTGTGCCTATATCACCGAGAGCTAATGCCCCAAGCATTGCATCAATAATTGCATGGGTTAAAGCATCAGCATCGGAGTGACCTAATAATCCCTTAGAATATGGGATTTCTACCCCACCAAGAATCAGTTTCCTTTTTTCCGCTAATTTATGAATATCAAATCCTTGTCCTATTCTAAACATTTTGCGCTCCCCAAACAAATTTATTGATGGCTTTAACAAACCCGTCATTTTGAACACTGTCTGTTACATAGTCTGCCGCTGCTTTTATTTCTTCGGTACCGTTAGCCATTGCAACACCTATGCCTGCTGTTTTGACCATTTCAATGTCATTATTCTGATCACCGATTGCAAGTACTTCTTTTTCGCTAAATCCCAAATGATTAGCTAAAAATTTTATGGCATTACCTTTTGTAGCTTCTTTATTTGCTATTTCACAAAAATAGTCAAATGATTTTACCACGTATATTTGAGGATATTTTTCACTTAATTCTTTGATTAATTCATCTATAACTTTAGTATTATAGTTTATTGCAAGCATTTTATTTAACTTTGTAAAATCAAGCTCATCAAAGGATTCAACTAAAGTGTAATCAATCCCTTTATCCCCAATATAATCTTTTATATATTGATTATCATCTTCAACATAAAGTTTGTCTTCAATGTAGACGTTAAGATGAATTTTACGTTTTCGAAAGTCAGAAATAATTTCACGGGCAATATTTTGATTCAGGTATTTTACGTCAAGAATCTTTCCTTCGTACGAATTGACCAAACCTCCCTGATAACAAATTAAAGGACATTTTATTCCTATTTTGTCGGCAATTGCTTTTGCGCTGCCATAACTTCTTCCTGTTGCAATTGCAACATAAATATTATTATCGGCAAGTTTTTTTATGCAGGTTTTAACTTCCTGTTTTATTCCGTTTTCGGGAGTATATATAGTGCCGTCAATATCGGTTACAACCATTTTTATCATAATTTATAAGCCCTCATTAGTGCAGATATTGTTTTAGAGTCATTAATCCTGCCGTCTTTTACCATTTTAAAAACTTCTTCTTTGTCAATGGCAGTATAATCCAAAACTTCGCCCTCATCAAGATGCTGATGTGTGGGAGTTAAATCGGACGCTTTAAAAAGGTATAATTTTTCGGAACAAAACCCCGGGGTTGTCCAGATAAAGCCTAAAGATTCCCAAGTTTTAGCTATATGACCCGTTTCTTCTTCAAGTTCTCTTTTAGCTGCATCGGCTATTGTTTCACCTTTTTTATCAAGTTTGCCTGCCGGAAGTTCATACAAAACTTCTTTCGTCGGGTAGCGAAACTGCCTAACCATTAATATTTTCCCGTTTATTTCGGATGCTATAACTACTCCGCCATTATGATGAACTACTTCCCGTATTGTCTTATATCCGTTTGAAAGCTCTACATCATCACGTGTTATGGTAAAAACCTTACCTTTATACATTTCTTGGGTACTAATAGTTTTTTCAAATAATTTTTCCATAACTAAATTATAATATAAAAACCGTTTATATTATAATTTAAGTATGAGTAAAAATATAATAGGGTTTTGGGGGTATCCTCATCCCGAATTGATAAAAGAATATAAAAAGAAGTTTCCGAACGCAATTTGGGTGGATTTTGACATTGATTACGGTTTTGAAAAAACCGATATTCTGCCCGATTCATACTGTGCAATTATAAAGAACATAATAAATGCTGCGTTTCACTATAAAGAAGAATTACTTGTAATTTTAGCACCAATAGGTAAAGACAAGTGTGACAGCGGCTGGTTTGCTTATGAAGTTTTAAAAGATTTAGGGTTTAATGTTGTAAAAAGTATATTTGAGGAGTTTTCATACAAGAGAGATGTTAAAATTTCAACGTCAAATCTTCCTTTAAGGCAAAAAATTGAGCTTATAACAAAAGATATTTATGAGCCTCAAAACCATGATTTAACACCTTGTGAAGCGAAATTCGGGTTTTGGGGAGTACCGCCGAATGACCTTTCTTTATTGGAATTATTTCCGAATGAAACCCATGTATACGGCTGGAGCAGATGTGTTGAGGCTATGACACCTGCTGATATAGAGCTTGAAATGTTTGTAGATAAAGATGTTCCGACGGTATTTTATTCTCAATCATTTTGCTCAAAAGCTCAGCTTGCTAAATATTTAGCGGATAAATACAACGGGCTTTATATAGATATTGATGATATTGCGACAAACTCTACAAGAGCTAAAATAGAAGCGTTTTTGAGGTTAAGATGATTGTACTTGATGCTGGCACGACATGGTCTAAAATAGTTGAAAGTAGCAACGAAAACAGGATGAAACAATTTTCATCCGACCTTGTAAAGTGCGAAAATGGCTTTAATTATTACGTTATCCCCTCAAGCAGTTTAAAAGATATTGATTTTAAATTTGACAAAGCAACGGGGCACATGTCAAAATCAATGCTTAATTTTGGCAGCGGCTATGAAAATGAAGTTATAGCTTTGATTGAGGGGTTTAGAAAAAAAATAAATACGGATGGGCTCATACTTGATATGGGAAGCAGGGATTCCAAGTGGGCGTTATATAAAAACGGCAAATTTAAAGACTTGGATTGGAATAACTCCTGCTCAAGCTCAACAGGGGCAACTATTGAAATGCTATTGAAATTTTATTCCATAAATGCAAAAGATTTAGAATTTAATAAGGAAAAATATGTTATAACCTGCGGAATTTTCGGCTTGGAAAAAATAATGGACGATATAGCTAAAGGGAACGACGCAAAAACCGCCGTTGCTAAATTTATCCACGGGATTGCCTTTAATGCTTGGAATTTTGCAAAAAAGCCCGATAAAATATATTTATCAGGCGGTTTTTGCGAAAATGAATGTTTTATAAAATCGCTCTCAAACTACTGCGAGGTTATTCCAATGGGCAGATTTTTACTCTGCGAAGGGCTTATTAATGTTTAATAAATTACCGTTTGCCTTGGGGGGGGGTAAAAGTGGTATAATAATTTCGGTTAATTATTAAAGGCAGAAAAATGGATTCTATAATATACTTGATATATCTGATATTATTTATACTCCTTGTAATTTCAATAAAAAAGGGCTTTAAATCTTTAAAATATCTGATAGAAAACAGAAAATGTTTTAAGTATGCACTTTTCCCCAAGTTACCAGTTAAGCTGAAAGAATGTTTAAAACTGCTTATTATAGTAATTTTATTCTTGTTAAATCTTCTTATAATTTACTTAATTTCTTTATTTATTTATGGAATATCTAATTCACAAGGATGCGCAATAGAATATAGAAGATACCGTATAATTGCATTGAGTAATTTAAACCAAG